>JBPCWM010000188.1:0-20770 GCA_051009515.1 Rhizobiaceae bacterium | reverse complement strand
ATAAGATAAAGGCCCAGCGCATAGGTCAATCCGCCGATTGCCAGCATCCGCCAAGCACCATATTTGTCGGCCACAGCCCCAAAAATCGGCTGCCCGATGCCCCAGGCGAGATTCTGAATGGCCATTGCGAGACCAAATGTTGTATAGCTCCATCCAGTATGTTCGAGCATTGGAACCTGGAAGAATCCCATGACCGAACGGGGCCCAAAACTCAGCATTGCAATGGCGCAACCACAGGCGACGATCAGCCAAACGGGAGGATTCCAGAAACGCTGCTGTGTAGATATAGGTGCTGACATGGCCATTCCTTTCACGGCCCCTAAACTATTTGCAATTTTTGGGATGTGCACGCGAAAAATTTTGATTAAACACATCACAAATTTTGATGTGAGTGAAATCTGAAGGGATTCCCATGGATGTTTCCAAAATGGCCGCCGAAATCGTGGCGGCTCGCAAATCAACTGTGCAGACCCAAATGGCCTGGCCCGACCCTGCGCCAACAATGGAAGATGCAATGGCAATTCAAACAGCCGTCTTTGACCTGCAGGGCTCCCCAAGCGTTGGTTGGAAAGTAGGTGCAACCAACAAACCGGCTCAGGATGCATTTGGCATTGGCTCACCTTTCTATGGCCCAATGGCAGAATCCGGGGTGATGGAAACTGGAGCATCCCTCGCAAAATCTGCGGTGGTTGGAGCCTGCGAACCGGAATATGCGTTCAAAATGTTACGCAACTTCCCTGAGAATGGCGAAGAGATCAACGCTGCAAATGCCACCGGTGCGGTAGATTGTCTACATATCGCGATTGAAGTTATTGGCCGCACAATCGGAAATCCCGATTATGGCAATGGAATTGGGGTGACGATGGACTTCGGCGGAAATGTGGCCTTTGTTGTCGGGCCGGAGGTCGCGAACTGGACCGAACAGGACCTCGCATCTGCCCCGGTGGAATCCATGGTTGATGGCACCGTTGTGCAAACGGGTAATGGCGAACCCGTCATGGGAGATCCGATCAACTCACTTGTCTGGCTGGCTAAAACACTGGCTCAGTCTGGCCAGCAGATAAAAGCCGGAGAGTGGGTCTCCACCGGCACCTGCACGGCAGCAGTG
This sequence comes from Rhizobiaceae bacterium, assembly GCA_051009515.1. Lineage (GTDB taxonomy): Bacteria > Pseudomonadota > Alphaproteobacteria > Rhizobiales > Rhizobiaceae > Pseudahrensia. Next base: position 19,662 of record JBPCWM010000188.1, on the reverse strand, counting down.
CCAGCACAGGCTGGCACAACATATTCCGCCAAATTCAGCACTTTTGGCGAAGTCAGCGTCATTTTCAGCTGATTTGGCCATGTAACAAAATGAAGAACTTGCCGGGGACAGGCTTGTGTCCCCGGAATTGATACCATAGTATCCCGCCGGTCCGGAAAACATCCGGACTTGTTTTATGACCTTGTTATACTCATATTGAGTATAAGTCGACCGCGAAGATGGTCTCCAAGGAGAAGTTAAATGCCTGCAACCGAACTTAAGCGCCAGAGCAATTCGGTGATGACCCATTCGGGGCGTGAATTTGAAGTTCTGCCGCGCCCGTCTTTGGAATTCACCGAGGAAGTCGCGCGAGAAACCGCTCCTTTATATGAAAAGGTCAGGCATCACATTCCTGAAATTGAGTGGCCCGTTCACGCGCCTTATGTTTATGCGATCAACAAGCTGAAAAAGCAGCGTAACGCCGCGATTCTTGCACATAATTACCAGACCCCTGAAATCTATCATTGTGTTGCGGATATATCAGGTGACTCTCTGCAACTGGCCATGGAGGCCACGCGGGTCGAGACAGATGTTATCGTGCAATGTGGCGTCCACTTCATGGCGGAGACATCAAAACTGCTCAATCCGTCAAAGACAGTACTGATCCCGGACATGAAAGCTGGCTGTTCTCTTGCCGACTCCATTACTGGCAAGGACGTACGCTTATTGCGCGAAGCTAATCCTGGTGTTCCCATCGTCACCTATGTAAACACATCTGCAGAAGTTAAGGCGGAAAGCGACATTTGCTGCACCTCTTCCAACGCCGTTCAGGTTGTTGAGAGTTTTGGTGTCGACAAGGTGCTGCTCATTCCAGATGAGTACCTGGCTCAAAATGTTGCCAACATGACCGATGTCAAAATCCTCACATGGAAGGGCCATTGCGAGGTTCATGAGCGTTTCACTGCCGATGAATTGATGGCCTACAAGGAGGCCGACCCTGAAATCCAGATCATTGCCCATCCCGAATGTCCAACCGAGGTAACTGCCGTGTCTGATTACACCGGTTCTACCAAGGGTATGATCGACTATGCATTGGATCAGAAACCCGGCGCAAAGGTCTTGCTGGTTACCGAATGTTCCATGGCCTCAAACATTCAGCAGCAAGCCCCGGGTGTTGAATTTATCAAACCTTGCAACCTTTGCCCGCACATGAAGCGGATCACGCTGCCCAAAATTCTCGACAGCCTGCTTGAGATGAAAGAGGAAGTGGTTGTGGACCCGTTGATGGCGGAAAAAGCGCGTCATGCGGTCGAACGCATGGTCAATTTGAAGAACTGACTGGTCTGACCGTTGGATATTTATCACGGCTTTTTTAGCCTTAAACCCGGTGTAAAGGATACGGATTTCGCCGATGATATGGCGAAATTCATGGAATATCTGGTGTCAAAGCGAAAGATTGCGTCGTGGCGTTTGATGCGTCGTAAACTAGGATTGGGGCCGAAAGAGCTTGGTGAATTTCACATCATGATCGAGGTTGAAAATCTAAGCCAGCTTGATGATGCCTTCAATCTGGCAGCAGCACGCAAAGGCGACACGGAATCCCTGCATTTTAGCGTCAATTCGCGCATTGCTGATGTAAGCTTTGCCCTCTATCGCGACTTTCCCGATCCGGTGCGACAAACCGGTGAGGAACTGTTTTAGGAACGTGCATGGCTGAACAACTTTCATTTTTGAAGCCGGTTGGATCCTCTGGTACCGATGATGTGATCATCGTCGGCGGCGGACTTGCCGGACTGTTTTGCGCGTTGAAGCTTGCGCCACGTCCGGTAACAGTCCTGACGGCCGCTTCTCTGGGGCGCGGCGCATCTTCGGCTTGGGCGCAGGCTGGAATTGCAGCAGCGATTTCCCCCACCGATACGATTGAAAAACACCTCAGCGATACTCTGGAGGCCGGTGCAGGGATTGTTGATGATAAGATCGCGCGCTTGATGGCCAGCCAGGCGGCAGACCGCATATCGGACTTGCTGTCCTATGGGGTGCCCTTTGACCGAGATCTTGCAGGTCGCCTGGCAGTCTCGCGTGAGGCGGCCCATTCGGAAAAGCGAATTGTCGGTGTCCAGGGCGACAGGGCTGGCAAAGCCATCATGGAAGCACTCGTTTCTGCAGTGAAAGAAACTCCGTCAATTCGCGTGCTCGAAGGATATGTGGTCCAGGACATTCTCACTTCCAGCAAACAGGTAACGGGTGTTGTTGCCCGCGATGAAGCAGGAACAGGTCCAAACAAGATCAAATTGTCAGCACGCGCAGTGGTCATGGCCGCCGGTGGTGTTGGCCACCTCTATGCGGTGACAACAAACCCTTCAGAGGCGCGCGGTGGTGGGATTGGCATGGCTGCGCGTGCCGGGGCTGTATTGGCCGACATGGAATTTGTACAGTTTCATCCGACCGCTATTGACGTTGAGCAAGACCCGTCGCCCCTGGCTACAGAAGCCCTGCGTGGGCACGGTGCTATTCTGGTCAACAGCGCCGGAGATCGCTTCATGCCGAAACTGCATCTCGATGCAGAACTGGCACCGCGCGATGTCGTGGCGCGTGGTATTTTTGCTGAACTGAAAGAGGGCAGGGGAGCGTTTCTCGACTGCACCAAAACCATTGGTGACAGTTTCGAACAAGATTTTCCGACGGTTTACAGCTATTGCAAACAGGCCGGCATCGACCCCGTGACGCAGTCCATTCCGGTTGTGCCCGCAGCCCATTATTTCATGGGAGGTATTTTGACCGATACCAATGGCAGATCTTCGCTGGACGGATTGTGGGCCTGTGGTGAAGTTGCTTCAACCGGGGCGCATGGTGCCAATCGTCTGGCCTCAAATTCCCTGCTTGAAGCCGTGGTCTTTGCCGCGAGAATTGCAGAGGACATTCACGGTCTGCTACCTGCATCGCGAGTTAATCCCTTAGATCATGAGAGTCTGGAACTCGATCAAGGTGAGCCGCCAGAGGATAATGATGCGATGCAAACATTGCGCAAGACGATGAGCAATGAATTCGGCGTCATCAGGGACCGCGAGGGTATGTTGCAGGGCCTGGCAACAATTGTGGAACTGGAACGGCAAAACGAGCGTCAAAGGTTTGAAAATGCGCTGATTGCAGCAAAGCTGATTGCTGTATCTGCATTGCAGCGTGAGGAAAGTCGTGGAGGTCATTATCGCTTGGACTTCCCTGATGAAAACCCTCAATTGGCACGCCGCAGTTTCCTGACCCTTGCTGCGGCAAACCGCGCGGCTGACGAGTTACTTGCAAACAATTCCAAACAGTCGACTGGAAGTTAGCCATGTCGACTGTATCAAGCACCAAGAATTTACCGACATTGTCCAGGGTCATGGTTCAAGAAGCTGTACGTGCAACGCTCTTGGAAGACATGGGGTTGGCCGGAGATGTGACTACCGATGCCACTATCCCCGTCGCCAAAACCGCAGAAGTCTTCATGAATTGTCGCGAAGAGGGGATAATGGCAGGAATGCCAATCGCCGAAGCAGCTTTCAAGACGGTCGATCCAGAGGTGAATTTCAAACCATTGGTTCAAGATGGTGATGCGGTGAAGCCCGGACAGGATATTGCCGGCATGTCGGGACCTGCCCGATCAATCCTAAGCGCTGAACGGGTCGCACTGAATTATCTTTGCCACCTGTCTGGAATCGCCACCTATACACATGAATTTGCGAGCCGCATTTCACACACAAAAGCCGTGGTTTGTTGCACAAGAAAGACAATACCGGGTATGCGGGCCTTTGAAAAATACGCGGTAAAATGCGGTGGTGGGTCCAACCATCGCTACGGTCTGGACGACGCCATATTGATCAAGGATAATCACGTTGCGGTTGCCGGCGGGGTGGCTGCTGCGGTTCAGTCAGCGCGGAATTTTGCGGGTCATCTGGTCAAGATCGAGATTGAGGTCGACACGCTGGAACAGCTTCGAGAAGCGTTGAAAGCCGGTCCAGATGTCGTGATGCTGGACAATATGAGCCTTGATGAACTGCGTCAGGCAGTTGCCATAGTCGACGGGGCGGTGCCGCTTGAGGCGTCCGGAAATGTTAATGTTGATACCGTCAAGGACATTGCGGAAACCGGTGTCGACATGATTTCTACCAGCAAAATCACCATGAGCGCCCCGACATTGGATATCGGCATGGATATCCGTATCCGGTAGGAAAAACCTTACCCTCTTGAGCCAATGCGTAAACCAGGGGCTGGCCGTTCTCGCAAGACGGCCCTGCGAAACCTGAAATAGGCCGCGGGGCGTCCTCCGGTAAGCGAAGCGGTGGCCCCGGTTGGTTCGACAAGCTCGGCTTTTTCAACCATGCGGCGGAAATTCTGCTTGTGAAGGCGGCGGCCCGAAAGGGTTTCTACCGTGTGCTGCAGTTCGGTGAGCGTAAAATTCTCGCGCAGGAGTTCAAACACGACAGGTCTGTATTTGAGCTTTGCTCGCAGGCGCGCAATGGCTGTCGCCAGAATGCGGCGGTGATCATGCAGCATAGGACGACCGGGACTGGTGGACAGTTTCAGGTGTTCGACCTGACCGTCGGTCAGGGCCTCGTCCACAATACCGGCTTCGTACATCAGTTCATAGCGCTCCAATACCCGTTCTTCGTCCCAAGCCAGAATCGCGGGCACGGTTTTTCCGCGCAGTTCGCATCCAAATGCCAGTTGGAACCGCACTTGCCGGTCGAGGCCGGAAATCGAAGAACGCTCATTGGGGGCTTCTCCCACCCAATCGGCCAAAGCGGGCATGAGTTGATTGGTCAACAAGCCCGGCGGGCCAGCGCGCCAGTCCTCCCAGGGGAAATGAACATACCACGAACTCCAGTTAAGACGGTTGACACTTACCTGTTCGTCCGGTTTGCGTACCAGAGCGAGATAACCAACAGATACAAAGTTTTCCGATCCGTCATCTGCACCATGCATGCGACCAATATCGCCGAACGTATAGAGCTGTTCCACATAGCCGAGGCGCAGACGGGTCTGGTCTTCAACCCAGCTTCTCAGCCCACTATCGAGGGTGCGATGCAGTCCGGGCTTGTAGGGCCCGAAGGGAAGCCCGTCGAGGGTTTCGCCGCGGGCATTTTTGCCCGCCACAGTCAGATAAAGCGGAACTTCATCGTCAACCGCAATCACTGCTGCATGCAGCCCGATCTGAAGATGTGGATGTGTCATAATATCTGCATCACAAATGGTGCCCCTTGCGAAGTCTCTTCGCCCCTGCCAATTGAGGCTATGGCCTCGCCAAGGCGGCCACCCAGCCCAATCATGTCATCAGCAATCGAAATCATCAACGGATTGGGTGTTGCCGTTGGTGAGGCCTGACGCAGGCTCAAAGCCAGTTGAACCATATCCTGCTCAGGATCGTGATGAGCCATGGCAATCGCGACAGCCGCCGTTGAACGGCTTATCCCCATCCAGCAATGGATGAGCAAATCTTCTTCTCCATTCCACTCCGACAAGAAGTGCAGTATTTGACCGACATGTTCACGGGAAGGGGGTGAAAGTCCCGGGCGGGGCTCTGCAATATCATTAAACTCAAGAGCCAGAAAGTTACGGTCAATCTGTTTGGGGCGGCTTGGCGATTTTCCGGGGCCAGACAGGCTGATCATCCAGCGCGCGCGACTGGCTTCAAGCGTCGGTACCAGATCGGACAATGGGCAGACATGGAGTTTTGTCATCACATCTCATCCATGACCGCTTTCAGTCTGTCGAGATAGGCGTTTTGTGCATACATTGTGGGCAAGGGTTTCATGTCCAGGTCGTCAATTGTGATTCCAACTGGCCTGCCAAAAAACCTTGCCGCTTCCTCGTCATCAAATCCCGCCAACTCCGTTGCCTCGAAATAGGCAAGGATACGGTCGGCCTTCTTGATTGCTTTCTTTAGATTTGTGTCAGGGTGGGCTGCCAGACCCACGTGGAGATGGATGGCTGCTTCCAGCTTCAGTTCCACATCCTTGTATGCGCCCCCAACAACGGCCTTGAAGGGGGAAATCATGTCTCCAATCACATATTCAGGCGCGTCATGTAGCAGGCCGTACAAGCGGGCAGGTGCGTTCAGTGAGGCGTCGAGCACACCCATGACGTGCTCGACCAATAATGAATGTTGGGCAACAGAAAATGCGTGTTCGCCGTGGGTTTGGCCGTTCCAGCGGGCAACTCGGGCAAGCCCGTGTGCCACATCTTCCAACTCTATATCCAGCGGCGAGGGGTCCAGCAGGTCAAGGCGGCGGCCTGAAAGCATTCTTTGCCAAGCACGCGTGGCGTTTGAGGATCGCTTGCTCATGTGGGCCAGTCAAATTTTGTAAAGGCTGCAGGCGCGAGTAAAATTTTCTGTTTGGCCAGCTGAAAATCATCGCCATTTTCAATAGCCTTGGCAGCGCGGTCAATGCGCACAAGGGCTAAGCCGTGCTCTGCATTGCTTGATCCCATTGTGCCGATTTTCTTACCTGCCGCAGTGATTTCGGTGCCTGCTGGTGCAAGTGTGCCGGAAGGTGACGTCACATTTACAAACCGGTTTCGGGCCGTGGCTCGATGTTGCATGCGGGACACGACTTCCTGCCCGACATAACAGCCTTTTGAAAAATCAATCCCACCTAACTCAAACTGGTCCATAAGTGCGTCGTGTGGAAACAGGGACCCGAGTTCAAAGTCTGTACCGGAGGCAGGTATGCCAAGTCTTAGTCGGTGGTCATTCCAATCACTTTCCAACGCGTTTGTGTCCATGGACTCAGCATAAATGCGATGTCCAAGAGCGCTGTTGCGGGGGTCGACCGTCCCATCGCAGATGGCATCGCCCCAGCTTGCATAGACCTGAAGGTCGGGAGGAATAATTTCTACATCGGCGCGCAGCTTGTAAAAGGTGAGACGCATTTTCAGCGCTTCCAGTTGTGTACTGTCTACATCCATGAGCACGCAGTCGCTCTGCCTTTGCAAATAGAAGTCAAACAAAATCTTGCCCTGTGGAGTGAGTAATGCGCCGAATGTGATTTGACCGGTAGCCAGCGTTTCGACATCGCATGTCACCAGATTCTGCAAAAAATCTATTGCATCAGAACCGGTCAGCTTTAGCAGGGATCGGGATGAGAGGAGGGCGGTTTTTTTCATCACTGACACATAGTCACTGGTGCCACCGGCTAAAAGTGGCAATCAGTCTCCGGCAACAAAAAAATCCCACTGACCATTGGGCCGAATCCCTGCCCGATAGAAGATATAACCACCAAAATCTCTGGAATCCTCAACATCTCCAGCCGTCAGAATGCGAAAAAGTTCAACTTTCATCTGTGGTGTCAGTTTGTCGAAGGGCCAGGCGAAAAAATAGGGCCAGACATACATTTCGTTTTCTGTGCCCGCGTCCACATGCACAAAACCTGCTTCAAGAACTTCCAGTAAAATGGCCAGAACTTCATATCCGTCCGCGTCTCCCGACGTTTCCTTCAAAAATTCGATCGGATCCCCCTCAAGCCCCCCGATTGAAAGGCTTGTGGCCGTTTCTCCGCTGCCAATCAAGCTGCGCAAGGCTTCGATATCGGCGTTTTTGGCTGCCTGTAACAACTGTTCATGGGTCTTGCGAACAGCAGCCGGCAGCCGGTCTAGATCACGCAATACCGTCGGCAATTCGGTGGACCTACCACTTGAAGAGGGGGCGTTGGCCTCTGGCTCGGATGTTGGAATGCTCGGGTCCATGTCAGGTAGGGCGTCCTTTGGGATCGACGGACCTGCTGGCAGGACATCATTCATGTGCGGACTGCTCTGTGGTCCCGATGGTAGTTCCCGCAATTCCTTGGTAGCCGCCGACGCAGTATAAGGTGCTGCTGCCGGCATGCACAGCATCAGGACACTCACGACAATATGTGCGCTTCGAGCCAACGCCATCTCAACCCTGCCAACCTGCCTGTGCTCATTGTCAGGCGCCAGTTTATCACGTCCACACGCAATTAAGAAGATGCAGCAGTATTATTGGGTCGACTGACCGTTATTGCAGGACTCGGTTGACGTCGAAATGGCCGCTTTCATGGCGGTCTGGCAATTGAGCCAGCAGATCAGCAACCGCTGTATCCCCGTCCTGGCTTTGCAACTGGCTCAAAATCGCAAATATACCGGATTCAGCAAGAATGGAGGGCTCAATGCCTTCCTCTACCGCATTTTTCCAAGCCTCCTGGAAAAACTCTACAGCGACCCTGTGCTTTTCCTCACGGATCAGTGCGTCCAGATTATCGGGTGTTTCTTGCAACATTCCAGATCAGCCTAATGGAGCCTCCGCTCCTTAACAGTTGTTAAGAACCTAACGCCGGATCACCCAAATTGGAACCGCCTGGACGCCCGGAAATTATTAAAGGGTTAACACAGACGCTAAACTTATCTTCCATATCGGGCGGTGATTTGGCCAGTCAGTGTGATGGGTTCCTTCATATAACGCTCTGATGCCAAAAGTGCTGAGGGGGTGCAATCTGCATAAGTTGCGCTGAACGAGCGGTATCCGCGGTTGAAACTGGCAATCAGCCGAGCACGGCGGTTAGGCCCTGGTTTTTCCGTTTCAACGATTTTGGCCATGATATCGCGCCATTTGTTGCCTTCCTGCGCCCCGCACAATGCGCGCAAGTAGTGGATTGCACCGAGAATTTCCGACACCCGCAACAATTTGTCGTCATAAGGAGCGACTGGTTCTCCATCACCGCCGCCGACGGCTGGTGCAGGAGGGGGGGGGGGCGCTGGTGTTTGCGCCTGCGCGCGGGGCGACAGAATTGCGACGGTTAGCAAAAAACAAATCAACATTTTCATGCAAACCACATAGGCCAAGAAGCGCAATGCTGAAAGTTTTTATTGCTGTTTTATTGGTATTTCCGGATGAAATGCATGGGCCACAAAAGCAAATGTCACGTCATAAGGCACATGCTTTCCGTCGCTTTCGCGCAGCACGGTGACCGTTCCGACATCGCGACCATTGGTAATTGTACGGTCGTGCAGCGCGGAAGCCTGTCCGGCTACCCAATTGAGTTGGTATCCATCCATTTTAAGCGAAGAAGAACGTCTCAGCAGTTCCAGGCTCAGAATAAGGGGTTGCTCGTTACCACGGCGAACAACAACCACACGGGACATGGGTTCAATGCCGTCAGGCATAGAACCACTGTAAAGGAACGGACGAGCCGAAATATCATAGTTCTCATAGGGGTTGCGACCGTAGTCGCGCAGGTCAGCATTGTTGGGAACCAGCACTTTGCCTTGCGGATGGCGTTGCCTGAATTCCTTCCAGCTTTCCAGACGCACCGGAACAAGAGCGAGTTTTTGCCCCGTATATGTTCCAGCAATGGATTCTCCGACAAATTGTTGCCACCAGCTGTTAGTCGCCCGGTCATACATGATCAGGTCGGACTTCCGTAGTTTCCCGGTCGTGCCAAAAGTCAGCTCTTTGCCGTTTACATGTGCATCAAAGACGATGGCCGCATTGCACAATGGACAATAGGTCACCGCCACCGGGGTGCCTCCAACCTTGTCGTTGACGATTTCGTGCCAGGTCATGATTCTCAGGGGATATGCGCGAGCGTCCCCGTTAATGACCAACCCTATGACCGGATCCTGATCTGCAAGATCAGTGACAGCAGCAACATCGATGAACTTGGGGTCGTCAATTGGGGGAATTCCGTCTCTCGGCGGTCCGCCACTCATAACTTCACTGAGTTGGATGTTGGTTTTTGAAAAGTCCGTCTTCCATCCCTCCGACTTCCAGCGCTCGACCTGAGCAAAGGCTGCTGAAAAGGGAACAATTAGGGCAATAAGTGCCATCAATATTGCAGGTTTCATGGTTTTCTCCCAATCACACTGCCTTAGTGTGGCTCACCAACACACAGCGAAGAAAACAAAACACGGTGATCTGTGCGTAACTCAGCGGCAGGTTGGATCAGAATTAACCAGTTGAGGCCGGAACGTCAGGCTTTCGCGAACAAATGTCATCGTATGGCCGGTCAGAGTGACGTTTTCCAGATCGTCAATGGTGAACCAGGCCACTTCCGCAGCATCGTCACCAGCCACAGCTTCGCCTGTTTTAGAAATGGCCACAAACATGGCCAGAACGAAATGACGTTCAATTTCGCCAGCGTCGTCCTTCATGATGATTTCGTGGAAGCGGTTGAACACGAGCCCCCCCAAAACCAGCCCGGTTTCTTCCAACACCTCACGCCGCGCGGCCTGTTCGAGCTTTTCACCAACTTCAACAAGTCCACCGGGCATGGCCCAGCTGTTTGCGTATGGGGCAACGCTGCGCTTGGCCAATAAAATTGTGTCCTCACGCCAGATTGCCGTGCAAGCACCAAGAAGCGGTTTAGATGGGTAGTGACGGGAAGCCATAAATTCGAATACCCTGCATTGAACACCATTCCAAGCGGTTTGCTAAGAGAGGACAAGATTATGTGCGGAAGATTTGGATTGGAGGCGAACTGGGAGGAATTATTTGAATATTTTGACCTTGTTCGTCCCAAAAAACTCGATCCGCCAATGCCACCCCGCTACAATATTCCCCCCACCCAACCCATCATGACGGTCGTTAATGGCCATGACAATCAACGCGAAGGCGTGTTGGCTCGATGGGGATTGATACCATCATGGGTGAAAGACCCGAAGGATTTTACGCTTTTGGTAAATGCACGAAGTGAAACAGCAATTGAAAAACCGTCATTTAGAAATGCAATGCGGCATCGGCGTGTTCTCATCCCGGTCTCTGGTTTTTATGAATGGAAGCGGTTTGGAAAAGGTAAACCCAGTCAGGCCTATTGGGTGCGCCCGGAAAAGGGGCAGATTGTTGCGTTTGGCGGATTGATGGAAACCTGGGCGGGCAATGATGGCAGCGAAATCGATACCGCCTGCATCTTGACAACCGTTGCCAATAATTCCTTCAGCGCTATTCATTCCAGATTGCCCCTTGTCATACACAAAAAGGATTTTGCGCGTTGGTTGGATTGCAAGACCCAGGAACCAAGGGACGTGTTGGACCTTATGAAACCGGTGGATGACGTCTACTTTGAGGCTATCCCTGTAAGTGATGCTGTGAACAAAGTGTCGAACACTGGTCCAGAGATACAAAATCCTGTAAAAGCTGAAGAACCTGCGAACACACCACAAGAAAATGATGCGCAACTATCCATGTTTTAGTCAGGAATGCTGATCGTTCCCGCAATAGAGGGGTTTTTGCTTGGTGGCGGGCTGATCATTGCGATTGGTGCGCAAAACGCCTTTATTCTCAAGCAAGGGCTAAAACGTCAGCATGTGTTCATTCTGTGCCTCGTGGCGTCGCTGGCAGATGCTCTGCTCATAGTTCTAGGCGTCGTGGGGATGGGGGCACTCATCAATGCCAATCCCGAACTACTCTTCTACATTACTTTGGCCGGGGCAATTTTTCTGGCCATTTACGCAGTGATGGCTGCAATACGAGCTTTCACTTCCAATGGATTAATTGCTGCGGATCGGGCAACGGGAGAACTCGGGCAAGCCATTTCTATACTGCTGGCCTTCACACTGCTTAACCCGCATGTCTATCTCGATACAGTGGTTCTGCTGGGCGGCATAGCAGGACAGTATAGTGGTTCCATGCGGGTGGCGTTTGCAACCGGTGCTGTGCTGTCGTCTTTTGCATGGTTCTTTTCACTGGGATATGGCGCCCAACGGCTTGCACCATTATTCAAAAATCCATCCGCGTGGCGAATGCTTGATGGTTTGATTGCGGTGATCATGGCAACACTGTCCATCTCTCTCTTCATTCGCGCTTTTCGCTGGTAGTGAAATTTAATCGACACTTGACCAATTGAATTTATGCGGTGATAACGCAGTCATGAGATCAATCGACCAAATATTCTGCACCACAAAAGCTCCGGCTATTTGCAAGTGCCAGATTATTATTAGCTAGCTTCACCGCTGGCTTGGCCGTTCTCGTTTCTTCCGTAAATCCACGAACGTTCAAGCCGGCAAGGCAAGATACTTGCTGCGTGCAATGAACCTTGGATGGATAACAGACTGTGACCGAGCTTAATCTTTATAACACCCTGACACGGGAAAAAGAGCAATTTGTGCCAATCGATGCCTCGAATCTGCGCATGTATGTCTGCGGCCCGACGGTTTATGATTTTGCCCATATTGGTAATGCACGCCCGGTTATCGTGTTTGATGTTCTATTTCGCCTCCTGCGTCAGCATTTCGGATCTGACGTCGTCACCTATGCCCGCAACATCACAGACCTCGATGACAAGATAAATGCACGCGCGGTGCGGGATTTTCCTGAATTGCCGTTGAACAAGGCTATCCGGCAGGTCACGGAAAAAACGGCCAATCAGTTTTTGAGCGACATGAAAGCGCTTGGATGCCTTGATCCAACCCACCAGCCACGGGCCACAGAATTTATCGATGACATGGCAACCATGATCCAGACCCTCATAGACCGTGGCCATGCCTATGTGGCGTTGGGCAGTCAGGGCCGGGAGGTTCTGTTCAGGGTGAATTCAATGGCGGACTATGGCGCACTGTCCAAGCGCAATCTGGCCGACCAACAGGCAGGTGCGCGGGTGGCTGTGGAGGAGCATAAAGAAAACCCGGCGGATTTTGTGCTTTGGAAGGAAAGCAACGCGAATGAACCGGGCTGGGATGCGACTTTTGACGGCCAGACAATTCATGGTCGCCCTGGTTGGCACATTGAATGTTCAGCCATGGCCAAAGCCTATCTCGGAGAGGTCTTTGATATTCATGGTGGCGGGCTGGACCTGATTTTTCCCCATCATGAGAACGAGATTGCTCAATCGCGATGCTGCCACGGCACCAGCAAGATGGCCAATGTGTGGATGCACAATGGTTTCCTGCAGGTCGAAGGACAGAAAATGTCCAAGAGTCTTGGCAATTTTCACACAGTCCATGAGGTGCTGGAATCCGACAAGGTCGGTGGCAGAAAGTGGCCAGGGCAGGTTGTGCGGCTGGCCATGTTGATGACGCATTATCGAGAACCAATCGATTTCTCGGTGACTCGACTTGAAGAAGCTGAGAATATTTACAAGAAGTTGGCCAGAGTTGCGCGGGAACTGGATCAATCCGGACCAGCTGACAATGGAGTGCCAGGTTCTGTGTTGGCGGCACTCATGGATGATTTGAATACCCCGCAGGCGATTCAGGAACTCCAAAAACTCGCTTCAATGGTAGCTGGTGACAACAAGCTGGCTGGCCCTTATCTGGCTGGGTTGGAACTGCTCGGCATTTCTGCAGTCAAATCTGCTGAAGTTGCAGATCAGGCCGGTATTGAAGCCCGGATCAACGAGCGTCTCGACTTCATCAAAAACCAGAACTGGGGGGAGGCGGACCGCATTCGTGATGAACTTAATGCGCAAGGCATTCAGTTGAAAGATTCCAAAGATCCACAAACCGGTGAACGGAACACGACATGGGAGATGATCTGATGATAAGCGGCGGTTGCCAGTGTGGCGCTGTTCGGTACCGTGTCGAAAGCCTGAGCAAGGCCTCAATTTGCCATTGCCGCATGTGCCAAAAGGCCTTTGGAAGTTTTTTTGCTCCGCTGACGACTGTCCATGGATTGCGGTGGACACGCAAAGAACCGGATTATTTCAAGAGTTCCAGCAAGGTGACCCGCGGGTTCTGCAGTCAATGTGGCACGCCGCTCACTTATTATTGGGGAGGAGAAATCGAGATATCCATAGGCAGTCTGGATAACCCGGAACTCGCGCCACCACTGGTGCAGGTTAATATATCGGACAAGCTTAAATTTATGGACGGTCTTTTATCCTTGCCTGTGCGAACAAACACGGAAGATGAGCTGGAGTTTATGGCCGGTATTGTTTCTTGCCAGCATCCCGATCATGAAACGGAACAATGGCCACTCGAGGACTCGAAATGACCAAGCAAAAAATAACCCTATTCGACACGACATTACGCGACGGAGCTCAGACGCCAGGTGTTGATTTTTCAGTCGAGGACAAGATCGCCATATCTGGCATGCTGGATGAATTCGGACTTGACTACGTGGAGGGGGGATATCCGGGCGCCAATCCAACGGATACGGAATTCTTTTCCAACAACCGTACAAAAGCCGCTACCTTCACTGCTTTTGGGATGACCAAACGTGCAGGTGTTTCCGTGTCCAACGATCCGGGAATTGCGGCCCTGACCGCGTCATCAGCCTCTGCTATCTGCTATGTGGCCAAGGCCTGGGACCTGCACGTTAAAGTGGCTCTGGGCTGTTCCAATGAAGAAAACCTCGACTCAATTGAAGCGTCCGTAAAGGCCGCGATCGATGCGGGAAAAGAAGCGCTTGTTGATTGCGAACATTTCTTTGATGGCTACAAGGCCAATCCCCAATATGCGATGGCCTGTGCCAAAATGGCCATTGAAGCCGGTGCGCGGTGGGTAATTCTTTGCGATACAAACGGGGGCTGCCAACCAAGTGAAATCCGTACAGTAGTGGAAGCTGTCTGCAGCGAAATTCCCGGAGACCAGGTTGGCATACACACCCACGATGACACAGGGCAGGCTGTGGCTAATTCGCTTGCCGCCGTTGAAGCCGGTGCCCGCCAGATTCAGGGCACGATCAACGGCATTGGTGAACGATGCGGCAACGCCAACCTCATCAGCCTGATCCCGACACTGGCCCTCAAGCCGCATTTTGCAGACCGGTTTGAAATCAATATTGATTCCGACAAGTTGAAGTCGATTTCGCGCCTGTCCCATGCCTTTGATGAATTACTGAACCGTGCGCCGGAAAGTCAGGCTCCTTACGTAGGTTCATCCGCTTTTGCTACCAAGGCAGGCATTCATGCTTCTGCCCTGATGAAGGACCCTAAAACCTACGAACATGTACCACCGGAATCAGTTGGTAATGCGCGCAATCTCATGGTGTCAGATCAAGGTGGAAAGTCAAATTTTCTCGATCAACTGGCACGCAGAGGGGTAAAAGTTGCAAAATCTGATCCCAAACTGGACACGCTTATTGCGCTTGTGAAAGAGCGCGAAAGCGCGGGTTATGCTTATGAAGCTGCGGAAGCGAGTTTTGAATTGCTTGCTCGCAAAACGCTTGGCACGGTTCCGCAATTCTTCAAGATTGAGGGATATCGCGCCAGTGTGGAACGACGTTTCAACGCACTTGGACAGGTTGTCACTGTATCGGAAGCCGTGGTGAAGCTGTCAATAGACGGAGAAATCGTCATGTCCGTCGCTGAAGGTGATGGGCCGGTCAATGCGTTGGACAATGCACTGCGCACGGATCTTGGGAAATACCAATGCGAAATCGAAGATCTCCGTCTGGCAGACTTTAAAGTGCGGATCTTGAATAGCGGCACAGCGGCCATTACCCGCGTTTTGATTGAATCTACCGATGGGACAGGAGAACGGTGGTGGACGGTTGGAGTTTCTGAAAACATTATCGACGCGTCATTTCAGGCTTTGATTGACAGTTTGAACTACAAACTGATCAAAAACGGAGCCACTGCGTGAGCACTTCGGCAGGGCGTGTCGATGCGTCCTCCCGGGCCGGTTTCTACTATGCTTTGGCCGCTTACAGTCTGTGGGGGTTTCTGCCGCTTTATTTTCGTGCGGTAGACCATATTCCACCGTTAGAAGTTTTGGCCCATCGCATTTTGTGGTCGGTTCCCGTCGCTCTGATTGTGATCGCGGTGCAGCGCAGGCTGGGCGAATTGTTGTCTCTTTTCAGTGATCGAAGAGTGGTTGGCATGATGATGTTTACTGCCAGTCTGATCACAATCAATTGGGGTCTCTATATCTGGGCGATTTCGAAGAACATCACCTCAGAAACTGCCCTTGGCTATTACATAAATCCATTGATCACGGTGATGTTGGGATATGCTCTGCTGGGTGAGAAACTAACGCGGATGCAAGCGATTGCCGTTGCAATCGCCGCCTTTGCCGTGTTTATACGGACGGTAGCTGGAGGCGTATTTCCATGGATCGCGCTGACGCTCGCATTTTCTTTTGCTGCCTACGGCTATTTGAGAAAAACAGTGCCGGTTGGGCCAACCCAGGGCTTCCTGATGGAAGTTGTCCTGCTGTTTCCAATTGCGCTTGCCTACATGTTTTACCTCTCCTGGAACGGTGAGAACCACTTTTCGCAAAGTGTAAGCAATAGCTTCTGGCTGATGTTGGCAGGCCCGGTCACGGCTATCCCGCTGATCCTCTATGCCTTTGGTGCCAAATTGCTAAGACTTTCAACGCTCGGCCTGATGCAATATATCGCACCGTCGCTGATCTTCCTGATCTCCTTTCTTGTCTTCAAGGAGGAAATGGATTTCTGGCAGGGTCTGACCTTCGTTCTTATCTGGTCGGCACTTGTTCTTTATTCCTGGAGTTTGATGCGGCAGTCCCGCCAGGTGCAGTGAACGCTTAGGCTTTCTGCAATCCTGGTATTACGTCATCAGCGGTCGTGAAAACCAGTGGCACAGCCTGCTGCGGATTATGCAGGAATTCTGCATCCGCCATGTGCTGGACTAGTTCCACATAGGGAGACCAGAACTCATTGATGTTAAGCAGGCCGATTGGCTTGGAGTGGCGACCCAATTGGGCCCATGTCAGAACTTCAACCAGTTCTTCCAGCGTACCAATGCCTCCCGGCATGGCGACGAACGCGTCTGATTCCTCAAACATCATACGCTTTCTTGTATGCATGTCGGGCACGACACGCAGCGTTGCGCCCTCAAGATTTTGGGCGTTCTGCCCCTGTTCCAATTCAAGCAGAAATTGCGGAATTATACCCAGCACATCGCCGCCATGGGACAATACACCTTGAGCGATCGCCCCCATAAGACCCTTGTTGCCACCTCCGTAGACCAGACGTATCCCGGCTTTTGCGATCTGTTCGCCAAACCGGACTGCTGCCTGTTCGAAGGAGGCGTCTTTACCCGGCGAAGAGCCGCAATAGACGCAAACGGACCGAATCGATTTTGTTCTGCTGGTGGACATGCGCTTATTGAGCCGTTGAGGACACCAAGGTCAACACTATAAACCTGAGTGATCAACCTTTAGCGGCAAGGACTTGCACGAGTGGCCATCCATCCCCAACTCATGCTATAGCTACCGCTATTGTTCGCACCCGATCTTCTGTGTTTGATGGAGATCAACCGGCGAACGTAAGCGTTTGAAGATTGGGGCAAGAAAATGGCCAATTTGCTGGCATTGCTGGGTGCAAAATCGATGATGGCTGCGGGATCCGTCGCCGTTGTCGCAACAGGTGCGGCGATTGTCTACAAGGACGAGATTCCAAAACTGTTGGAGAGAGCTGGGATTATCACTGCGGCTCCCGAAGCCAAGTCAGAGCAGGTTGCCCTGACACCACCTGCTGATGCTGAACCCGAACCCAAAGCTGAAGAGCCTCAGGCTGTACCTGTGCCGAAGGTGGAGCAACCCCAGATAGCAACCCCGATCGTGCCGACCTTTGACGTTTTGCGAGTAGAAGAAGACGGCTCAATATTGGTGGCGGGCAATGCGGCTCCCAATTCATCTGTTGAACTGATGACTGCAGATGGAAACGTCATTGGACGTGTTCAGGCAGGAGCGGAGGGGGACTTTGTCATATTGCCCGACAACCTGCTGCCTCCTGGTGATTACGTCATGTCATTGCGGGCAACGGTTGGGGCTGAAGAGCCTATCCTGTCCCAACAATCCAGCGTGATAACTGTGCCGGAAAAAGACGGTGAAGTGCTGGCCATGATAAGCGAGGCCGGAAAGCCAAGCCGTATTGTTGCCAAGCCTGAGGTGCTGGAAGAAACCGTCGCTGAAGAACCTGCAATACCCGAGCCGGTCGCTGAAAGCCCGCAAGAGCCTGCCCGAGTGGAAGAAGTAAAGCCCGCAGAAGTTGATAAGCCGGTAGAGGAAGAGGTTGCAGCGACTCCCGTACCTGCACAGGAAACAACGCAAACTCAGCAGGAAACGGCCGCAGAACCTGAAATTGCGGCGGAACCGGAAGTTGCTGTGGAAGTTGAAGCTGAAGTTGAGCCGGCAACCGAAGAAGTTGCAAAAGTCGAGGACAAACCGGAACCAGCCATTGCGCCAGCCGAACCGGCACCACCGCCTCCTTCCGTCGTAGTTGAGGCCGTGGAAGTTGAAGATGGTCAGGTTTACGTTGCCGGAAGTATTCCAAGAGGTGTTCCGGTCCGCATTTACATTGATAACGAGTTTATCGGCCTGACCAGGGGCACATCCGATGACCGGTTTCTCGTTGCTCGGGAATTTGACCTGAGTGAAGGCGAGCATGCAGTGCGCGCCGATGTCATAGATTCAAAAACCGGTGCCGTTATCGCGCGTGCCGAGGTTCCGCTTATCCATGAACTACCGGATGCACCGGAACCGGAAGTCGAGATTGCGGCAGCACCCCCGGTAGCAGAGCCCCCGGAAGAACAGCCGCCTGTGGTGGAAGATACACCGGCTGTCGAGTCAAAACCTGTTGAGCCAATCAAAGAAGTGTCGCAGGCTCCGGTTGAGCCGGCACAACCCAAACCGCAACCAACACCTGAACCGGTCGTCGAGTCCAAGGCCTCTGAAGCGCCTGAGGTGCCTAAAGCCCCCAAAACCGTATCTGCTGAAAATCAAGCGAAATCTGAAGAAGTTGTGCAGACTGAAGAAGTTGCGCAAGTGGCACCGCGCAAAAAGCCAATGGTCTTGAAAACCGGGCGTGCGGTGATCATCAAGCGTGGTGATAATCTGTGGCGCATCTCCAGAAAAACCTACGGGCGTGGCATCCGGTATACAACGATCTACAAAGCGAACCGCAGTCAGATTCGCGATCCGCACCGCATCTATATCGGGCAAATATTCAAAATTCCCGAGAATGCCGAGCGGGAAGGTTAAGAGCATGAATTTTTGGCTCGCTTTTACACACGTCCCGCTTTGAACATGTGCCCCCTTGAACACGTTAATGTGAACTCCTAGATTAATCGTAATATTACGATGAAGGAGGTCGCCATGGCCTGTTGCAAACAGCCCGACCCAGTGTCCTTGAGTGCTACAGCTGATTCCTCCAGTATGGCTCTGGTCTTTTCAGCGCTTTCCAACCCGGCTCGAATTGATATTTTGCGCCACATTTCCATGCACAGAAACTGCGGTTGCAAAGAGATTACAGAAGTGTTGCCGTTGGCCCAGTCGACGGTGTCGCAGCATTTGAAGGTGCTCATAGAGGCCGGAATTGTTGTTGTTGAAACAGTGCCACCGCGTTCTCAGTATCATGTCAACGAAGCGCTATTGAAGTCCATGGCGGATACGACCAGTTCG
Organism: Rhizobiaceae bacterium; assembly: GCA_051009515.1. Taxonomy (GTDB): domain Bacteria; phylum Pseudomonadota; class Alphaproteobacteria; order Rhizobiales; family Rhizobiaceae; genus Pseudahrensia. Next base: position 390 of record JBPCWM010000188.1, on the reverse strand, counting down.
TTCCTTGATTCCTGCTGCGGCAAGAAGTGCTGCTAGGGCGTTTCTTGGTAATTCAAACAGAAAGAGTGTTTTGACCGACAGTACAGCCCAACCTGACGCGAAGCCTGCAGATCCGTCGACGTGGTCCACAATCAGGAATCTTTGGCCCTATATGTGGCCATCGGACCGGCCCGATCTGAAGGTGCGGGTCATGTGGGCGGCTTTGTTTCTGGTTGCCGCCAAACTGGTCACTGCGATCGTTCCATTCTTTTTCAAATATGCAACCGACGCGCTTGACGGTGACAAGCTGGATATCCCATGGCTGCCGGTCATACTGACCACGCCCATCATGTTGGTGGTCGGGTTCAATGTGGCACGTATTGTCATGATTGCTTTCAACCAGTTGCGTGA
>JBPCWM010000187.1:0-8409 GCA_051009515.1 Rhizobiaceae bacterium | reverse complement strand
TCGGGACAATCCTGTCCTATCCCATTACACGGAAATGGGTGTTTGTCTTCCCCTACTCTGCAGCATCCGCTGCCGGTTCGGCTGGTGCACCATAGGGAATGTTTCGGCCACCGTACCGGCGCACCCGTACATTGCATTGTTCAGCATGGCCAACGAATCCCTCCAGCATGCAAAGACGCGATCCCACCTCACCAATATGCGCTGCTGCCTCGTCTGTGAGCACCTTTTGATAGGAATGGGTTTTCAGGAATTTCCCCACCCAAAGCCCGCCGGTATATCTGCCAGCTTTCCTGGTGGGCAAAGTGTGATTGGTACCGATCACCTTGTCACCATTGGCAACATTGGTGCGCGCGCCAAGAAACAGGGCCCCATAGCAGGTCATATTGTCGAGAAACCAATCATCCCGATCTGTCATAACCTGCACATGCTCCGACGCGATATCATCGGCCACCTGCAGCATTTCCTCATAACTGTCGCAAACGATCACCTCGCCGTAATCTTCCCAACTTTTGGAGGCCGTTTCCACGGTTGGCAGGATTTTAAGAATACGTTCTATCTCCACCATGGTTTCACGGGCGAGCTTTTCGGAATTCGTCACCAATACCGCAGGGGAATTGTAGCCATGTTCGGCCTGCCCCAGCAGATCCGTGGCGCACAGTTCAGCATCCACGGTTTCATCTGCGATTACCATTGTCTCGGTAGGGCCTGCAAACAGGTCGATGCCGACGCGGCCAAACAGCTGGCGTTTGGCTTCAGCAACAAATGCATTTCCCGGCCCGACAATCATGTGGCAGGGATCTATGGTTTGTGTGCCAAGGGCCATCGATCCAACGGCCTGAATGCCCCCCATGACATATATCTCGTGGGCGCCACCCAGTTTCATTGCTGCAACGATTGCCGGATGCGGCGCACCATCCTGAGGTGGTGCAGAAGCAACGATTCGCGGCACACCGGCCACTGATGCGGTGAGCACAGACATATGGGCTGAGGCGACCATTGGAAACTTTCCACCGGGCACATAACAGCCAACAGACTGAACCGGGATATTGCGGTGTCCAAGAATGACACCCGGCAGGGTTTCTACCTCAATATTCGTCATGGATGCGCGCTGTGCTTCGGCAAAATTTCTGATCTGGGTCTGCGCAAATTTGATGTCTTCCATGTCGCGGGAAGACACTTTGCTCATCGCCGCTTCAATCTCGGACTCGTTTAGACGAAACCGCTCCGGTGCATAATTATCAAATTTCTGCGACAGGTCCCACACCGCATCATCACCGCGCGTTTCAATGTCGGCCAAAATGCCCTCTACTGTGGCACGAACCTTGGCATCATCATCGGCGCGGTCGGCCTCGCTGCGAGCTGTTTTCAGGTGGCGTATCATGATATATCCTGGAAGCGCGGTGGAACAGAGCAAAGCTTATGGGGTTTTGCATACGTATGCAATGATTTTTGTCGAATGCTGTATGGACCACTAAATCTCATACGTTTCAGTCGTTTATAGAAACTATTTGCGCCACGGAAGCTGATCTGGGCGAAAGTCGCGCTTGGGGTTTTTGGTCAGGGTTTCCCAACCTCTGCCATCAAACACGTCTTGGCCCAATTGCCGCAGAACATCGGGGAAATCCACCATGACCCAATTGTCGACAATTTTGCCATCAACCACTTTCCAAAAGTCCATATAGCGAATGACGACTGACTTGCCGGTTGGAGAGATCCCCATGAACTCGCCTGAATGCACGGCTTCCTGGCGTCCAAATGCCGCCGCCCATTGACCATCAAACAACCGCGCCTCATCGATACAGACCTTGTCGCTGAATGCGGCCTGGAACGGCTTTTGCCAGGCGTCCTGAAATTCCAGCAAGCCTTCCTTGAATCCACATCCGGCATTACCCATCCAGCGGAAACCTTCAGTGAAAAATTCACCTATGTCGGCAATGCGGTGATCATTGAGCCCATCGACCATGTTTTCAATGGTGGCACGGGTTACAGCGGTGCGGGACCCGTCATTGTCAGCAGTCAGATAGGCCTGTTCCGGGCGCGCTCCAGCCAAATTCCCCTCCAGTAGTTGTTTAAGCTTAGTCGCCGAATTCAGTCGAGCCGTTCACCACTTGCACCGTCAAACAAATGGCAGATTTCAGCAGGAATCGAAATCTTGACCGTATCGCCAATATCGGATCGATAGTCTTTTGCAGCCTTGACAGACACCAATCCACTACCTGCCTTACAGGTGACCATTGTGGCTTCCCCTAACAACTCCATGGAATAGACCGGGGCCTCAATGGCTGCCTTGCTGCTCTTGTCGGTTATGTCTGCGTCTTCGGCACGGAACCCGAGGGTAACCTTGCCGAAATGGTCTTTCGACAGGCCTGTGATCTTGACGCTTTCCCCCTTAAATACACCGTCATTCAATGTGCCTTCCATCAGGTTCATGGCCGGGGAGCCGATAAAGGCAGCTACGAACGTGTTCTGTGGCCGGTCATAGATATCTACCGGTGTGCCAACCTGCTGGACAATGCCTGCATTCATCACAACCACGCGGTCCGCCAAAGTCATGGCCTCGATCTGATCATGGGTAACGTAAATTGTTGTGGTGGCCAGGGTGTTTTGCAGGTTCTTGATCTGGGCTCGCGTGGAAACGCGCAGTTTTGCATCCAGATTGGACAGCGGTTCGTCCATGAGGAACACGGTAGGCTCACGTACAATCGCTCGCGCCAGAGCAACGCGCTGGCGTTGACCACCGGAAAGTTCGGCAGGCTTGCGATGGGTGAAATCGTTAAGCTCCACCATATCGACAGCTCGTTGAACCCGCTCAGCATGGGTCGAAGGATCGACCTTTCGCACCTTCAACGGAAAGCGGATATTGTCGTAGACCGTCATGTTGGGATACAGACCATAGCTCTGGAACACCATGGCAATGTCTCGATCCTTAGGCTCCAGGTCGTTGACCATACGATCGCCAATCCAGATTTCACCAGACGTTGCTTCTTCCAGGCCTGCAATCATGCGCATGGTCGTCGTCTTGCCACAACCGGACGGCCCGAGCAGAACAAGGAATTCCTTGTCGGCAATTTCCAGGTCAAATTCCTGAACTCCGACGAAATCTCCCCAGCGCTTGCTGACTTTCTTGAGACTAATACTGGCCATCCTAAAACCTCGAACCTTGCACCCAATGGGTGCTCATGCTGTGTGCTCTGACTACTCTTGTACCGTTTCGCATCCGATCACCCCTTGACCGCGCCAGCTGTCAAACCGCTGACGATCTGTCTTTGGAAAAACATGACAAGGACGAAAAGAGGGGCTGTTGCCGACACCACGGCTGCAACGGCGAACATGACATTACCCTCCGTATACGTTGTTCCAAGATAGGCGGCGATGGCCGGCACCATTGTGCGGTTCTGCTCCGCCAGCACCATGGAGGTGACCGCAAAATCATTGTAGGCCAGCAGGAAGGAAAACAGGCCCGTGGTTACCACGCCAGGCCACATCACCGGAATGATCACCAACCGAAATGCCTGGAACTGCGTGCAGCCGTCCACTTTGGCACTCTCGTCAAGCTCTTTGGGGATGCCTTCAAAGAAGGAATGGAGCATCCAAAGAGTAAACGGCTGGTTGATCGCCACAAGTACAATAATGGCAGTCGGCAGATAGCCCCAGACATTCCAGTCGAAAAAGACCGGAAGATAGCCCGACACCAGAGTGATCTGTGGCATGGCACGGAAGATAAGTGCGATGATTAATAACCAGAATACATACTTGTAGCCCGAACGACTGAGCGCATAGCCACCCAATGTTCCAATGGTCAGTGACGTGGCCACAACAAATATACAGACCAGCGTTGTATTAATTGCGTTGCGCCAAAATTCTTCCTGAATCCAGGCCCCGGCATATCCGGCACCCGTAAACGGGCTACCATGTGTGGCCTCGGTGCGGTCACCCGTAATCGCATTGGTCCAATCCTTGATAGAGAAAAAATCCAACTCGACCTTGAACGATCCCCAAAGGGTCCAGAGGAACGGAAATGCAGCAGCAATCAGCCAAATGAACACAAACGCCGTCAGGAAAATCTGCAGCGAAAGGGGTTTGCGTTGGGATGCAGCAGCCATTCGTCAGGTCCTCCCCCGGAAATCACGCCAGGTTTGCACCAGGACCGGACTGAGCAAGATTGCAACGCCCAGGATGGTCAACACACTGGTGGTTGCAGCGGCTGACAATTGGCGGGTTTCGCCACCAAGATCGTTAAAAATGATCCAACTGAGCGAGGTTGCATGGGCCTCCGCATTGAAGCCTACAATGGGTTCAAACACCCTGTAATTGTCCATCAACTGGATGAGTGCAACGAATGTAACCAGTGGCATGATATGCGGGATCACCACATATCGAATTTGCTGCCATCGTGTCGCCCCATCAATCTGGGCACTTTCCAACGTATCCTGCGGAACGGTCTGCAATCCGGCATAAAACACCACAAAGGCAAATGGAGCCGACGACCAAATGCCGTAAACGATGAGCGACATCCACATCAATGGTGTGGACGCTTTGAGGCTAAGGTCAGGATCATTGGCGAGATAAGAAATGAAATTGCCCAAAACTCCCCGGCTGTCGATCATCCAGAACAGAATGAGCGAACCGACAAGCGGTGTCACAATCATGGGCAACAGGGAAAAGAAGATTACAAGCCCCCTCAGGTGCCTGTGCAGGGAGTTCACCGCCACGGCAATGGCAAAGCCCAGCATGATCAGAACCGGTGTGCACACGAAGGTATAAGTGAGTGTGAAAGCCATGGCCCGGTAAAAGGGAAGATCCTGCAATTCGGAGAAAAAAGCGCCCAATCCATCAGATGTTCGCCACGCTGCGGCCACTTCCGATATCGCAAGATGGCCACGGTCAAAATAGACTTCCAATCCGGCAAACCGCCCCAGCGGCTGCTCTTCGCGCAGTTGCGCCGTGGCTTCCTGATCAATCGTTGTTTCAGTTGTGCAACCGAACGGGCCACAATTCTCGGTTTCGATAAATACCGCTTCATGAGGCAGGTAAATGGACTGGATGATAACCGAGACTATGGGAGCCGCGATAAAGATCAGCATGGCAAGACCGGTTGGCAGGAAGAACCAGAAAAACGATCTATGCTTCATCGAACAGGCCCCCCGGCAAGCGGGAAGGCGGCAAAATCACGCCGCCTTCCAAAGTCACTTTACTGCAGAAAACCCTTTTCCTTGGCAGCAGCGACATAGGCTGCTTCCACGTCTGCCAACGCCTTTTCCGCGCTTTCCTTGCCTTGCATGAAGTCTGACAATTCAGCACCAAGGGCTGTATGCATCAAACCCATATAGGGCAGCATTGGGTAGGGAATCGTACTCATTTGCGCAGCGGCAAATACGCCTGTGGCAGCTGCGGTAGGCTTGTATCCGTCAATCAGCCATACGGCCTGTTTTGCAACTTCTGCATCCCCCAGAATGGAGGGATCGATCGCCTTGGTCAGAGCTTTGAACGTGGCCTCAGCATCTTCATCAGAAATGTTTTTGGCCACAGTCCAGCCATCCCACCACAGGGTGGAGGCTGCAGTGCTGCCACCGCCAACCGTCATCGGACCGGCAATCTTGAAGCCATCAATGACCTCCTGCGGTACACCGTCCGCATCGGTCATTGTTGCAGCACGGGATCCCCACATATTCATGAGTGCGACGTTGCCAGCACGATATTCGGCGTTGGTTGCGTTTGAATCATGGGTGAGAAAATCCGGGTTCATATATTCGCTGAGCGCTTTCATCATGTTGAGCGCTTTGACACCGGCTTCAGAATTTACATTGGGTTCAGCTGAGCCCTTCTTGAAGTGCTGGCCACCATAGCCAAGGAACATGTTGTTGAATTCCTGGGCGAGATTCCAACCAGCCTTGTATGCACCGCCAACGGGATTGGGCAAAATACCCTTGTCACGGATCATCTTGGCCTGCTCGAGCATTTCCTCATAGGTTTTTGGCGGCTGGGCACCGATTTTTTCCAGAATGTCGGAGCGATAGACCAAATGCTGTGCATTGGCCATGAAAGCCACTGCCATGACCTTGCCATTGATTGTGATCAGCTGGTTCTTCTTCAGACTGCCACCATATTTAGCCACAAGATCATCAAGTGGACGAATAACGTCTTCATTCATCAAGGCAACGATTGAAGAGTTGGCGATTATGGCAGAAGTGTATTCTGCAGGATTTCCCAACATGCCATCCACGTTGATTTTCTGATGGTCCGCGGTGAGGTTGGTCTTCACCTCAACACCGTCACCGGCACAGGACATAGCACCCTTGCCTACAGTCTGAATGGCAGGAAACTCGTTGCCAACAATGCTTACGCGTCCCTTGTTAATGTCGCAGGCAGCCTGAGCTGATACAGTTGCCGCCAGTGTCAGTGCACTGGCCAATAGAAGTTTTTTAATCATAAAATTTCTCCCTAAGAACCGAGGCTTCTCCAAACCTCTTTAATTCGTGGCTCGCCAATCAAATGCAAGTAACTCCGGGTTTGGGATATCCATCTCAAACCCGACAATCCGCATTTCATTCCAGCATAAGACAAACACTTATTGCATACGTATGCAATGCCTAATATGAAAGGACATATCTTTTTATGTCCAAGCCCTTTTAGCCGATTGAAAAAAATATGAAAAACAGTCCACTTCCCATACCGCAGTCGCTGAATATCGACAATAAGCGTCTGGTGCGAGATTTTATGGAGACCATTGCGGCAGCGGGACAAGACGAACTTACAACCGTTGTTGAGCAGGCTTATGGCGATACAGGGGAATGGCGAGGTTCACACCCATTAAATCAAATGTGCGGGGCTGATGAAATCACCAGAAACGTGTGGCAACCGCTGAAACGCAGCTTTCCGGACCTCGAACGGCGCGATGAAATTATCATCGGGGGACGCTATCGGGACCGGCACGGGGTGGTCCGTGATCAGGTTGCCTGTATGGGGCACTATTGTGGCATTTTCAAACAGGACTGGCTGGATATTCCGGCGACCGGCCAGCCTGTTTTTATTCGCTATGGAGAAGTGCATGAAATCTCGGACGGCCAGATCATCCGTTCCTCATGTCTTTGGGATATTCTGGACGTGATCCGACAGGCCGGGTTCTGGCCGCTCGCCCCCAGTTGGGGAACAGAAGGCCGATGGATGGGACCGATCACGGGTGACGGGCTGGTGTTTAAAGAACAGGATATGGATCAGGGACTGGCATCAATCGCCCAAACGCTCGCCATGCACCGAACACTCGGGGCCTATCGCGATCAGGACGAGTTGGGCCGAGACGGGCTGATTGCCATGCCCCAGCGCGACCACTGGCATGAAAAAATGATGTGGTATGGACCGTCAGGCATCGGCACCACGCGGGGTCTGGAGGGATTTGTTGATTTTCACCAATTGCCATTCCGCTTGTTCTGGCCGGGAAGGACCGGCGGGCAAAACATCATCGAAAAGGAAAAGGCTTCCGGGCAGGTCTCCGATACAGGGCACTACATACAAGTCGGCGACGGCCCCTACTCCGTGACAGGCGGATGGCCCAGCGTGATTGCCGACAATCTGGGTGGCGGGCTGTTTGGCTCCGGCACAACGGGAAGAAGAACCGAAATGCGGGTGATGGATTTCTACCTTCACCACGAAGGCAAAATTCGCGAAAACTGGGTGCCCATCGATATCATCCACATTCTGCTGCAGCTGGATGTTGACATCATGCAACGGGTGAGAGATCAATTTGGTCGCAACCGGCTCGGCTTGCGTACCTGACATCAAGCCCGCAGTTCGGATTTGCTAATCCACAAACCGCGCCGCACCTGAACGCTACGGTGAAACAAGTCCCAACGGACCACGTCGCGTTTGCCGCAAAACTTATCCACGCTCTCCACAGCTGCCGTAAAATACCAGATTGCGACAAGCGACGGGGGCGATCATGGACATTGCGAGCATCGAATACAAAAAAGCCTTTGAAACATAATTGCGTTACGGGACATCCGTTAAACTGTCCCTCAAACAGGCAAGCCAAACTTCCCACTACATCTGGCGAACCCAGAGCGATGGTTGTGTGCGCGAAAGCCACGCTAAATACAATGGCAAGGTTTTTGCATGGGACAATCCTCCTGCCACCGGGCATCCTGGAGAAGATTTCAATTACCGCTGCATTGCCGAGCCATACACCCCTGCAATTCACGAGACCTTGAATCTGGTCATGACGGGTATTTCAGATTCCGCACAGGTCTGGGAAGACAATCTACGCGGCGATTTTGTGGATCGTTATTGGAATGGCAATGGCGAACCCGTTCGATTACGGGATACAGGGCACCTTCGACGAGTGGTGAACGAATACTGGCGCCAGGTCAAAACAGATCTGCTCGGCCAGATCGCCAATGCCGCACGTGACAAAGC
>JBPCWM010000186.1:0-3085 GCA_051009515.1 Rhizobiaceae bacterium | reverse complement strand
ATCTTGTTGTGCTGGATGATGCCACCGGCTACTCCGCCGACAATTGCTCCGCCCACGGCACCACCGCGGCCACCAAATATTCCACCCAATACGGCACCACCTATGGCCCCGCCCAGAATACTGGCTTGTGCTGGACGAAAATCAACAGGGGCTGTCGCCACGGTGAATGCCAGCGCAATCACAGCACTCATTCGCAAAACTACACTCTTGCGCGAAACCGTCCCAACCGAGTTCATTCCACCAACTCCCCATCCTTGAATATTTGAATCTCCTGGCTGCCGTCTGTCCTGGTCACAAGAAACTGTCCATCTGATTTAGCCTTGATGAAACGTCCCTGATAAATATCTCCATTCGGCGCGGTATAGGTGCCAGCCCCATCAGGGAGACTGTTTGCAAACTGCCCTTGGTAGCTGGACCCATCGGCATTGTCTGACACGCCTGCTCCATGGGCCATATTGTTCTGGAACTGGCCAATATACACATTTTCCTCAGCATCTACCAAAATGCCGACACCGCTTCTTATCCCGTTCTCAAAATCGCCAAAATATTCCTCACCATTGGCCAGTCTGTAATGCCCCGTTCCGTGGCGCTCGCCATTGACGAACTTACCTTCAAAATAATCTCCGTTGGCACCGTCGAATCGGGCATTGCCAGTAGGCTCTCCATCGACAAAAGCTCCCTCAAGGCGATCGAAACCGGACTTGTCGGCAGATTGCATACGCAATATGCCTTCACCATTAAGCTTGCCGTCTGCCATGTCACCTTCGTAGGAACCAACGAGATTATTCTCAAACCGGACTTCCAACGTGCCGTTTCCGCTGGCGCGTCCGTCCGCACAAAGGCCCGTCCAGGTCACAACCTCCCCTTCGCGCAGCGCTTCGTCGCTGGCCACAGAACACTCGGCATTGTCTGTCTTGATCCAGATCTCCTGAGCCTGGCCCACCGATACAAGGCTGATTATTAAAGCCCAACTTGATAATCCAATTATCAGTTTGCGCATGCGTTGCTGTCCTCCCCAAAAAACTGTCATTTGACGTCTGGCCAGCGTAATCCTGATCACGCGCAGTCGGCAATCCCAAATAAATAAGACTACACCGTAAAACATCCGAGAATAACTGCCCCCAAGTCCTAGGTCTTTTGGCCTATCCAGGTCGGCTGATCCGGCAAGGGGCTGAGGGTTGAGCTGTGGGTTTGTTTTCCGACCGGACCGGGGCTAGTCCAGTTTCAATGGTTTGGTGGACAGTTTTTTGAACAAAATATAATAGATGTAGATATTCTTTACATATTTGACCGGCTCGGCCCCAGCTGCCCGTGCGACCTCCCACTCCACACTTTCAAACCATTTGTTGGGATCAGTGGCCTTCTTCCTGACACGCGCCACCCGATTGGGTCCGGCATTATATGACGCAAAAACAAACAGAATTTGTTGCAAGTCGGGTATGTCGCTATCGGCAAAATACTGATCTGCCAGGAAACGCATATATTTGGCGCCGGCTTCGATATTGTTTTCCAGCTTCTTGATGTTCTTGATGTTCACATTTGGATCGGTGGCGGTGGACGGCAACACCTGCATGATGCCCACAGCACCAACCCGGCTTCGTGCATTATTGTTGAACCGGGATTCCTGAAAGGCCTGCGCCGCCAGAAGCATGGGATCAATTTTGTACTTCTCGCCGTACTTGTTGAACAGCTCGATCAACTCATTCAGCTTCTTTTGATATTTGATGACCTTCGGATTAACGATGCTGTTGATATCTGAAAAATAACGCTTTTTCAGAACATTGCCCAACATGGTTCCAACTGCAGCATTTTTCAGGAACTGATTGATCTTGGATTTCAGTTCCGGGCTTTCCTTCCTGAAAGCCCAGGCAATATCTGCGTTCTCACGAATTGCGACTGCATCGTGCATCTTCACCTTGTTGAACAGTCCTATCCAGAGCCTGGCTTTATAGTCATCCATGACTATTGCGGGAATGACGCCAGTATGAACCAATTCGATGAGGTCTTCGTCCTCCAGGTTTTCATCCGCCTTTACAATCGTAATCGGATCGAGGGACTGCGCTTGAAGTTGTTCATTCAATTTCTGAAGACTGGAAAAATAACTCGAGGATTCCCGAACATGAACTTCAATTCCGGCCAGATCTTTCAACTCCAGAAAGTCCGCCTGATCCTTGCTGGTCAACAGGATTTCCTGAACGCCGCTGAAAACAGGATTTGAAAAATCCACCTGCTTCAGTCTTTCCGGCGTAATCGTCATATTAGCGACGGCCATGTCCCCATGCCCCTCGACAAGACCGGACAACAGTTGGTCACGATTGCTCGGAATGAGAACCACACGAACCTTGTCCAGCTCTTTCTTGACACCCTTGTTCAAAAAGGCCTCAAATTCCCGCATATATTCAGCGGTCACCCCTTTTTCTTTCCCCTGATCAATATAGTAGCTGGTAAGCGAAAATGGGACCAGAACACGAACCGTCTTGTCTTTTTTCATAGCCGAGTAGTCACCAAACCAGGGCTCTGACAGGCTTTTCGAAAGGCTTTCAGCTGACTCCAGCGCATGAGCAGCAAACTGCATCATGGCCAAGCTCGCAACAAACAATGTCGTCAGAGCAACACGTGTGAATTTCTCCATATCCAGCCTGCCTTTGTTCCAAAGCCGAAATTTAGGTCTGCAAGTAATCCCAGCTCGATTTTTGGTTTTGTATCACCAACGCACATCCCGGCCAAGCAATCCCAAGTACCCAATCATATCATTGCAGTGGCTCTTTGGCTTTAGGACCGAAGACTCAGTTTTCAGCAATTAATTGCCAAACCATTGCACTGTCTGTAGCCAGACTCAATCACCCGGTAGACATCCCCGTAAGCTGAAGTCGCCAAACAACAGTATGATTGCAGGCTCGCCTGTTTCCACGAGCAATATCAAGCCTATCGCGGTAAAATTGATTTAGCCAGCAACAATGCGGGACGCAGTCTCAACGAAGGTTTAACTATCAGTGCAGCAGACGTTGCATGCAAGACCCGAACTACGGCTTCCAGACGCCTGCACTACCGGGCTTATCTTCGTCTTTTGCACTCGGGCAGGTGT
>JBPCWM010000185.1:0-4415 GCA_051009515.1 Rhizobiaceae bacterium | reverse complement strand
TCTGATCTAAAAATCAAGGGAGAAAACTATGAAAAAGTTATTTTTGGCCTCAGCAATAGCAGCAACAGCCGCATTGGGCGGTCAGGCCATCGCCGCCGACCAGACATTTATCTCAATCGGAACCGGTGGTGTAACCGGCGTGTATTATCCGACCGGTGGTGCCATTTGCCGATTGGTGAACAAGGACCGTAAGGAACACGGCCTGCGCTGCTCGGCTGAATCCACAGGTGGTTCAATATATAATATCAATACCGTAAGGGCTGGTGAGTTGGAATTTGGTGTTGCCCAGTCTGACTGGCAATACCACGCCTACAATGGCACATCGAAATTTGCGGATGCGGGCAAGTTTGAAAAACTGCGCGCTGTATTTTCGGTCCACCCAGAGCCAGTAACGGTGATCGCAAGTGATGCGTCTGGCATCAAAACCCTGGCAGATGTCAAGGGCAAGCGCATGAATATCGGCAATCCAGGTTCCGGTACTCGCGGGACTTGGGAAGTGATTGAGGAAGCGTTGGGGTGGTCGCGCTCCGATCTCAAACTGGCGGCTGAAATGAAGTCTGCAGAAACCGGTCAGGCTGTTTGCGACGGCAAGATCGACGCCTATTTCTGGTTGGTTGGTCATCCTTCAGCCTTGACTCAGGAATCTCTGGCCAGCTGTGATGCACATCTCGTGGATGTAGTCGGGCCAGCCATCGACAAGCTTGTTGAAGACAATTCTTTCTACCGCAAGGCCACCATTCCTGCCGGGATGTACAACAACAAGGAAGACGTGCAGACCTTTGGTGTTGGCGCAACTTTTGTCTCCAGCTCGGACGTGCCTGCCGACACCGTTTATGTGGTTGTGAAGGCTGTGTTTGAAAATTTTGACCAGTTCAAGAAACTGCACCCAGCCTTTGCCAACCTCAAGCCGGAAGAGATGATCAAGGATTCTCTTTCCGCTCCGCTGCATGACGGTGCCGTCAAATACTACAAGGAAAAAGGCTGGATGTAAGCCATGCGGTAGTGAAAATCGGCGGGGGCGGATGTGTCCGCCCCCGGTTGCGCTCGTAACCTGACAGGCACGAGCAGAACTAAAGAGGCACACAAGTGCCCGATACATAGTCAGCTGGGAGAGAGGCCATGAGCGCGGCAGGGGAAAACGCAGCGGGGGAAGATCTTGACAAGTTCACCGCCACCGACACGGGAGGCAGAAAACCATCCGGTTGGGAAGCCAAGCTGATCTTCTGGATTGCCCTGATTTGGGCTTTGTTCCAGCTCTACATTGCCTCAAACGTCCCGTTCCTGGTGCAAGAGACCATAGGTTTTGGTGTTGTTACCAATTCCAACGCGCGTCTTTTCCATCTGTCTTTCGGACTGTTGTTGGCAGCACTGGCTTTCCCTCTCTTCAAGGGGGACAGTACTGATCGCATACCTTGGTATGACTGGGTATTGGCGGCGCTTGGCGTTCTAAGCTGCCTCTATATCGTCTGGTTTCGTAATGAAATCGCACTGCGTGCCGGACTGCCGACAACCGGAGATCTGGTGGTGTCGACGGTAGGGATGATAATTCTCTTCATCACCGTATATCGCGTACTTGGCCTGCCGTTGATGATCGTTGCAGGCTGTTTTGTCCTATATGTTTTCTTCGGAGATGCGCGCTGGTTGCCCGATGCCATGCAGTGGAAGGGCGCGTCATACGGCAAGGCCATGTGGCACTTCTGGATGCAGGGAGAAGGGGTTTTTGGGGTCGCACTCGGTGTTTCTGCTTCGTTGATCTTCCTTTTCGTCCTGTTCGGCTCGATTCTGGAGAAGGCAGGAGCAGGCAATTATTTCATCAAGATTTCATTTGCACTGCTTGGCCATTTCCGTGGCGGACCTGCAAAGGCGGCGGTTGTTGCCTCGGCTATGAGCGGTCTTTATTCCGGTTCATCCATTGCTAACACCGTTACAACAGGAACTTTCACAATCCCGTTGATGAAGCGCACAGGCTTTTCTGCAGAAAAGGCCGGGGCGGTGGAGGTTGCTTCATCAACAAATGGCCAGCTCACACCACCCGTCATGGGCGCGGCAGCCTTCTTGATTTCGGAATTCACTGGTGTGAGCTATACCGAGATCATCAAACATGCGCTTGTTCCGGCATTGGTGTCCTATATTGCTTTGGTTTATATCGTCCATCTGGAAGCGATGAAAATGGGTCTTCAGGGGTTAAAGAAACCGACCTCGACAATGACCTTTTCCGGCAAGCTGATCGGGTTTCTTGGTGGATTTATCGGCATCGCTCTGCTGGGTATGGCGGTTTATTTTGGTCTGGGCTGGATCAAAGTGGCGCTGCCCTCAATTGCATTTCCGATTGTAATTTTGCTTTGCTCCGTCGCTTACCTGGTTCTTTTGTGGTTCGCATCCCGTCATGATGATCTGCAGGTTGATCCGCCAGACGCACCGATCCTCGAACTGCCGCGTGCAGGCGCAACAGCGATCACGGGTCTGTATTACATACTGCCGATAATCATCTTGATCTGGTGTATCATTGTTGAACGCCTGTCGCCGGGATTGTCGGCTTTCTGGGCAACAATCGCGATGATTACAGTTGCACTTACACAGCATCCTCTCAAGGCGATGATGCGCGGGACTGGTAATCTCACTGAGGCTTGCAAGCGCGGATTCTCCGAATGGCTGGAAGGCATGATTGCCGGGTCACGCAATATGATCGGGATCAGCGTGGCAACCGGGGCCGCTGGCATTATCGTTGGAACGATTTCCCTGACCGGTGCCCATCAAGTGGTGGGAGAACTTGTTGAATTTCTGTCTGGTGGCAATTTGATGATCATGCTGCTGCTGGTTGCAGTGATGAGCCTCATCCTGGGTATGGGCCTGCCCACAACGGCCAACTATATCGTTGTGTCTTCGCTGATGGCACCTGTCATTCTTGCGCTTGCCGCCAAGAGTGGTTTGATCATCCCGCTGATTGCGGTGCATCTTTTCGTCTTCTATTTCGGCATTCTGGCCGATGATACACCACCGGTCGGGTTGGCCGCTTTTGCTGCTGCTGCCATATCCGGTGGTGATCCCATCAAGACAGGTATTCAAGGGTTTGCCTATGATATTCGAACGGCGCTGTTACCGTTTCTGTTCATTTTCAACACGGAACTCCTGCTGATCGATGTCCATTGGACGAAGGCAATCATTGTTTTCTTTGTGGCGGTGATAGCTATGCTTTTATTCGCCTCGGCGACGCAGGGATTCTGGCTTGTGCGCAACAAGATTTGGGAATCCGCGCTGCTATTGCTTGTTGCCTTTACCCTGTTCAGACCGGGATATTGGCTAGATCAGATTTCACCGCCCTATGTGGATGCTGAACCAACCAAGATCTTTGAGGTCGTTGGCGATGTGCCCGACAACGGAGTTTTGACATTCGTTGTCAGCGGACCGGATTTCGATACAGGAGAAGTGACATCAACAACCATATTGGTGCCGCTGGGTGACCGCAAAGAAGCCATTGAACGCCTTGAGGCAACGGGCCTGACGGTCAGCGTTGAAGATGGAATGGCGAAGATTGACGAGCCCCTTCCACAAACTCCATTTTTTGAAAAGATCGGCAAGCTGTTTGATTTCTATGGCGATGATCCTGTTGTTGTTTCGCGGGTGCGATCTGAAGCTGAGCGGATGCCGAAGGAAGTGTTTTACATTCCAGCCTTCATCTTGCTGGCAGGCGTGTTTTTTCTCCAACGTCGCCGCCGTGAGCAGCAGCCTGCATAGGATATGATTAATGAGCCATTTGTTTGGGCGGGCCGGGGCTGTAAGCATGCCAATGGTGGCAGGCGGAAACGGTTGCTACCTGATCGACAGTCAGGGCCGGAAATATTTTGATGGCTCTGGTGGAGCAGCAGTGTCATGCCTTGGACATGGCGATGCAGAGGTGACAGCTGCGATAAAGGACCAACTCGACAAGGTGGCCTTTGCCCATACCGGCTTCTTCACGTCCGAACCAGCAGAGAAGCTTGCAGATTTGTTGATTCAGCAGGCCCCATCGCCTTTGGACAAGGCCTATTTTGTTTCTGGAGGTTCAGAAGCGGTTGAAGCTGGGCTTAAACTGGCCCGACAATATTTTGTTGAACGGGGTGAGCCTCAACGCAACCGGATTATTGCGCGTAAGCAGAGTTACCATGGCAATACACTTGGGGCATTGGCGGTGGGTGGCAATGAATGGCGGCGTGCGCAATTTGCACCCCTGCTCATGGAAAGCAGCCACATCTCTGCTTGTTTTGAATACCGTGGGCGCGCAGAAAACGAGACTGCTTTCGACTACGGCCAGCGGGTAGCGAATGAGCTGGAGGCTGAAATCCAGCGGGTTGGTGTTGGGACGGTCATGGCCTTCATTGCAGAGCCAGTGGTGGGGGCCACACTGGGGGCAGTGCCTGCCGTTGACGGATATTTCA
>JBPCWM010000184.1:0-27340 GCA_051009515.1 Rhizobiaceae bacterium | reverse complement strand
CCTATGGGATGTCGAGTGAGGGTGTCATGCGCAAGGCAGCCATCCTGTCATGCGGCCCCTATGAAGTTGACAATCTAAGTGTTGATACAAGGGCAGTCTATACCAACAACACACCATCTGGTGCCTTTCGCACATTTGGTGGAATGCAGGCTCAATTTGCTACCGAGAGCATGATGGATATGGCGGCTGAAGCGCTCAATATGGACCCCTTTGAGTTACGTCGTATCAATATGATGAAAATCGGAGCCAGCACGCATACCCAACAGCGGCTCGACACCGCCTCCCTTGACCGTGTTCTCGATGCTGCCGAACAGTCTTCGCGCTGGGAAAGCGGTGCGCCGCGTGTCCGTGGGGCAGAACGTTCGGATTTGGGCGGTCCCGATACACGTAAGCCATGCACGCTGGGCGCGCGCATCAAGAGTGGTACGCAAGCGGTCGAATCCGAAGAGAGGGTGGCATAATGAGCAGGTTGAAACGAGGCCGTGGGATGGCCGCCAGTTGGTATGGCATTGCGCGGACAGCAACTATCGACCGGGCGGGTGCATGGGCAGAGCTGGATGATGGCGGCACCGGCAAGATTGTTACTGGCGTTACCGAAATCGGGGAAGGAATTTTAACAGTCCTGGCGCAGGTTGCCGCTGACGAAATGGGAATTCGTCCGCAAGACATCACAATCGGGGACAATGATACAGCCCGCTCGCCGGAAGCCGCTCATGCCGGCGCAACCCGGCAGACCTATATGATTGGCAATTCTGTTGCTCTGGCTTCCCGTGAAGCCCGTAATGTACTGTTTGAGCAGATTGCAAATCTATGGGATGTCCCTGTTGACAGTTTGAATGCGTTTGATGGTGAGATATGGGCGCATGACACCAATCTGCGCATGTCGATGGAGGACGCAGTTGCTGCCTGCAAGGCTCGCGGCGTGGTTCCGGTCGGCTCTGCATCCTTCACAGCGCACGGCACTGGCCTTGACCCGGAGGATGGGTCAGGCAGTCCATGGCAGGCCTATGTCTTTGGTACGCAGGTCGCCGAGGTTGAGGTGGATACATGGACCGGCGAAGTGCAGGTGCTCGGCATATGGGCCGCCCACGATGTCGGACGAGCTATCAATCCACGAGGCGTTGAGGGACAGATCGAAGGTGGAGTGGTGCAAGGGCTCGGCCAGGCCTTAATGGAGGAATACATTACTGAAGAAGGCCATGCCATCACTCATGGTTTCGCCAAGTATATCCTTCCGACATCACTGGATATTCCCCAGATTAACTGCACCATTGTAGAGGATCCCGACCCCAAGAGTCCGCTGCGTGCGAAGGGCATTGGCGAACCGGCATTGGTGCCCACTGCACCTGCAATCATGAACGCGATTTATGATGCAATCGGAGTTCGAATCAAAACTTTGCCAGCGTCGCCGGAGAAAATCATGCAGGCTTTGCGTAATCCGGATGATGCGGCTTTGAAACCGAAAATCACAAGACAAACGGTTGCGGCATAGGATAGTCCCGGCCAAGACCCCAAATCCCAGAGCGATAGTGGGAAGTACGACAACAGGAGGAACGAACAAAAATGGAAACTTCGATGTACAGCGCGATGCGGGTCGGCATTGTTCATTTCAAGGCCTTCCCAGGCATTGAGACAGGTGCTGGACCCATCGTCGAGACGTTGGAGAAAATCTGTGCCGATGACTTCTGGACCGCCGTCGAAGTGGGCTGGATGAAAGATTTCCGGGTGCGCAATACCGCGCGTCACCTGTTGGATCAGAGCCATCTATCGGTGGCGTATGCAACCCAGCCCAAGGTGCTGTCGAACAAGTTCAACCTGAATCATTTTGACAAGGGCGAGCGGATGAAGGCGGTCGAGGCCGTCAAAAGCTCGGTAGATGAGGCTCGGCAGCTAGGAGCTGAGGTGGTTCGGCTGATTGCAGGCAAGGATCCGGGTGACGAGAAGAGGGAAGAAGCAAAGAAACTCTTGATCGACTCGCTGCACCAGATCCTGGACTATGCCCGCGAAGACAAGGACGGGATGAAGTTCACGCTGAAGATTTTCGATCGCGGCGTCGACAAGAAGAATCTGATCGGTCCGGCGCCCGATGCGGTGGATATCGCCAAGGTGATCCGTCCCGACTATCCGGAATTCGGAATTCTGACCGATCTAAGCCATTTCCCGTTGCTTGACGAAAAGCCTGAAGAATCGATCCCGATGCTCTCGGAGTGGCTGGATGCCGTTCACCTTGGCAACTGCCATTTCCGGGACAAGTCACATCCGGCCTATGGCGATATTCAGCCGCGCTTCGGCATTCCCGGAGGTGAGACGGATACGCCTGAGGTGGTCACTTTCTTCCGCGAACTCAGAAAGGCTGGGTTCTTTGACAAACCTGAGCGCCCGGTGGTCAGTGCCGAGGTGCGTCCGGTACTGGCGGGAGAAGTTTCTGAAGTCATTTTGGCCAACGCAAAGCGCGTGATCCGGGATGCATGGGCGCTGTCGCAGCGCACCGAATGAACAATAGAGGTGGCGGGAGGAGCTCTGCCACCTTGATAAATAGCAGCCCTCAAGGCTGCATACCGCCGCGAATGAGCGGCATAAAATCAGGAGGAATAATTATGAAAACTAAAGTTTTTGCATCCGTCGCGCTATCCGCGGCCATGGCTTTGGCGGTCTCGGGACCGGCCAAGGCAGAATTCCCGGAAAAAGCGGTCGAGATGACCGTGCTCTTCGGTGGCACCGCGCAAACCATTGGTCAGCTTCTGGCCGATCTGATGTCCAAGCAACTGGATGAGAAGGTTGTGCCAGTCTCGCGTGCCGGTGGCGGCGGTTCGGTCGGCTACCAATATGTACATGGAACTGCGGCGGACGGCTATAATATTGTTTGGAACTCAAACTCCATCATTACCGGATATCGCGGTGGCAAGATTGATTTTGACCACTCGGCTTTTGCACCGATTGCCAAAGTCAGTGTTGAGGTGCCTGCGGTTGCCGTGCGCGCTGACACTGGCTGGAAGACCCTCTCTGACATGGCCAAAGCTATTAAGGGTTCAGGTAACAAGCTGAAAATCGGAGCTTCCGGCAAGGGATCTTTCACGCATCTGACAACCGAAGCGGTTCTGGCCTCTGTCGGGCTCTCGGATATGGCGACGCATGTACCTTATGACCGCGGAAAAGCACCAGTTGAGCTGCTCGCTGGCCGCCTGGATGCCGCCGTGCAGTGGCCGGGCCAGTTTATTTCGCACCACAAAGCCGGCACGTTGCGCATTCTCTGCGTGACTTCGGCTGACCGCATTGCAGCACTTCCGGATGTTCCGACCTGCGCTGAAAGTGGAGCGGGTGACATGGACATCGTGATGTGGCGCGGCCTGGCCGCCCCAGCAGGCACGCCCGAAGATGTGGTCATGAAGCTTGAAGCCGCTGCCCGCGCGGCGAGCGAAACGGAGGAGTTCAAGTCCGCGGCGAAAACGGTGGGCTTTGAGATCGACTTTGCAGATCACGCTGCTTTTGGTGAGGTGATCGCGCGCGACGACGCGAAGATCAGCGAACTTATGGATGGTCTCGGTCTGAAGAAGCAGTAAGGCCATGACCGACAGACCAGACCAGTCCGAACGCCGCCAGGACATCCTGGCGGGGAGCCTGCTGATGATCTTTTCGATCCTCTGGGTGGGCGTGGTCTGGTCGACCGTTCCTGTAGATGAAGGTGTTGGACCGCGCGCATTTCCGCTCTGGCTTGGTGTCGCATTGGCGGTTCTTTCGGGGCTTTTGCTGGTCAACGGGCTGCGCGGCACCTACTACACATCGGACGACTACGAGTACGCTACGGAGACAACGGTTTCCAGGGGATTTCGGCTCCTTATGGTCGCAACTGTCTGCGGGATCATCGCAGTCTACGGTTTCCTGATGCAGAAGATTGGTTTTGTGCCTGCCACTGTCATAACGGTGGCAGGCACACTGATCTTCGTCTTGGGAGAGCGGCGGCCGCTGTTTGTTATCGGTATGGCGCTGGGCATTGCCTTCGGGGCCTGGGTGGCCTTTGGCCAGATTCTGGGTGCCTACATGCCACCGGGCACCTGGATCACGCTCTTCTAAAGCCAAACCCGGGTCCCTCGGGGACCGGGTCTTGCACAAGGGATAACTCATTATGGACCTTTTGCTGACCGCAGCTCAGATCGCCCTAAGCCCTGCGTCGATTATCGCGGTGCTGTCGGGTTGCCTTCTGGGTGTAGTCTTTGGAGCGATTCCCGGGCTGACCTTCACGGTCGCCATGGCGCTGGTGGTGCCGATGTCCTTTTCGCTGGACACGGCACCAGCCATCGCGCTCTTGCTGGGCACTTATATTGGGGGAATGACCGGCGGTTCGGTCTCAGCCATTTTGTTGGGCATACCCGGAACCCCATCGGCTGCTGCAACCGTTCTGGATGGCTACCAACTGACGCGACGTGGCAGCGCATCTCTGGCGCTGGGCACTGCAGTTGTTGCCTCAGCCTTTGGCGGTATCGTCAGTCTGATCGTCATGGTGATGTCGGTTGATCTGGTTGCAAAGCTCGCTCTTAAATTCGGTCCGGCTGAGACTTTCGGACTTCTCGTCTTCGGGCTTTCCACAATTTGTGGCCTTGCGCAGGGCTCCCTGATCAAGGGGCTTATCGCAGGCGTGCTAGGTCTTCTGGTGATGACGGTTGGAATCGATGAGATGTCGGGTATCCAGCGTATGACCTTCGGAACCGTGGTCATGCAACAAGGGGTAAGCCTGTTGGTCGCCATGATCGCGCTTTTCGCGGTGCCGCATGTGATCGAAGCCTTCGTACAATATTACGCTGAGAACAAAAACCGATCGGCAAGGGTGACGAATGTGCGTGCCGAATTGCCAACTTTCCGCGGCATTGCCCGTGACTTCTGGCTGATGTTGCGTTGCGCCTTGCTGGGCACGGGCATTGGCGCGATCCCGGGCACCGGAGGGCCGATCGCGGCTTTCCTGGCTTATGCCCATGCGCGCAAGTCGTCCAAACACCCGGAACGGTTCGGCAAGGGTGAGATGGCCGGTGTAGTTGCGCCCGAGACGGCAAACAACGCTGTCACCGGCGGCGCAATGATCCCGCTGCTATCGTTGGGCATACCTGGAGATCCGGCCACCGCGATTCTACTTTCTGGCCTTCTGATCCACGGTCTGGTTCCGGGGCCAATGCTGTTCTTGATGAACCCCGGTGAAATCTACCAGATCTACATTGCCATTATTCTGGCCTATATTGCGGTGGTGGCGATCCAGCTTGTGGGCATTCGTTTCTTTGTACAGGTGCTGAGGATTCCTGCGCATTTTCTGGCCGTGGGAATCATTGTGATGTGCTCCTACGGGGCTTTCGCAATCCGCAATTCGGTGTTCGACGTCGTCTCGGTCGCTGTCCTCGGTGCGCTGGCCTTTGGATTGACGCGGGTGCGCATTCCGCTGACCCCCATCATCCTTGGTCTTGTCCTTGGCCCCGCCATCGAGCGCGAGTTTCGGACTGCACTGATCCTGTCGGAGGGATCGCCAACTGTCTTTGTCTCAACCCTGCCCGGCATTTTCTTTCTGGGCCTTGCCGTTCTGATCGTTGGCGCCCAGGTGCTGCGTGCGATCCGGGAGACACCTAATTCTGAACAAGAAAAGGAGCAAACACGTGCTTCAGTCACCCCACCCAAATGACACGAACCCTGCAGCCGCGACCCGCTCCCGTGCTATGCGTCTGGCTGGTGCATCTGTAGAGGAGGCACTGTTTGATGCCGACACCGGTGGCATTCTGGAACTGACGCTTTCTGAGGCGCTGGTAGTGGGCCTGCTCAAGCAGGGTGTTCGCCGCTACTTTGCAATATTCGGGCATGGTTCGACGGATCTGGGTGAGGTTCTGCGTATCTATAGTGAGGAAGGCGCAGTTGAGGTCATTAATTGTCGCAACGAAGTTGAAATGGCCCACGCCGCTACCGCCTATGCTTGGGTATATGGAGAAACCCCTGCAGTGGTCACGTCAATTGGTCCGGGTGGATTGCAGGCAATGGCCGGATCGCTGGCAGCAGCTTCCAACGGTATTGGCGTCTACCACATCTATGGCGATGAAACGACCCAAGGCGAAGGCTACAACATGCAGCAGGTGCCAAAGGCGGAGCAGGGTGTATTTGGTAAAATCACGGCATTTATGGGTCAATCACACACATTGCATACGCCTGGGAGTCTGCGTGAATGCCTGCGCCGTGGCACATCATGTGTGCATCATCCCTACAAGGCGGGTCCGTTCTTCATCATGTTGCCAATCAACACGCAGCCGCAAATTACGCAGGTGAATCTGGCTACCCTTCCCAACCGCAACGTGTTGCCAGCAGTTGCTCCCGCACATCGTGACGATCTCCTGGATGCGGTGGAGTTCTTGCGCAAACACAACCGCATCATGATTAAGGCGGGGGGTGGAACCCGCGCTCATCATGAGGCCATTCGCAAGCTGGCGCATGCCACCGGTGTCCCTGTCGTGTTGTCTCCCGGTTCAACGGGCGTGTTGGAGGATGGCGACACGCACAACATGCATGTTGGAGGCTCCAAAGGATCGATTTCTGGTAATCATGCTATGCAAAACGCCGAGGGTGTGATCGTGATTGGGAGCCGATCAGTGTGTCAAGCCGATTGTTCCGGTATCGGATATCCCAATGCGCGTGCTGTGCTGAATATCAACGGCGATCTTGATGATCTGACTCACTATGCCAACACCATCTGTTTGCCGGGCGACATTTCCGCGGTAATAGTGGCGCTGCTTGGCGAACTTGGCTCTGAAACGGGTCGGAAACAGCGGCAGGATTGGTTGAACGACTGCGCCGGAAAAAAAGAAGAATGGATCGAGTTCAAGGCAACTCGGATTCATGCACCACCATTGGTAGATCAGGTCTGGCAGCGGCCAGTGTTGACGCAACCTGCTGCCATCCACACTGTATCAAGTTTTGCAAACACCGTTGAAGCAATCAAGTTTTTTGATGCCGGTGATGTACAGGCCAATGGTTTTCAGGTGGTGGAAGACGATCTTCCCGGCCAGACATTTACCGAGAGCGGAGCTTCCTTCATGGGTTTTTCCGGATCGGCGCTGTTGAGCAGTGCTTACACTGACAATCCCAAATATGCCATCGCTTTCACGGGAGACGGATCCTTCATGATGAACCCCCAGATCCTGATCGATGCTGTTGAGCATGGAGTACGCGGTATGATCGCCTTATTTGACAACCGTCGCATGGCCGCAATCACCGGCCTGCAATACGACCAGTACGATCACGAATTTAAAACCAATGATAGTGTTACCGTAGACTATGTCGCTTTAGCTGGGGCCGTGAGCGGTGTGAAAGCCCTCAATGGAGGGTCAACGCGAGCGGATCTGGAGAGTGCGTTACAGGAAGCATATGCGCATGAAGGACTCTCACTGATCCATGTTCCGGTTTATGCGGGCCGTGACCCGATAGGCGGAATGGGGGCTTATGGTTCATGGAACGTGGGCAACTGGGTCGAAGACGTCCAAAACCAATATCTCGTGACGACAATATAAGGAAATCCACATGTATCACGATCTCAATCTTTTTATCAGCGGCGACTGGCGCCAGGCCTCGGACAAGGCCACCAAGCCCGTCACAGACCCGGCAAGTGAAGACGTACTTGGAACAATCGCCGTCGCCACGGACGAAGATATAGATGCGGCACTGGCCGCAGCGAGCGAAGGGTTTAAGATCTGGCGCAGGACAGGGACCTGGGATCGCGCTGCGAAAATTCGCAAGGTTGCCGAGCTGCTTAGAGAAAATCAGGCCGAAATTGCTCAGCTCATGTCGATGGAAACGGGGAAACCACTGGCAGAATCGATGGGTGAAACCGGTGCGGCCGCCGATCAGTTCGAGTGGTATTCAGAGGAAACCAAACGCATCTATGGCCAGATGATTGAAGCGCGCTCTGCGGAAAGTCGCATGGCCGTAATCTATCAGCCGGTTGGTGTTGTAGCAGCATTTTCTGCCTGGAATTTCCCCGCTCTGCTGCCGGCACGGAAAATAGCAGCAGCATTGGCCGCAGGTTGTTCCATCATCATCAAACCAGCTGGCGAAACTCCTGCAAGTTGCGCAGCGCTGGTGCGGGCCTGTCAGGAAGCCGGAATTCCTGATGGCGTCGTCAACATGCTGACGGGCAGTTCAGGACAGATTGCCGAGAAGCTTATTCGCTCGCCAATTGTCCGCAAGGTCAGTGTGACTGGCTCGGTGCCGGTTGGAAAGCAGATCCTGTCGCTTGCGGCCGAGGGTGTGAAGAAGGTTTCGATGGAACTTGGAGGCCACGGGCCCGTTGTAATCTTTGACGACTTTGACGCCAAAAAGGCTGCGGAAATTTGCGCGCCCACAAAGTTTCGCAATTGCGGACAGGTGTGTATTTCTCCAACCCGTTTTTATGTCCATGAAAACAGCTATGACGAATTTTCATCCCGGTTTGCGGAAATCGCCAAATCGCTGAAGATCGGCCCGGGCCTGGATGAAGGTGTGCAAGTTGGCCCGATGGCCAATCAACGTGGTCTTGAAACCATCCGCGCCATGACGGAAGACGCGCTTGATCGAGGTGCTAACCTGCTTGCCGGCGGCAAGGCACCAGCGGGCTTTAACAAGGGCTATTACTTTGAACCCACTGTGCTGGGCCGCGTGCCCGACGATGCCTTGGTCATGAACGAAGAACCATTTGGGCCGATTGCACCGATCACCACCTTTTCCGATTACGATGAAGTCATGGAACGGGCAAACTCGCTTCCTTTTGGGTTGGCCGGGTATGTCTTTTCAAAAAACCTGAGCACTGCTACACGAGCCTATGAGGACCTTGAAGTCGGTATGGTCGGCGTTAATGAAATGCTGCTTGCAACCGCAGAGGCGCCTTTCGGTGGGGTCAAGGAGAGCGGTATGGGCCGGGAAGGTGGATCACTGGGTATCCATGATTACCTCGATCCGAAATACGTGAAAATTAAACTCGCGGTATGAGCAACATGTCAGAAGAAACCGGACAGGGTCTTGCCAGAGGCCTGACCAATTATGGCGATCGCGATTTTTCAATCTATCTGCGTCGCTCATTTGCCTCGTCGATGGGATACTCGCAGGAGATGCTGAAGCGACCGATCGTCGGTATCGCCAACAGCTTTTCGGGTTTCAATAATTGTCACAGAAACTTTCCGGAGCTGTTGGATGCCGTCAAGCGCGGCGTCCTCATGGGTGGTGGACTTCCAGTCGAATTCCCGACGATTTCTCTGGGCGAAGTGTTCCTGAATCCGACAAGTCTGAAATTCCGCAACCTGATGTCCATGGACACCGAAGAGATGATCCGGGCGCAACCCATGGATGCGGTTGTCCTCATGGGCGGTTGTGACAAGACGGTTCCGGCGCAGCTCATGGGTGCCGCATCGGCTGATCTTCCGGCGATCCAGCTCGTTGCCGGTCCCATGATGACGTCACGGCATGGAGAGGAACGCCTCGGTGCATGCACGGATTGTCGCCGGTTTTGGGGCAAGTATCGCGCAAATGAAGTTAGCAGCGAAGAGATCAATATGATCGAGGGGCGGTTGGCAACCACAGCTGGAACTTGTGCTGTCATGGGTACAGCCTCAACGATGGCATGTATCGCGGAGACCCTTGGCATGTCACTTCCCGGAACAGCGGCGATTCCCGCCGTTCATGCTGACCGCCTGCGGGCAGGTGAGGCGTCAGGCCTTGCCGCTGCGATGATGGTCAATAAGCCAATCAGGCCCAGCGAAATTATTACAGAAAAGTCCGTAGAAAATGCTCTGCGAGTGTTGCTGGCTTTGGGAGGTTCGACCAACGCGATCATTCATCTGACTGCAATTGCCGGACGTCTAGGCATTCGCGTTTCGCTGGAACGTCTTAACGAATTGTCGGATACGACACCGGTCCTGGTGAATCTGAAACCCGTCGGATCTGACTATATGGAGGACTTCTTCTACGCCGGTGGGATGGGTGCTGTGCTGCGCGAACTGAAACCGCTCTTGCATCTTGATACTATTTCGGTGACTGGTGAGAAACTCGGCGATCGATTGGAAGCCGACTTCGGCTATGTGGATCACAGGATTATATCCAAGGCGAATGAGCCGCTGGAACCACAAGGCGGGCTGGTTGCGTTGTTTGGCAACCTGGCACCGCGTGGAGCGATCCTTAAACGCTCTGCCGCCGATTCAAGTCTTTTTGAAAAAGAAGGGCGTGCGGTTGTATTCAAGTCCCTTGAAGATCTGTCGAACCGTGTGGATGATCCGGATCTGGACATTACAGGAGACGACTTCATGGTTCTGCAGAACGCTGGGCCAAAAAGTGCATCGGGCATGCCTGAAGCTGGTTATCTACCAATTCCAAAAAAACTGAGCACTGGTGGCCTCAAGGACATGGTACGCATTTCAGATGCGCGTATGTCTGGCACCGCATTTGGCACAATCATTCTCCATATAGCCCCTGAAAGTGCTGTGGGAGGTCCGTTGGCTTTGGTCAAGGACGGTGACCGCATTCGTCTGTCAGTCAAGGAGAAGCGAATCGAACTGCTCGTTGATGATGCTGAATTGTCTCGTCGTCGCTCCGCCTGGTCGCCATCGGTTGTACCGCCAGAAGAACGGCGTGGATATGACCGGCTCTACGTGAGCGAAGTAAGTCAGGCTGATGAAGGGTGTGACTTCTCTTTTATGCTGCCGGTTGATGGGACGGGGAATTCATCCAGGAGAAGTGAATAGTGAAGATCGGTACAGCGATTGAAATTTCCACGGGTAAAAACCGTGCGCAGAAGATAGGCATCTTGTATTCCAAGGTCGGCATTGACAGCCTGCAGGCAGCGACTATATAGCCTCGCGCTTAACCGACGAAAGGTCGATTTTCATGAAATTCATTGTCTATGTGAGCCAGGCAGAGCAGCCATTTGCCAGCAAGGAGCTGAGCGATCTGCTGGAACACAGCAGGGCAAGGAATACAAAGGACGAAATTTCCGGGTTGTTGATCTATCGATTCAATCCAGATTTCGGGCGCGGCAATTTCTTGCAAATTCTGGAGGGCCCTGAGACTGCACTGGAAGATGTGTGGAAGCGGATTGCCAATGACAATCGTCATCACACGATCATTGTTTTGGAAGAAGGTGACATCGATGCCCGTATGTTCGGTGATTGGTCCATGGGATTCAAGAATGTAGATGAGGCTGATTTGCAGGATTTTGAAGGGTTCTCCAATCTTGGCAGCGACGCATTCTGGGAACAGATTGGTCCGCAATCTGCTCCCGATGCGATGGAGTTGTTGCGCAGCTTCTATGATGGTGGGTGAGGTGGTCGTTTAAATCAGGCCGTCATTCCTCCAAATTATTGGCCTCGCTGAATGGAACAATCTTAATGAACAGCAACCAGCAAGTACAAACTGAGAATTTGGACGGATGCATCGCTGTCGATAAATTTGGATGTGAGGTGCTGTTTCTCAATCCGGCAAAAGGGGCAGTCGAATCAAAGCTGAGCGGCTTTTCCAAAACTGTTCACGAGTTGTTGCTTCTACCGGAAAGATCACTCGCTTACGTCCCTGTTTTTGGTGACGGTATTCATGGAAACAATCCGAATCCCGGGCACCAGATCGCTGTCATTGATATCAGGGAACGGCGCCATCTGAGCGATATCGACATCAGCCCGCTCAAAGCACCTCATACAATGCGCCTTGGGCCGGACGGACTTATCTATGTGACTTGCGAAAACAGCGGTGTTGTTGCCTTAGTCGACCCCACTGATAACGCGGTTGTTGATACGATTGAAACCGGTTCCACAAATTGTCACCGGCTGGAAATTTCACCTGACCAAAGATTTCTCTATACCGAAAACGAAGAGGACTGTTCCATTTCCGTTATCGATCTGCAGGTCCGGAAGTTGCAGGGTCAAATTTCTACGCCCCACGCTCTTGGTGGTTTGGCGGTAACGGCCGACAGCTCGATTGTTGTTGCAGTAGACGACGAATCGCCAGCCTTGTTTCTTGTCGACGTTGAGGCAGGCAAAGTGGGCAGTACAATTGCCCTGCACGGCCTGGATCAACCAGCGCAAATAGCGAAGTTTTCTCCAGACTTTGAGATGCTTGCAGTAACCAGTATGAGCAGTGATCGCGTTGTGTTGCTGGATCCCGATTTTAACAACCAGGCGATTATGGAGACTGGACACAAGCCAATGGACATGGCGTTTCGTGGCAATGAATTGTACATCGCATGCCAGGGCGATGGTACCATACATGTGGTCGACTGGAAGAGAGCGCAGCCGCTCAGATATTTCAAGGCCGGTGTGGGCTGTGAATCGATCGGTTTTTTCTAAAGTCTGTGCGGTGTAACTATAGTTCAGTTTGCTGGATCGGACCCAGCCATCTTCCAGCGCGGAAACCAGCCAGTAGCCAATGGAAGAGGCCCGCGACGAAACCTGCAGCAAGGCCGGCGGTCCAGGTTTCCTGCTGGCTGTAAGGAAGATCAAAACTGTAAGGCGCAGTCAGAAGATAGAAAAGCGCAAGACCGCCACCTGCCAGAACGTTGAACAGGAACGATGTCTGGCGCGAGAACTCGGCGATTGCTGCAATCAGGATGAAGGGCAGAAACAGCGCTTGGCAGATTTCTATCCAGGCCACAAATGTGAACCCGAGCCAGCCCATTGCCACAGCAGGATCATTGCGCATCCATTGCGTCTCTCCGCCTAAAAACAGGGCAAAGGCAAGAAATGCTGCTGCACCCAGAGTGGAAATCAGAAAGGAAAAAATCAGCGCTAGAAGCCTGATCACCGCGAGCACAATCCGGGTCATTCGCCCTCATCGGCACCATGACCACCTACCATTGCTCGCATTGCTTCCAGTGCCTGTCGCTCTTTGATTCGAAGCCGTTCCGATTCCGATTTGAGTTGGCCGCAGGCCGCCAGAATATCGCGGCCACGTGGGGTGCGGATCGGTGAGGCGTAGCCATTGGCATTCACAAAATCGGCAAATTTTTCAATCTGCTCCCAATCAGAACATTCATAGGCTGACCCGGGCCATGGGTTGAACGGAATGAGATTTATTTTGGCCGGAATGCCTTTCAGGAGCTGAACAAGCTCTTTGGCATCGTTCAGCGAATCATTGACGCCCTTCAGCATTACATATTCGAAAGTGATTCGTTTGGCGTTGGATAGGCCCGGATAGGCGCGACAGGCGTCCAGCAATGCGGCAATGGGATACTTTTTATTGATCGGCACGATTTCATCGCGCAGCTCATCGCGTGTTGCGTGAAGCGAAATGGCCAGCATGCAACCAATTTCGGAGCCGGTTCTTTCAATGCCCGGCACAACCCCGGAAGTTGATAAGGTGATTCGCCGCTTCGACAGGGAAAGCCCTTCATTGTCTGAAGCGATCAGCAGGGCTTTCCTGACATGTTCAAAATTGTAGAGCGGTTCTCCCATTCCCATCATTACAATATTGGTGACCTTGCGATTTCCTTCGGGAACAAAGCCTTCGCCCGTTGCTTCCGCGTCCGGAAAATCACCCAAACGATCGCGAGCCACGATAAGTTGCATGAGGATTTCTTCAGCGGTCAGGTTCCGCACCAGTTTTTGAGTGCCGGTGTGGCAGAATGTACAGGTCAGCGTGCACCCTACCTGGGACGAAATGCACAGCGTGCCACGGTCTGATTCGGGAATGTAGACGGTTTCAACCTCAACCGGTTGGCCTGCGCCACGAGATGGGAAGCGGAATAACCATTTACGAGTTCCGTCCTGGGAACTTTGCTCTTCGATGAGCTGCGGTCGTTTGAGGGTGAACTTGTCTGCCAGCATTTGCCGCAACGGTTTGGCAATATTGGACATGGCCGAGAAGTCCTGATGACCGTACCAATAGATCCACTGCCAAAGCTGGGATGCTCTCATGCGGGCCTGTTTCTCCGGCACTCCTGCTTCCACCAGCAGGCTGCGCAGTTCGGGCCGGTCAAGGCCGATCAGATTGATCTTTGACGTGTCCGATTCTGATTCCACCAAATTCGCGAGCTCTCGACGCGACTGAGAATCAGTAAGATCAATAGAAATCGGCATGGCACAAGGCTCCGAACAGAAAGACGCAGCCTATATGGCCCCGCATTCGCCGGGCCGCAAGAGTGAGCCTACTTACAGTTGGAGACTTCCTTGAGCGCAGCTGTAACTCCAGACAGGGAATAGGTATAACTCGTCTGGGTGCCCCTCGTAGAAACGCCTGAGACCTTCATGGACCGCCCATTGCGCATGGCGTTGACCAGTTCCGGCTCCTGTTTGATGTCCGACATCCAGGCATTATTGCCCTGGACGAACATCTTGAATGTTTTTCCGTCCACAGTGACAGTGACTCCGGCGTCGGTTTTCAACGGATAACCGACTTCAACCTGCGGTTCGAATTTTGCGGTTCCATCAGGTTTCTGGCTGACCAGAAAGAAGACGTCGCCATGATCACGGTCTGCGGGCTCTTTGACCGTAGGTATGGACAAAATATAGCAAATCTTGCCAGCACGGGCGTCATTGTAGGTATATGCACCCCAAGCCTTGTGCTGCTTGATTGGCTTTGGTGTCTGGGCCAAAGCTCCGGTGACAGGAATCACCATTGCGGTTGAACAAATAATCAGGCTTTTGAGCATCAACTTGAACATTATTCTTTCCACTGCGTTGTTGAACACCAATTTGCATTCAACGATCTTTTTACCTATCGGCTTAACCATCAAGGTTTAGCGTTACAAAAGCCTAAACAGGTATGGTAAATTTTAATTAGACTTTTAACGAATTTCATCCGCCAGTTCCACCTCTGATCGCTGTGGCATCAAATTTTGGCAAGATTACGAACCATTATTGGTTTTGCCCTCATAGCGTTGTCCCACGGTAGTCAGTCTGTTTCGCCCCTTGGTGGCCTGCTGTCTGCTTGACCCGGAGTATTTTGACTGACCGTGGACATGTTTGGGCAGATGGGGGTGAGGGCCTTCTATGCCCGCAGGTGGTCCACCGGCCCGAACGGGCCGTTCGGTGAAACGACCAAGGGACTGGATCCGGTCATACATGATGATCGCGCCGGCTGTGGCAACATTGAGACAGAACAGGGTTGGTATTTTTACCATGAATTCACAACGTTCGGAGAGTTCGGGAGATAGCGATCCATTCTCCGGCCCCAGCACATAAGCGGCTCTGGTGGGGTGCCGAAAGGATGGCAACTCAATTGCATCTTCGGTGAGTTCGACGCCGACAAGCCGGCAACCATCCGGCAGTTGTATGGATTTGATGCTGTCAAAATTGAACCACGGCATGTGGTCCTGACTGTTGGGGGTATCGGAATCCGGTGTTTCCACCCTGCGGCCCGGAGTCACTGTGAAGACAAAGGAGGCACCAAAGCCGTAGGCTGTGCGCGCCAGATTACCAAAATTCATCGGTTTGGAAATGCCTTCTGCCCCGATGCCGAAATATCCACGTGTTTTCATGAATCCTCTATAACGTGACTTGGCCGAGAGGCAAACGCCTCTCACGACAGGATGTCAACTGCGGCTTTATCCCCGAGGCAATAGGAACTAGTGTTCTCTACAAATTCTTCATACCGGACCGAATCAACATGAAAGCCCTATTATCCAAACAGCCCGGCCCTCCTTCCACCCTGGTTGTGGAGGATATTGGCAAACCCACAGCCGGTAGTGGCGAAGTTCTGGTGCGGGTGAATGTTGCAGCGCTCAACTTTTTTGACTGTCTGATCATTGAAGACAAATATCAGATCAAGCCACCAAGACCTTTTTCCATCGCAGCTGAAATGTCCGGTATCGTAGAAGCGGTTGGTGAAGGTGTTGAACGATTTGTGCCCGGAGACCGTGTCTGTGGCTATGTGCAGGGCGGAACGGCACGTGAATATGTTGTGGCCCCTGAAATTGTACTGTCCCATATCCCCGATAGGGTGAGTGATGAAGCTGCTGCCTGCATCATGGTCACCTATGGCACTTCCTATCATGCGCTAAAGGATCGTGGTGAACTGAAGCCAGACGAAACACTGGCTGTTTTGGGGGCTTCAGGTGGTGTCGGACAGGCCGCGGTTGAACTGGGCAAGATCATGGGTGCCCGCGTGGTCGCTTGTGCCTCCAGCGATGATAAACTGGAATTCTGCACGCAATGCGGTGCAGACGAGGTCGTGAATTATACCACGCAGGATCTGAAAGCCCGTTTGAAAGAACTTGGTGGAGCCGGTGGAATTGACGTGATTTATGATCCTGTTGGCGGCGACTTCTCCGAAGCTGCGTTTCGCGCCATTGCCTGGTGTGGACGGTTCCTGGTGATCGGCTTTGCTTCCGGTCCGATTCCTAAAATTCCGCTTAACTTGCCATTGCTCAAGGGTGCGGACCTGCGCGGTGTTTTCTGGGGTTCTTTCACAATGCGGGACCCCAAAGGGAACCGCCAAAATATCGATGACCTGCTGGGTTGGCTCGCCGATGGTACGCTGAAGCCACATGTAGATTCTGTGTTTCCGCTGGAACAGGCCGAAACTGCCCTTAACAAGATCGCCGCACGTGATGTGAAGGGCAAAGTCCTGCTGAAAGTCTAGTTGAACTGATCACCCTGTTGGTCACCAAGTGCTTGTCGGGCCTGTTCACGGTGGTCATCGGTCACATGGGCCTGAACAAGCGTCATGGCAGCCGTGAACACGGCCAGGTCATCTGAAAACCCGACAACAGCAAAGAAATCCGGCACAAGATCTGTCGGCAAAATGAAATAGGCCAGCGCCGCCAGCAATGTGCCTCGAACCTTTGTCGGGGTATTGGAATCCATGGCACAAAAATAGGCCGCGGCCAGATCTTCTGCAAAAGGCAGCCGCGATGCAAAAGCACGCAGCTTTGTCCAGAACTGGGCTTTGACCTTCTTTTCTCGTGCTTCGACCCTCGATTGAGGTACCGGAAGCAGTATTTTTTCAATTCTGGATTCGTCCATCCTGACCCTCCTGTCTAGCGATATGGGAAAGTTCATGCTTGCCTGCAAGGTATTGCCAATTTATCCCTGTTTGCAACACAGGAAACCTGGGCTGGATAAGATGATACTGAGCAGTGATATTGCAGCAATTGTAACTGGAGGCGCTTCCGGGCTGGGGGAAGCCACCGCACGTAATCTGGCTGCGCAGGGTGTAAGGGTTGCGGTGTTTGACCTCAATGAACAGGCGGGTCAGTCGCTGGCTGCTGAGCTGAACGGGTATTTCTTCAATGTGGACGTGTCGGATACCGAAAGTGTTGCAAACGGATTTGTTGAAGCGCGCAAGGCCCAGGGCGCGGAACGTATTCTTGTCAATTGTGCCGGCATCGGTCCGCCGATGAAGACAGTATCCAGGGACCGGGAAACCGGGGTTGTGCGCATGCATGATCTGGGGCTTTACGCCAAGGTTATTGCCATCAACCTTGTGGGCACGTTCAACTGCATTGCCCATGCGGCTTCCGGCATGGTGGATCTGGACCCGGTTACGGAAGACGGGGAACGTGGTGTTATCGTCAATACGGCATCTGTTGCTGCCGAGGATGGCCAGATCGGGCAGGCCGCCTATGCTTCATCCAAGGGTGGGGTCAAGGGTATGACCCTACCAATTGCGCGTGATCTTGCGCGTGATGGTGTCCGAGTGAACACAATTCTACCCGGCTTGTTCAAAACACCGCTTTTTGAAGGCCTGCCCGAAGAAGCGGTACGCGCCCTGTCGGCATCAGTTCCGTTTCCTTCCAGGCTCGGGCGCCCCGACGAATATGCAAACCTGGTTGAGCATATTTGCACCAATGAAATGTTGAACGCGGCGTGTATCCGGCTCGATGGTGCGATTCGCATGGCACCCAGATAGATGATTTTTTCAACGTTGATCAGGCCAGCGCATTCATCTTCGTCGCGAGATCAACGTCCAGACTGGTGACACCACCCGCATCATGGGTGGTCAGGGTAACGTTTACAGTCTTGTAGACATTGGACCATTCAGGGTGGTGGTTCATTTTTTCGGCAACCAGCGCGCAACGGGTCATGAAGCCAAAAGCTTCGACAAAATTTGCAAAAACGAAAGATTTTTCGATCGCTGGTCTACCCTCTACGGGTGACCACCCTGGCAATTCAACCAGCGCGGTATCCAGCTGTGATTGTTCAAGACATTTTGCCATCAAACATCCCTCTCCATGCAAAACCATATGGTGAACCGGAAATGGTGAATAAAACAAGAGCCGCGAGTGTCGCAGTTCATCAAGTGACAAGTTCTTGCTGGCGGTCGAACTTCCAGGATTCTTCCACCCTGTAAGGGCCGCCGCCCCGTGAATCCCGTGCAGAAAAAAGCACGAACCCGTTGGGGGTGAATTCCATGTTTGGGGCCGCAAACCCACTATGGGAAAGATATTGGGCCAACGCGGCAGGTGACAGGTTTTTGCATCGGCCAATGGTCACATGAGGAGTAAAGCGACGTGAATCCGGTGGCAGGCCAAGTCCCTGCATGATGTTTTCCTGATTTTGTACCAGCCGCGACAGGTTTGGGTCGGCATCGACACTGGCGAAGATTGCAGTCGGCTTCTTTCCACCGAAACTCCTCAACTCACCAATGCGAATATATGGAGCTGACCACTTTCGCCGGTGCAAAATCTCGACAATCTCGTTGGCTGTTCCGTGATTCACATCCCCTATAAATCGCAAGGTAAGATGAAAGTCGGATGGATTGATCCAGCGGACGTTCGGCAGGCCACTTTGCTTCAATGCAAGTGTGTCGCGGATGCTCTGGGGAATCTCAATTCCAGTGAACAATCTTGGCATGGTGTCCTGATCCCTGTGGGGTGAGAATCATGGAAGTCATAGATGAATCGAATCAGGTTTTTGCTCAGCTGTCACGCTCGTTGACCTCTTTTGGCAAAATTACTGTGATTTTGCGGTTATCAAGGTCGATGTCGGGCACATTGGTGCGGGTAAATTCCACGTACAAGGTTTGACTGGCGCCGGGCACCGTCAACTCGATTAAATCACCGGCTCCGAAGTTTGGCACAGCGTGGACCTGCCCGATCTGGTTGCCTTCAGCGTCAAGTGCCACACATCCGATCAGGTCGGCCACATAAAATTCATCCTCATCCATGTCGTTGGGCAACATGGAGCGGTCAACATATAGCTCTATTCCGTTCAGCGCCTGTGCCTCATCACGGAAGTTAATGCCTTTGAACTTGACGACAAGGCTGTTCTTGGCAACCCGCATTCGGGTTATCTTCAAGGCGCGTCCGTCTTTAGTGTGTAGTTTGCCATAGTCGCCAAGAGTTAGCGGATCATCGCCGAATGGCCTGACCCGAACTTCACCCTTGATGCCGTGGGCCCCTCCGACTTGTGCCATCAGGACTGGATCATCAAGTTTCATGGGCCAGTATCCAAAAGAGGTGGCGACCGGATCTCGAACGCCACCTGCCCGTTTCTTGGAGCTGCAATTTATTCTGCAGCAGCTTCTTCAGCCGATTCTTCAGCAGGAGCATTTGCTGCCTCTTCTGCCTCAGCCGCGGCCTGTTTGGCGTCTTCTTCTTTTTGAGCTTTTTCTTCAAGACGCTCCTGCGCCTTGCGGCCTGGCTTGGCTTTGTTCGGATTGTTACGCGCTTCGCGTTTCATCATGCCTTCGGCATCGAGAAACCGCAAAACCCGGTCAGTAGGCGTTGCACCCTGATCGAGCCAGTACTGAACACGTTCCTTGTTCATGGTGATGCGTTCTGCATTGTCCTTGGCCAGCAACGGGTTGTATGTGCCGAGCTTTTCGATGAAACGTCCATCGCGCGGTGCACGCACGTCAGCTGCAACGATGCGATAAAAAGGACGTTTTTTTGAGCCGCCACGGGCCAGTCTGATTTTGGTTGCCATAATTGAATTTCCTTGAATGTTAAATGTTTTGTCAAATTGGTTGTGCGTGACGAAAGACCAGTCTGGGATCGCCTCGCAGGGTCGTTTCACTCTCCAGGACAGCGCCAAGTCTTTTAGCGACTGCGATGGAGGCTGTGTTTTCGGGATGAACGAAACTCATGAGAGGGCCCCAGCTGAAGCTGGATTTGGCCCATTCTATAACTCTGCCTGCTGCCTCGGTAGCAAAGCCTTTGCCTTCATTGCCAACATACAGGCTCCAGGCCAATTCCGGTTCGCTGAGATCTGGTGGATACCAGATACCGGCATGACCGACAGGAGTGTCGGAATGTTTTTGCTGAATGGCAAACATGCCGAACTCGCGCAACTGCCATTCGCCGGCCATGGCGCAAAAGGCCTGCCACGACTGAGCTTCGCTTTGTACACCGCTGACGAAAAATCGAGTACGGCCGGGATCCGCCCAGAAACCGGCAAAGTGGCTAAAGTCAGCAAACCTCCAGCCGCGCAGGATCAACCGTTCTGTTTGGAGAATTGGAGCCATGTCAGCTGCGTGCCTGATTGTGGTGCTGGATTACTTCACGTATGACAAAGGCGAGAAATTTTTCAGCAAAATCAGGATCGAGATCGGAGCTCTCTGCCAATTTGCGCAACCGTTCAATCTGTTCGCCCTCCCGCTTTGGGTCTGAAGGAGGCAGATCATGCCTGGCTTTCAGCGCACCAACCTCTTTGGTCGTGCGAAATCTTTCGGCCAGTATATGAATGAGCGCCGCATCGAAATTGTCGATGGAGGCCCGCATGGCCATAAGCTGTTCGTGAGGAGTTTTGTTTGTCATTTCTTTTTCCCGAAAGGAGCGCCGCCGCCGAGACCTGGTAGTTTTGGTCCACCTAGGCCGGGTAGTTTTGGAGCGCCGGTTCCCATCTGCCGTGCCATCTGCTCAAGTTGTTGAGGATCAACTCCTGCACCGGGCATGCCTCCCATTCCGCCACCGCCGGGCAGACCCATGGCCGCGGCCATTTTACTCATCATGCCGCGGCCCTTCTTGCCGGACATGGACTTCATCATATCGGCCATCTGGCGATGCATCTTGATCAGTTGATTGACTTCCTGAACCGAGGAACCGGAACCGGCGGCAACGCGCTTTTTGCGGCTGGCATTGAGCAGTTTGGGTGTCCGGCGTTCCTGGCGCGTCATCGATGAAATTATGGCTTGTTGCTTCTTGAACACGTTGTCATCAATGCCCGAAGCTTCGATTTGTTTGGCCATCTTCCCAATCCCCGGCATCATTTTCATGATCGACCCCATGCCACCCATTTTGGCCATTTGTCCAAGCTGTTGTGAAAGGTCGTCCATGTCGAACAGACCTTTCTGCATCTTCTTGGCCATGGCCTCAGCCTGTTCGGCATCAATCGTCTGTGAAGCCTTCTCAACCAGAGAGACGATATCACCCATGCCAAGGATGCGGTCTGCTATGCGTTTGGGATAGAAGTCCTCCAGCGCATCCATCTTCTCGCCAACACCGAGCAATTTTATCGGCTTGCCGGTGACTGCACGCATGGATAAAGCCGCGCCACCCCGGCCATCGCCGTCGATGCGGGTGAGCACAATGCCTGTAATGCCGACGCGAGAATCAAAATTTTCGGCCAGATTGACGGCATCCTGCCCGGTGAGGGAATCTGCTACCAGCAGGATTTCGTGAGGATTGGCTGCGGCTTTGATATCGGCCATTTCAACCATTAGCGGTTCATCAATCGAGGTGCGGCCCGCCGTGTCGAGAATGACCACATCGTACCCGCCCAGCTTTGCGGCCTGAACGGCGCGTTTTGCAATCTGAACCGGGTCCTGACCTTCGACGATGGGAAGTGTGTCCACTTTGGTTTGCTCACCAAGCTGGCGCAATTGTTCCTGAGCGGCCGGGCGTCTGGTATCGAGCGACGCCATGAGCACTTTTTTGCGATCCCTGTCTCGCATGCGCATGGCGATTTTGCCGGTAGAGGTGGTCTTACCAGAGCCTTGCAATCCCACCATCATGACTGCAACGGGGGCAGGTGCATTCAGATCTATCTGTGCATCTTCTTCCCCCAGCATGGCCACAAGTTCGTCATGGACAATCTTGACGACCATCTGTCCGGGCGTGACCGATTTGACAACTGACGCTCCAACCGCCTTTTCGCGAACTGCTTCGGTGAATTGGCGCACGACATCCAAGGCTACGTCGGCTTCGATAAGCGCGCGCCGGATTTCGCGCAGAGCCGTTGAGACGTCTTTTTCCGACAGCGCGCCGCGACGAGTCAGGCCGTCAAATATTCCACTGAGCCGATCTGATAAAGATTCAAACATTGCGCCTCTTTCCAAATTGCCGTTGCAACAGGAGTGTGTTTCCGGATCGACATTTCCAATGATCCGGTCCGATGGGCGCCGCCCAACGCACATTGCGCAAACGCAAAGGGCATCCGCGGGCGAATATCGCTGGCGGATGTTGACCTCCGGTGGCTCCTGTTGGAGGGACCGGTCGGTTGCTCATGGACCATAAAGTCTTGTCGAGTGAGCGCGATATGGCTTGCAATGTTCCAAGAGTCAAGTGTTTTGGCCGCGATCAGATCAGAACACCCAACGGCAACCAGTGGTGCAGAGCCAGAGCAAATTGCCTAATTCACCGGACAATATGAAGAATATGTAATCTCAGGAACACATTTGTGTCCTTTCACACAGTCATACCTTCTTGGATGAGCGATGATCAACACATTCACCAAGGTGCAAAACAGTCAATGAGAGAGAGTACAATGTTGACTTTGGCAACACTGGAAAAATATATTCCCGCACTGAAAGTTGGCAATGCGACCAAGGCTCATAGTATCGGGGGCAAGGGCAGAGACGACAAGAAGACGCCGTCTCCTCGATCAATGCGCCGGCCGAAGAGATCCGAATCGGCTGATAGTCCGGCATATATTTCCTCTGCGCTGGATCGATATCCCTATTGAATTCCTGCAATTCGATTGAAGCTCAGGCTTGACTTGCCGTTTGAACAACGACAGTTGAGGTGGATGAGACGAAGAAATTTCCTGAAGGCAACCGGTCTGCTTTTGGCTGGCGGAACTGCAACGGGAGCAGGAGCAATAGGTTTGGCCCGTTCGCGCAATCCGTATTATTCCGGACCACATAGCGACCATTTTGATGGATTGAATTTTTACAATCCTGGTGGCGTTCCTCCCAAGGGTTTTGCCGACTTGTTGAAGTGGAAGCTTGGAAACGGTCAGAAAAAATGGCCAGCGCATTATCCTTCACCTTATGAAGACAAGCCCCCGGTCAGAGTGACAGGTAGTGATCTGCGCGTGTCTTATGTGGGACATGCAACGGTTCTGGTGCAAACAGCAGGCCTCAATATCTTGACCGATCCGGTTTGGTCAAACCGGGTGTCACCCGTTAGTTTTGCTGGCCCAAAAAGGGTCAACGACCCGGGCATACGATTTGAAAAACTTCCGCCCATCGATGCGATACTGTTGTCGCACAATCATTATGACCATCTCGATCTGCCGACCTTGTCACGTTTGAAAACCGCCCATGATCCGCTGATCATCACACCACTGGGCAATGATCGAATCCTGAACAATCACGATGGAAATTTCCGCATCGCGGTGGGCGACTGGGGAGATCGTGTTGATCTGTCAAATGATGTCAGCATTGGATTTGAACCAATGCACCACTGGTCGGCCCGAGGGTTGGGGGATCGGCGCAACGCACTTTGGGCCGCTTTCGTTGTGCAGGGACCAGCGGGCAATATTTATCATATTGGCGATACCGGTTTTCATGATGGTATAAACTACCGTGCAGCGCGGGAAAAATATGGCGCGTTTCGTCTCGCCATCCTGCCATTTGGCGCCTATGAACCGCGTGACTTCATGCGGGCACAACATCAAAATCCCGACGAAGCTGTCCAGGGACACCGTCTTTGTGGTGCTCAATTCACTCTTGGCCATCATTGGGGGACCTTTCAACTGACTGATGAGAGCATTGAGGACCAGCTTGAAGCTCTTGATGCTGCGCGGCTTCGACACAATGTCAGCGACGAGTTGTTTCGTGCATTGCGGCCGGGTCAGGCATGGGATGTGCCTGCCGCGCAACCCTCCACAGTCTGAGAATACAAAGGTAAGACCGATGAGCAAAACAGCCTACGAACTGGAGTGGAAGCGTCAAAAACAGCGCACCGGATTGCCTGCAGGGCATATTCCCGTGCATCGGTGGTATTTACGGCTGGACGAGCCCTGGGCCGTTGAAGCCCGAACCCCACCCCTGGAAAACCTGATCCTCATGCGGGCAGAACAACCCACCATCTCGTTTTATCGATTTCTCTATCACACAGCCGGGGAAGACTATGTCTGGGGAAATCGCCGCCGCATGTCGGATGAAATACTGGCTAGTATTCTGGCGCGAGATGATACCCACGTCATGGTTCTGTATAAATCCGGTACGCCAGTGGGCTTTTTCGAGGTGGATTTCAGCGCTGCTGACAGTACGGAGATCAAGTATTTTGCCTTGTTGCCCGGCAATATCGGTCTCGGGCTTGGGGGTTACATGCTCAATTGCGCCATTCGCCATGCTGGCCAGTCAAAGCTACCGGTGATCCTCGATACATGCACGTTGGACCATGGGTCTGCACTGGAAAACTACCTCAAGCGTGGCTTTGTCATCTATGATCGACAGGATGAAGAATATCCCGACCCGCGACTGGATGGCACGATGCCGCGTCACGCTGGCAAACATGTTCCGCTTGCCGAGTGAGGAATGACGCGCCATATAGGCGCCCATGGATACACGCGCACCCTTTGTGAAAATGAACGGCATTGGCAATGAGATCATCGTTGCCGACATGCGCGCGCGTGACGATCATGTTACTCCACAGGCCGCAATTGCGCTGGCCGCAGACCCGCAAACGAAGTTTGACCAGATCATGGCGGTTCACAATCCCGGGCCGGTTGGCAAGGATGCAAGGATTGAAATTTTCAATTCTGATGGCACGACGTCGGGTGCCTGTGGAAATGGTACACGCTGTGTCGTTCAATGGCTGAATGGCCAGACTGGTGGCAACGCATTTTCCTTTGAAGTAGATGGCCAGCCTCTTGCCGCAAAACTGCGCGATGATGGTGCCATCAGCGTTAACATGGGTGTGCCTCGCTTCGCATGGGATCAAATTCCACTTTCTGAGGAGTTTGCTGACACATCAGGAATAGAGCTGGAAGTAGGGCCGCTGGGAAGCCCTGTTCTGCACACGCCTGCTGTCGTCAATGTGGGAAATCCCCATGTTGTATTCTGGGCCGACAGGGATGTTTCAACCTATGCTTTGGACAAGTTTGGCCCCATGCTGGAACATCACCCAATGTTTCCCGACCGGGTCAATGTTTCAATCGCCGAAGTTACCGGACCGCACGAATTGACCATGCGTACGTGGGAACGGGGTGCGGGGCTGACCAGGGCCTGTGGGTCTGCAGCCTGTGCCGTGGCGGTCAGTGCTGCCCGGTTGGGCAAGGTTGGTCGCAAGTCGAATGTCTACCTGCCGGGCGGTATGTTGGAAATCGAGTGGAGACCGGATAATTTCATTATAATGACAGGCGCCGCCGAGCATGAATTTTCCGGATTTTTTGATCCGCAAACCGGCACATGGGAGCGGGTTTCATGACCGGTGATTCTAAACTTGATGTGCTGACTTTCGGGTGCCGGTTGAACACCTATGAGTCTGAAGTCATGCGCCGTGAAGCTGAAGCCGCTGGGCTTGGGCAGTTGCAGGATGGTGCCGTGGTGATCAATACCTGTGCTGTAACCGCACGAGCTGTGCGCGATGCAAAACAGGCCATTCGCAGAGCCCGTCGCGAACAGCCTGGCGCCAGAATAATTGTTTCAGGATGTGCAGCTCAGACGGAACCGGATACTTTTGCAGATATGTCCGAGGTTGATCTGGTTCTGGGCAATGAGGAAAAGCTCCACGCCCATTCCTATCGGCAATTGCCGGATTTTGGTGTCAATCAGTTCGAAAAGGTTCGGGTGAATGACATCATGGAAGTGCGAGAGACGGCTTCGCACATGGTCGAAGCCATTGAAGGGCGTAGCCGGGCCTTTGTGCAGGTACAAAACGGATGCGACCACCGCTGCACGTTCTGTATCATTCCCTTCGGTCGGGGTAATTCCCGGTCTGTCCCTGCAGGGGCAGTTGTCAGCCAGATCCAGCAATTGGTGGACAATGGTTACCAGGAAGTTGTGCTGACGGGTGTGGACCTGACATCATGGGGCGCCGATCTTCCAGGGCAACCGTCCCTTGGCCGTCTGGTGCAATCCATTCTGCAACAAAACGGTGATTTGAAGAGGTTGCGCCTGTCCTCAATAGATTCAATCGAAGTTGATGGCGCATTGCTTGAAGCGATTTCTACAGACCGTCGACTGATGCCGCATCTACATTTGTCCCTTCAGTCAGGAGACAATATGATTCTCAAACGCATGAAGCGCCGTCATTTGCGCGAAGATACGATTCGGTTCTGTAACGATATCCGTAAATTGAGGCCCGATGTGGTGTTTGGGGCGGACATTATTGCCGGGTTTCCGACTGAAACCGACGAGATGTTTAACAATACGCATTCTATCATCGACGAAGCCAAATTAACTTACCTTCACATATTTCCATTCAGCCCCCGCGCGGGAACACCCGCTGCTAAAATGCCGCCCGTCAACGGACGGCTCATCAAACAACGTGCCGGGCTATTGCGCAGCAAGGGCAAGGCGGTACTCGCTGCCTATCTCGACAGCCAGGTGGGGCAGGTGGCCAGGGTGTTGATGGAAACTAACGGCATTGGTCGAACCGAGCAATTTACGGCCGTCAAACTCCCGGACGTGGCACCGGGCAAACTGCTGGATGTGCGGATCTCCGGGCATGACGGCGTCAGCCTGACAGCTACACCATTGGATATCGGACAAGCTGCATAGGGGCTGACATGGCAGAAAAGAAAGAAGGTTTCTTCAAGCGTTTGTTCCGGTTCGGCAAGAAGAGCCGAGCTGATGAAGAACAGCAGGAAGACCAGGCTGCTGCGAAAGCGGCAGCAGAAGCGGCTGAAGCGGCACAAGCAGCCGAACAAGAAGCAAGACAGGCTGAAGCTGCTGCGCAGGCGGAACAGGAAAAACAAGAAGCAGAACAACGAGAAGCGCGGGAAAGGCAAGCCAGGGAAGAGGCTGAGGCAGCGCGCATAGAGCAAGAGCGGCAGGCCGAAGCGAAACAGGTCGCTGAAGAAGAAGCTGCAAGGCAGGCCGCGCAGGCCGCTGAAGAACAGGCGGAAAAGGAAAAACAAGCTCGTGCCAAAGCGGAGGCGGAAAAAGCCCGTGAATTAGAGCAAAAACGGCTTGCAGAAGCAGAGCAGGACTCCAAGTCTCCAGAGCCAGAGCCAGAGCCAGAGCCAGAGCCAGAGCCAGAGCCAGAGCCAGAGCCAGAGCCAGAGCCAGAGCCAGAGCCAGAGCCAGAGCCAGAGCC
>JBPCWM010000183.1:0-7284 GCA_051009515.1 Rhizobiaceae bacterium | reverse complement strand
GTGTGTCGCCATGGAGTGCATCGCCGCACACGCTAAATCCGGCTTGTTCAACCTGATAGGTCGTATCGAAGGTGAGGTCGGTCTGTTTCTGCTGGAAGACGAGCATGGCATGCCGCTGGCCGCGGCAATGGCGGTGAGATTTGGTGCCCTTGTGGGTTTGTTTGAGGTGGTTTCAAACCCGCAAATGCGTGGGCGGGGTTTCGGCAGGCGGATTGTGCGTACAGCTCTCTTGTGGGGACGCAGTCGCGGGGCGCAAAGGGCCTGGCTTCAGGTCGTGGCCGATAATCAACCGGCAATTGCGCTTTATGAAGCGGAGGGCTTTCGTGGAGCCTATCGCTATGCTTATTGGCGTGCGCCAAGCAATTTCATGGAGTCCTTATGAGCAAGAAAGTGGTTCTGGTTGTGGCCTGTGCCTTGATCGCTGCAGATGACCGCATCTTGCTGGCACAAAGGCCGGAGGGGAAATCCATGGCCGGACTGTGGGAATTTCCGGGTGGCAAGGTCGAAACTGACGAAATTCCTGAAGAATCGCTGATTCGGGAACTCAAGGAAGAATTGGGCATAGAGACCAAAATCGCCTGTCTGGCACCCCTGACCTTCGCCAGTCATGAATATGATGACTTCCACCTGCTCATGCCGCTTTATGTGTGTCGGCGTTGGTGGGGCATGGCGCAGGCAAAAGAAGGGCAGGTTCTCAAATGGGTCAG
Organism: Rhizobiaceae bacterium; assembly: GCA_051009515.1. Lineage (GTDB taxonomy): Bacteria > Pseudomonadota > Alphaproteobacteria > Rhizobiales > Rhizobiaceae > Pseudahrensia. The sequence continues at coordinate 6,577 of JBPCWM010000183.1, read as the reverse complement.
AGCCGGGAATCTGAGGGATTACCCAATGCCGGAGGCTGATTTGCCGCTGATTTCACCGCTTCAGGAACTCCTCTAGGTAAGTTTTACCGGGCGGTAACCTTCTCTTTAGAGCTGATCGTTAAAGTTTTAGGAAATTCGTTAACGATTGGATCGAATGCAATGGCTGACATGCCCCCTGGTAACGATGCCGAACAGGAGCAGCTGGAGCGGTTAGCCAGCGGCGGAGCCCTGTCATCAGCCCTGTTGTTTGGCATTCTCGCGCTGGTTGCTGCTTTCATTCTGGCTCCGGTTCTTGATAGCGGAACCCAGCATGTCGCCAACCTGCCTCAGGGCGATGGTGTGAACCCGATCGACGCGACCGTAACGGGTTCGGTGTCGCCACAGTTGGGCCAGCAGCCAACTGCGGAGTCGGGTAAAATCCGCTATACGATCCGCAGAAGCGTCATTCAAAAAAACCCGTCCGAACCCTGCTATATCTACGCTGACGGCACGCGCAAGGGCGATTGTTAATCGTCGAGTTTGAACTTCTGAACCTTCAGGGCATCTGCCAGCCGCGTCTTCGCGGAACCAGGCTTGAGCGGTTTTTGCTGACTTTCATGGGGTGACCAGCCTGACAGGGAAACCATGCTGAACGTGGCGCGAATGCGCCCATCGGAATCGGAAAATTTCTGCAGATAAATCTCGTTCATACGCGCAAACACAGCCCGATTGAGCCGGGGTGTTGAATTGTTCTCAAGCTGCAGTGTCGCACCGAACCGGCGCAAGTCGCGGATCAGGTCAAGCGCTGTGTCGTAGCGCACTGTCACAGTTTCCTGATCAACCACCGGAATTGAAAATCCGGCGCGTTGCAAAAGAGCGCCCGCATCACGGATATCGGTAAATGGATCGATTCGCCTTCCCGCACCACCGGTCAGTTCGCTTTCGGCCTGCAACATGGATTGGCGCAATTCCGACAATGTATCCGGGCCGGGCAGGCTTGCTAGCAACAGTCCGTTTGGTTTCAGTGCCCGCAATATCTGGATCAATGATCCGGGAAGGTCGTTTGACCAGTGGAGGGTCAATGGGGCGATAACCAGATTGGCGCTTTTTGGGAGCAAGCCGAGTTGATCCGGTTGGGCGATTTGATGAGCAAGATCCGGTTCTCCCTCTTCTTCTATCCGGGCCAAACGGTGTATCTGATGATTGCTTGCGACTTTGCTGGCGATGTCATCCGTCCGGCCAAACAGAAGGACAGCGTCCTCGAATTCCATGTTCACGGCTGAAAGCCGCTCAAGAATGTCATCAACGGCCCTGTGCATGAGAAAATCATCACCAGCGACAAATTTCTTGCGTGCCCGCATCAGACGAAGGCGATGAAGAGCAGGATTGAACACGCAGACACCTCGCGCTAGGCTTCAGGGGTGGGATATGGGATTGTCACTACCTTTATCGGGCAAGAAGAGCCACCGTTCAATGCTTCCAGCCTCCCTGCACCATCAGAGTTTGTACAATCTGGCTAAATCCCTGTGTGCAGGCGGCTTTGCCAGGGCGGCAGATCTGATCGTTCCACCCACGTGTTTGTCCTGTGAATGCGCGGTTGCCCGGTCTGGCCTGTTGTGTGCGGATTGCTGGTCTTCAACCCGATTCATCGAAAAGCCCTATTGTGCGATTCTGGGCAGCCCGTTTTCCTACGATATGGGGGATGAGGTTCTCAGCGCTTCCGCGATTGCCAAACCACCGGTGTTCGACCGCGCCCGCGCTGCTGTTCTGTATGATGATGTGGCCAGGAAACTGGTGCATGGCCTGAAATTCAGCGACCGCACAGAACTGGCGCCCTGGATGGCGCGGTGGATGCTCCGAGCTGGTAGCGAATTGCTGGATGACCGATGCGTCATTGTACCTGTCCCGCTCCATCGAACCCGCTTGATTAGCAGAAAATTCAACCAGTCCGCCGAGCTGGCGCGCCATATCGCCAGACTGTGCGGGTTACATTATCGTGCAGACGTGTTGCAGCGCATCCGGCCTACCGTCCAGCAGGTTGGGCTCAGGTCGGTTGAAAGGCATCGCAACGTTCAAGGTGCGTTTCGGGTGCCCGCGGATCAGGAGATCACTATTCATTCAAAACATGTTATTTTGATAGATGATGTCCTCACAACCGGCGCTACATTACAGGCCTGCGCCCGCGCGCTGCGTCGAAAAGGAGCGGCAAAAATTGATTGCCTGACCTTCGCCCGGGTTGCTAATGGGGTTGCGCCAACTGATATTTGACACCAGATTGAACAAACAACAGCAACAGGTGTTCCATGAGTGAAGTCACAATCTACACGCGCCAGCTTTGTGGCTACTGCAATGCGGCCAAGAATTTGCTGCAGCAAAAAGGTGCAGACATTACCGAACATGACGCGACGTTCGATCCGCAATTGCGCCAGGAAATGATCAAGCGCTCACAGGGTGCGGCTACATTTCCGCAGATATTTGTTGGAGATATTCATGTCGGCGGCTGTGATGATCTCATGGCGATGGAGCGCAACGGGGCGCTTGATGGCCTGCTGAAAGGCTAAACATCAAAGCCCGCGCACTGGAAAGGGAAATCTTGTGGCCAAGTTTAGAGCAGCCGTTGTTCAAATGAGCTCCGGAACCGATATTGATGAGAATATCATTGCCATGGAGCAGGGTATTCGCGAGGCGGCGAAACAGGGAGCTTCGTACATCCAGACTCCTGAAATGACGGGTCTTGTTCAGCAAGACAGGGATGCGTTTTTTGCAGTCCTTTGTGACGAATCGAGCGATAGGGTGGCTCCGGCGGCCGCCAGGCTAGCAAGAGAGCTGAAAGTCACCGTTCATCTGGGCTCCACACCGATCCGGATTGCAGATCGCATGGCCGCTAATCGGGCTTATCTTTTTGGACCGGATGGATCGCAATTGGCGCAATATGACAAGATCCACATGTTCGATGTGGACCTGGACGGCGGGGAAAGCTGGCGTGAATCAGCTGTATACCAGCCTGGTACACAAGGGGTTTCGGTTAGTATTGATGGCGCATTGTTTGGCCTTGCTATCTGCTATGACTGCCGGTTTCCTGAACTTCATACCACCTATGCACGCATGGGTGTGGAAGTCCTTACAGGACCCTCCTGCTTTACAAGGCAAACGGGGCGGGCCCATTGGCATGCTCTGTTGAGATCGAGATCAATTGAAAATGGTGCTTTCATGATAGCTGCTGCTCAGGGCGGAGATCTGGCCGATGGGCGCGAAACTTATGGTCATTCGATCATTATTGATCCCTGGGGTGAAGTGATCGCAGAAGTCGAAGGCGAAGAACCAGGAACCGCCGTTGCAGAGATCGACACGTTGCAAGTTGCACAGGCTCGTGCAAAAATACCTAATCTGGTCAACAATAGATCATTTTCTATTGTCCGGGCGAATAGTAATTCGGAGAATGTCGCTTGATTAGTTTCAATTTATGCTGCGAGCATGATCATGAGTTTGAAGGCTGGTTCTCCTCGTCTGACGATTTCGATGCTCAGTTGAGCAAAGGCTTGGTAACCTGCCCTTTTTGCGATTCTGCCAGTGTGGTGAAGTCTCTGATGGCACCCACAGTCTCTACTGCCCGAAAGAAAGAAAAGCTGGCCTTGTCAGCTGCGCAATCACTATCTGATATCAGCCCGGCAGACATAAAAACCCTGCGTGACAAGTTGATTGACGGCTCGGAAAATGTCGGCCGACAATTTCCCGAAGAAGCCCGTAAAATCCACTATGGTGAAACTGAAGCACGCACCATTCATGGCGAAGCCGACCGCAAGGAGGTCGAGGCGCTTCTGGAAGAAGGTGTGGGTATTGTCCCCATTCCAACATTGCCGGAAGACATCAATTGAAATCAGCTCGGGTCCGTGCTCCAGCAAAAGCCTGAACGCTGCACGCATGCATTGGCCTGGGATCAACGCATCACTTCGGGCGATGGGCCATAATCATGTAGTTCACGTCCATGTCCCGTGACCTGTTCCAGGTGTCCGTAACCGGATTGTAGAAAACGCCCAGTTGGTCAATGACATGCATCCCATCGGCAGAAAGCGGGGCTTCAAGTTCTTCCGGGCGCACCAGTTTTTCAAATTGATGGGTTCCGCGAGGCAGCCAGCGTAACACCTGTTCGGCCATGAATATGGCAAGGGCCTGTGCCTTGCGGGTGCGGTTGATGGTCGCCACAATCATTACACCACCGGGTTTGACCATTTCGGCACATGCGGTCATGAACAAATCGACATTCGCCACATGCTCGACCACTTCCATGTTCAAAACAATATCGAATTTCTCACCGGCCTGGGCAAGCTCCTCGGCGGTTGTTGCGCGGTAGTCCACCTCAACTCCGGATTGTGCCGCGTGCAGTTTGGCCACTTCGATATTTGTCTCACCGGCATCGGCACCCACCACGCTTGCACCCATGCGTGCCATGGGTTCGCTGAGCAGTCCACCGCCGCACCCGATGTCAAGACAACGCAACCCCTTCAGTGCACCTGGTTGTTTCGGATCACGTGCGAAATGCTCGCACAATTTTTCTCGAATATAGGCTAGTCTTACCGGATTGAATTTGTGCAGAGGCTTGAATTTGCCCGTCGGGTCCCACCATTCACGGGCCAGTGACGTAAAATGGTCGATCTCTGACTGATCGACTGTGCTGTTTTCAGCAACTGGATTTCTATATGCGCTTACAGACATGTCTGGCTCCTGTGGATTGACAATGGTGTCGGGCTTCCTGGTTGAAAAGGCAAGTGCCTTCACATGCGGCAAATTGGATCCCTGTTGGCGCATTTGGTGTGATTTTGGTCTGCTTTGGCCGTCATGAAACCCAAACCAGCCCGAAATCGCTGGCTTTAAGGTGAAATTCGGTGTTTTGATGTCGCAGGGTGAGGGCAGATTGTTCAACTGAAAGGTCAATATGTCGGTGGAACTGTACAAAAACCCGCGTCGTGGCACCGGGCTGTCCGATTACAGCAATCTTGCGACCGGTGAAGTGGCCACCGATGCCCGTGCAGCCATTGCCCTTTATGAGCAATGTCCTCAAAAAATGACAACTCGCCTGGAGGTAAATGAAGACCTCGCCAAACGCGCGCATGTGGCCAAGGTCTTCCTCAAACGCGAAGACACGCGCATGGGACTGGGCAGTTTCAAGGCGCTGGGAGCGGCCTTTGCAATCGCCAAGGCTGCGGCCAGTAAAGTTGCAGATAATCCGTCTTCGAGCATGGAAACCGCTTTGACAGGCGAAACATTCATTTGTGCCAGTGCCGGGAACCATGGGCTGTCACTTGCAGCCGGGGCAAAGCTCTTTGGTGCCCAGGCAGTTGTTCTTCTGGCGGATACAGTGCCGGAAGCGTTTGCGCAAAGGCTCCGTGACAAGGGCGCTGAAGTCATTCGCGCCGGTGCGGACTATGAAGCGAGTATGGAAGTGTCGAAAAGGATGGCGGCCGAAGAGGGATGGAACCTGTTGTCGGATGGCAGCTGGCTCGGATATTCGCAGCCTGCCCGCGATGTGATGGAGGGGTATCTGATCATGGGACATGAAGTCGCCGATCAGACGGATAATCCGCCCACCCATGTGTTCCTGCAGGCCGGAGTGGGCGGGCTGGCAGCAGCCTGTACAGCGGTTATCCGACAACGATGGGGTGACGGTGTTACAATTGTCGTCGTCGAACCGGGTGCTGCACCGACTTTGATGGAAAGTGTTAGGGCCGGAACCAGTGTGAACACGAGCGGACCGGTATCGTCCATGGGCCGGCTGGACTGCAAGTTACCTTCCCACCTTGCATTGAAATATCTGGCCACGGAAGCTGATTTTTTGCTGACAATTGACGATGAGCGCGTTGAATCCTGCGTGGCCTTATTGGCTGAATTGGGTATTGATACCACTCCGTCGGGGGCTGCAGGTGTTGCAGCACTTTTGAGCCTGTCACCGAAGGCTGCGCCTGGTTGTGAGTTTGGGATTGGGTTGGGACCGTCGTCGACCGTCCTGTGCTACCTGTCGGAAGGTGTCGAATGATCGATTTCGACATTACCGAATATGAAACCCGTACCGAACGTGCTCAGGATGCAATGATGCAGCAGGGTATTGGCGCACTGTTTTTGATGTCTGAACCGGAAGTGCGTTATTTTACCGGGTTTCGCACCCTGTTTTGGCAATCACCAACGCGGCCCTGGTTTGTCATCGTACCAGCAATTGGCAAGCCGATTGCCGCGATACCGGAAATTGGCGCCCCCCTCATGCAACAGACCTGGATTGACGAAATTCATTGCTGGTCATCCCCTGATGAGCACGATGATGGCATATCCATTTTGAAATCTCTGCTGGAGGATTATGCCAGGGTCGGTTTGCTTATGGGACGGGAAAGCCAATTGCGCATGCCGTATTCCGATTTTCAAAGACTGCGCCTGGACCTCACCAAAACGCAATTCGTCGACGCAACACCGCTCATGACGTCGTTGCGATTCGTGAAATCTGAAGCCGAGATTAATGTCATTGCCACCATCTGCGGCCATGCGCAGCGAGCCTTTGACCGTATCCCGGAGATTGTGGAAGAGGGTTTGACACTGAAAGAAGTGTTCCGCC
>JBPCWM010000182.1:0-8830 GCA_051009515.1 Rhizobiaceae bacterium | reverse complement strand
AGTCAATCGGATTCGTCATCACATCCATTCGCGATGTGACGTCGGTGCCCCACAATGGTTGCCGCGCCCGCAAACAGCGTCGCGTCTAAAAACCATATCCGGCCCCGACTACCATCCTGCGGGGCTTAAACGTTTGTTGTTGCGATTGGATGGCGACAATTCATTCGGAAGGATTTTTCCATGATCCATAGAAACTGGCAGGAACTGATCAAGCCCACCAAGCTGGACGTCGATACACAAGGTATCAAAGGTACAATGGTTGCAGAACCGCTGGAGCGCGGCTTTGGCCTTACTCTTGGTAATGCGCTGCGCCGTGTTCTTCTTTCAAGCCTTCAGGGAGCCGCTGTTACCGCGGTTCAGATTGATGGTGTGCTGCACGAATTCTCTTCCATTCCCGGCGTGCGTGAAGATGTGACCGACATCATTCTGAACATTAAGGAATTGGCCATCCGAATGGATGGCGAGGGTCCCAAACGCATGGTTGTGCGTAAAGAGGGTGCCGGTCAGGTGACTGCAGGTGATATCCAGACAGTTGGCGATATCGAGATTCTCAATCCCGAACTGGTCCTGTGCACGCTTGATGAGGATGCTGAAATCCGTATGGAATTCACCGTCAACACCGGTAAGGGTTATGTTGCAGCCGAACGGAACCGTCCTGAGGATGCTCCCATTGGGCTTATTCCCGTCGATAGCCTCTATTCTCCTGTTCGCAAAGTTTCCTACAAAACCGAAAACACCCGCGAGGGTCAGGTGCTTGACTATGACAAGCTGACGCTGACCGTTGAAACCGATGGTTCGGTAAATCCTGATGATGCCGTTGCCTTTGCAGCGCGTATTCTGCAGGACCAATTGTCGATTTTCGTGAACTTCGAAGAGCCTCAGAAAGAGGTTGTTCAGGAGCAGGTTACAGAACTGGCCTTCAACCCGGCTCTGTTGAAAAAGGTTGATGAACTGGAACTGTCTGTTCGCTCTGCAAACTGCCTGAAAAACGACAATATCGTATATATTGGCGATCTCATTCAAAAGACCGAAGGCGAAATGTTGCGCACGCCAAACTTTGGCCGCAAGTCGCTTAACGAGATCAAGGAAGTGCTTGCGACTATGGGGCTGCATTTGGGGATGGAAATCCCGGCTTGGCCACCAGAGAATATTGAAGATCTCGCCAAGCGTTACGAAGATCAATACTAATTAACTTATCCCCGGGCTTAAGTCCTAGGCCGGGGTTTTCCACGAAGGAGAAGGCAAAATGAGACACCGTAAACAAGGGCGCAAGCTCAACCGTACACAGAGCCACCGCAAAGCCATGTTCATGAACATGTCGGTCGCCTTGTTGACTCACGAACAGATCGTCACAACTCTGCCAAAAGCCAAGGAGCTGCGTGCAGTAGTGGACAAGCTTATCACACTTGGAAAGCGTGGTGATCTGCATGCTCGCCGTCAGGCCGTTTCCCAGTTGCAGAACAATGAAACTGTTCAGAAACTGTTTTCCACCCTGGCAGAGCGCTACAAAGAGCGCCCCGGAGGATATACACGTGTGCTGAAAGCCGGTTTCCGCTATGGAGACAATGCACCAATGGCTTTGATCGAACTGGTTGATCGTGACGAAGACGCCAAGGGCAAAGCTGATCGCGAACGTCTGGAAGCAGAAGAAGCGGAAGAGGGCATCACGCCAGCTGACGCAGCCGCCTGATTGCGACCACAATAGAATTCAAAGCGGCGGCCACGGGTCGCCGTTTTTTTTGGCAGAAGTAAACAATTCCAGTGCCAATTGCGCGATTGTGCTTGGACACGGACCGGTTTGAGCCCTAAATACAGGCAAAACGAGTTTGATGGGTGTTATGGAAACGTGCTTGGACCGGTAAAAATACTGATTGCGGGCGTGATGTTGGCATTGGTTGTTCCAATTGTCGGATACGCCAGTGAAACTGCACAATTGCGGGGAACAGAGACTCCAACTCGAATTGTGCCAGAAAGCCGTGAGCAGATCCGCTTTTCCTATGCGCCTCTGGTGAAAGCCATCGCACCGGCGGTGGTCAATGTCTACGCCGCTCGTCAGGTTCAGCAGCGCCGGTCACCTTTTGCCGGTGATCCTTTTTTTGAACGGTTTTTTGGCCGTGATTTCGGCGGACGGCCTCGCCAGAGAATCTCGCGTTCCCTTGGATCAGGCGTCATTATTGGTGCCGATGGGGTGATCATCACCAATCACCATGTCATTGAAAATGCCGATGAGGTCAAAATATCCTTGTCGGATGGTCGCGAGTATGAGGCGCAGATCAAGCTGATCGACAAGAAGTCTGATCTGGCCGTTTTGATGATCGATCCCGGTGAAGAGCTTCCAGCTGTCGAACTGGGGGATTCGGAGGAACTGCAGGTGGGAGATATTGTGCTCGCCATTGGTAACCCTTTTGGTGTCGGACAAACAGTTACCAGTGGCATTGTTTCTGCTCTTGCCAGAAGCCAGAACGGGGTGAATGATTTTGGATTTTTTGTGCAAACCGACGCCTCGATCAATCCTGGTAACTCCGGTGGTGCTCTGGTGGACATGGATGGCCGGTTGATCGGGGTGAACACGGCCATTTTTTCCCGTTCAGGTGGATCCAACGGCATTGGATTTGCTGTGCCTTCCAATATGGTGCGAGTTGTTCTTGAGAGTGCGCGCAAAGGTAGTGATACCGTTTTGCGTCCGTGGATCGGAGCGGCATTTCAGGCCGTCACTGCCGATATCGCTGAATCTCTGGATCTGGCCCGACCGACCGGAGCATTGATTTCCGGCATAACCCCGGGTGGCCCGGCGGAAAAGGCTGGATTGCAGATCGGGAATGTGATCCTCGCGATAGACGGCAAGGCGGTTCCTCATGTCGATGCATTGGGATACAGACTGGCGACGGCTGGAATTGGGCGGGTTATCACGGTGCGGGTGTTGTCGCGCAATGAAACCAGGCAACTGGGTTTTGAACTGGTAGAGCCGCCGGAAGTTCCGCTGCGCGATGTTCGTAAACTGGGGGGCAGGGCACCCTTTACCGGCGCAACGGTTGCCAACCTGTCACCGCGTCTGGCGCAGGAATATGAAATAGATATTGATTCGACCGGCGTGGTCGTTCTGGAAGTTGACAGAAGAAGCCCCGCGGCGAGGTTTGGTCTGCAACCAAAAGACATTCTGGTTAAGCTCAATGAGCAACCGATAACTGATACGCGGATGTTGGATCAGTTGGTGCGTGAACGCGCCAATGGCTGGCGCTACGTGGTTGAGCGGGCCGGCAAACGATATGAGCAATATGTACGTTAACGACCTCACCAATGGCTGATCTGTTTGGTACATCAAAACCGGATCTGTCTGCGAACACAGCCAGTGGACCGCTTGCAGACCGGTTAAGACCAAAATCTTTGGCTGAAGTTGTCGGACAGGACCATCTGATTGGAACTGATGGTGTCCTAAGCCGCATGCTGGCCTCCAACACACTCGGTAGCCTCGTATTCTGGGGACCGCCTGGCACGGGCAAGACGACTGTTGCACGGTTGCTGGCCAATGAATGCGATCATCATTTTGAACAGATATCGGCGATATTTTCAGGTGTGGCTGATCTGAAAAAGACGTTTGAAGCGGCGAAACTGCGGGCCTCTAACGGGATGCGCACGCTGCTGTTTGTCGACGAGATACACCGCTTTAACCGGGCTCAACAGGATTCTTTTCTTCCAGTGATGGAAGATGGCACAATAACCCTGGTGGGGGCCACAACGGAGAACCCCTCCTTTGAACTCAATGCAGCGGTGTTGTCCCGTGCTCGTGTTCTGACTTTCAAACCCCATGACCATGACAGCCTGTCGGCCCTGTTGAGGAAGGCTGAGGAACGATTGGACAAGCCACTGCCACTGGACGAAGAAGCCCGTGAGGTCTTGCTGCGTATGGCAGATGGGGATGGCCGTTCTGTTTTGACTCTGGCGGAAGAATGCTGGCGTGCCGCACGGCCTGATGAAGTGTTTGACGCCAAGACCCTGCAGGATGTGTTGCAGCGGCGGGCGCCCATATACGACAAGGGACAGGACGGCCATTACAACCTGATCTCTGCCTTGCACAAGGCCGTGCGGGGCTCAGACCCGGATGCAGCGCTCTATTATCTGGCCCGCATGTTCGATGCAGGCGAAGATCCGCTTTATCTCGGTCGCCGATTGGTGCGCATGGCCAGCGAGGATATCGGCATGGCGGACCCGCAGGCTCTTGTGATCGCCAATGCGGCCAAGGACGCCTATGACTATCTGGGTTCGCCTGAAGGTGAACTCGCACTCGCTCAGGCCTGCGTTTATCTCGCCACCGCGCCAAAATCCAACGCACTCTACACCGCATTCAAGGGAGCAATGCGCACCGCAAAGGAAGCCGGCTCCCTTCCGCCTCCCAAACACATATTGAATGCGCCAACCAGCCTCATGAAAGACGAAGGCTATGGCAGCGGTTATCTCTACGACCATGATCAACCTGATGGTTTTTCAGGACAGGATTATTTTCCAGAGCGATTGGGCCGCCAGAATTTCTACGAACCGGCAGATCGCGGTTTTGAACGGGATGTGAGAAAACGTCTGGAGTACTGGGAGAAACTGAGGCGGGAGCGGGGCGTTATTTGAGCGCGTCGATAATGTCTACAATAGATCGTTAAGCAAAGAAAAAAGCCGGCGCCTTCCACATCCGAAACCGCCGGGCTTTTCCTTCCGTGATATCTTGACCGAATCTGCTAGCGGGAGGCGTCCCGCGATTTATTTGACCCGGAGCTATCCACCGAGCCAGAAACGTCCATTATGTAGCTTGATGTTGCTGCTCCCCCCCCCAAGGGGACGGAGAACTTTACCGAGCCACCGAAGGCCTCAAAGTCATTGACGCCCAGTCCATCATAGTGGCCGGTCAGTTTTATCGACGAACCGCGTTCGTCATACAGTCTAAATCCAGCTTCTACACGTGCACGGATATCCCCCGAGGAATACCCGGTGGGGAAGCCGGAATTTACATCTACGAAATCGTGGCCATCATAGTCCCACAGCCCAAAAACCCCAAGAGACGTTTCAAATATGCGATCATCTTCAGTATTGTGCATTCTTGAGATGGTCGGACCAAATGTAACCCGCCCCAATGAAACATCCTGGGAACTGATTGGGTTGCCCAGACTATCAATATAGTTCTCCGACTCTTCGGAAAAGTAGTTCCAGCGAACCGAAGGCATGATCCTGAAATCTCCAACGTAAAAATCACCGCTGAGCCGGGCGGTGGCCAGCCACCTGTTGGTTATGAAATCATCCGAATGCAAGCCAACATAGGGTTCTACTGTATTGTTTGATTGGCCATAAGCAGCGCGCCCGTCGAATATCAAGTTCTGATGTAATCGTGTAACGACATAAGGTCCTGCAAGCCAACCGTAGCCTTCAATTTGCCATCCACGTCCGTTGATATCCTGTGAGGTTGAGGCGGTTTCTTCCGTTATGCGATCAATCTGTGCCATCACGCCGATGACTGTATCTTCGCGAATCAAGGTGTCTAATCCCAAATAGGCAAGGAAGCTGCTGTTCGAAGCGGAATCGTCCTCGCTCGCTGACCAGACTGTCTTTCCCCAAAGTGAGAGACGGCCGAGCGTTACCGGTTCCATCGTGATATTGGCCTGTGAATTGCCGGGCGCCAGTGCAAACGATCCAGACAACGGCTGGCCTTTGCCCTCACGTTGAGTCAGGCGGTCGGTCAGATCAACCTCATTTGAGACAATCACGTCAGCCCGACGGGCCATAAAGTTCTTGATGACGCGTTGAGTGCGCTCTGCAACATCCCGGGCAGTTTCCTTTTGAACTGTCGAAGACGTGGTGTTGTTGGATTTGATGCTCTCAAGCGTGTCAGAAATCACGCTTGCGGTCGAAACAATGTCGGCATCAACGGCCGTGCTTGTTCTGGCGACCACCGAATATTGCACAGACTGACCCACGGAAATGTCTCCCAATTCGCAGTCCAGAGAAACCGCAGAGTCATTGACGCATCCGGACGTGGACTCAAGGGTCATTCCAGCGGGCAGTGCCAGGGTGGAAATCGTATTGACTGCACTGACATCGGCGCTACCCAGATTGGTTACATCTATTGTGTAGGTGACCGTGTCGCCGGGAACAATGTCCGTGGTTTTGTCAGAGGACATTTCAATCGAGAGATCGGCCAATTCGGTGATGAATGTCAATTTGACGTCTTCGACGAACGGTATGGTTCGCGGGCCAGCAGCGTGCAGGTAAGTTTCGTGATTGAGCCACTCTTGAACTTCCAGAATCCAGGTTCCTTCGCTTTGTTTGCCCGAGTATTTGGCGTCAAAGGAGCTGGTTACATTGCCCAGGAATGTGTTGGGGGGAAGCTTTGTCCAAGATCCCGAGTTGGAATGAAGCCATGGCAAGTTTAGATTGTGTGCAGGGTTGGACTGACCATTCGGCCAAGGAGTAATGGGGTCGGGATTTTGCCAAATGTCGCGGCAAAAGCCGAGGGTTGGATTATTATTGTTAGTATTTCCCACTAAATTAGGATGTGATGCAGTGTCCGAAAATCCATACCAGTCCGGGCTGGGATTATAATTAGCATTCACAAATGCTGTGTTTTCACTGTCAGACGGGTCGAGCGGCACAAATTCATCATAGCCCCGACCTCCAAAAGTCAGCGCGACGCCGCCGCATTGATTGTTCAGAAATTTCCATCTTGTACCATCGGGTGCGGTCAACCTGAGGTCAATCGCGTTAATGTTCCAGGCAAACAGGTTTAAATCGACCCTCATGGTACCGCCTTCCACAACGAAATCATCTTCAACTTCGATTTCAAACCGTTTCCATTGCCGTGCCCCCACTTCGCCTTGGGCCCGAGTTCCTCCATATGATCGGACATACTCTCCTGCATCAGCATGAGAGATTGGCAGGCCACCAAGAATAGCAAACAGCGCCAGGCAAATTGTAAATGCGACCTGAGTTAGACTGTGCGGCAAACTCAGTCGGTGAAAGGTCGGCTCACAGTTTGCTCCGGTGGATATGTCCCCAAGCGTTTTGGCAACATTTTTGCAAGGTTGCGGAGTGGCGATAGTCCCGATTACAAGGCAATCTGACTGGATTTTTTCGGTCATAGACTCGGCTTCTCTATATCTGTGCAGTACGTCTGTTCGAAGACGCACCAGCAGAAGCCCAAACCCTGTATTACTGTCGCTACACCAGTCTGCGCGCACAAACCACTGCAGGAGTATTTTTCTGCTGCTGACAGGTCGGCTGCTTCAATCCCAGAGAGGGCTATTGAGTGCTGTCAATCGGGTCAGATTGCCCGTCTTGCTTCGACCCTGTGTATTTTCGGCCATGCGTTTTGATCACCAGATTCCGCAGGAACTGGTGGAAAGGCACGAAACAATCGGTTACACCCCACCCATGTTGCATGCATTTCTCATCTTCATCGGTGGCGGTTGTGGGGCTGCATCATAGGTGGCAGTGTTCCCCGACTGAGGCACATACCTCCACTTTCTGGATTGGCGACTTTTAGTCACCAGTGAACCAGATGGGTGTTTTGGGGGCTGTGGCAACTGAGCAAACAGCTGCCACAACCCATAACCGTTTGACGAAGTCTCTCGGATAACCTTGATGTCAATTCCAGTCAGAACCTGAAGCCAGCTCCTCCGCTGAATGATGGGTCATCGTCAGAGAAAAACTTAGTGACCGATAGACTGACGAAACCGCCGGAGGAGGATCGAGCAGCAACAAACAACCGCCCTGAAACTTCATCTCCTGGGATGTCGGCGCTGATCGGTACGCCAGCCAGATTCAAGTCGAGTGATCCGGCATCGGACCAGGTAACCGCCAAGCCTGGTGTCAGCGTCCATTCGGGAGAAAGCGCAATGTCATCAGAGGCGCTAGCCTCAATGAAATGACTGAACCCTGTATCAACCGAAAGGTCCGCGCTGCTCTCAGTGAAATCAAACCTGTGGCTGTCATGCCAGAACCCAGCGTAACGCACTCCAAGCGTTGCCTCTGGAAGATCAATCGATTCACCACTAACACTGACTGCCGGACTGAAAAAGGCGGACCAGTATTTGGCTGAGCTCTCGTCAAGCCCGTCGCTTCGAATTGTATTGTCGGCAACCTGGCGGGTGGTCTCGTTATGCATGGCGCCAATCGTAACACTATAACCTACCTGACTGTCAGGCAGGGTACCATCAATCCCTACAAAGCCACCAATGCTGTCGGTCTCGAAAGCAGAGCCATTGCTTGTTTCGGAAGTTGCAAACGTTGCACCCAGGAACATGCTGCCGCCGTTTTCCAGATCCGAACCGATAACGAACCCGCCGAAAGCCGCATCAAAGGCGGCGAAATCGCTTTCACCACTGCTTCTCATGCCGGAACCAAAGCCAGAAGCCCAACCACCTTCTCCGTTGGCATGACGCATGGCTGTTGCGTCCTGGACTGCGCCGATCATCTGGCTTTGAACACGCGTTCTGGCGACATAGTCGGTCAGATCGGCGGCGTAGACCGTGTTGTTCACGACCACGTGTGCACCAGCGGCAGAAGTGACGTTTAATTGGGAGGCGTCGGTCGCAGAGGCGAAGGCCGACGATCGGTGACCGTTTTCACCATCATGCATCTGTACTGCCGCCGAGAGGCCGGGACCAAAACTGAGGAAATCGTTGTCAGGTGTTTCGAAGTCAACGTCTCCGATTATCACCGATCCTTCCAAGAGCTTCAGGTAATCGGTCCCGCGTCCAAATGAGATTGCGACATCACCTGCTGTTGCGATCCGACCGGAGTTGACGACATGCAGGGTGGTGTTCTCAACGCCTGTAACTGCCCAGCCTTGGCC
>JBPCWM010000181.1:0-13352 GCA_051009515.1 Rhizobiaceae bacterium | reverse complement strand
CATAAAAGCCAGTTTGAATCTGATCCATCATTTCTTGCGGCGATCTTGGGCCGGCCTGCATTGTCAAATTCGTACTGCCAGGAGATGTGCCGCTACCCGCCCTGCTGGCCCGACCGTTGGTCTGCAGCCCCAGTTCGCGAGCGACTGAACTGTCCAGCAGCAAGCTCTGCAACACACCCTTTTTGGCAAGTACCAGCGCTACACCACCCACACCTTCGGCGTCAAAGGGGCGAGAGGCAATACCACGGGTGATTTGCGGTTCATCAATGATTGTAACTGAATTGCCAAAAACCGGCTTTTCCATGCAGTCCCGGAGAAAAGATGTTTTGCGCACAATCGATGTGCCATTTATTGCACTGGCAAAATGCGACAGCAACCCGCGAGCAACGCGGGGGTCGAACACGACCGGTGCCTGCTGAGTCTTCACCTGTTTTGGATTAAGCCGCGCAATCGCCCGTTTTCCAGCCTGTGTTCCTATATCAACCGCGTTTCGCAAATCGCCCAGATGGTGCTGACTATCAAAATCATAGTCGCGCTCCATCCTCGTGCCTTCGCCTGCGACAACCGAGACGGATAGGCCAAACCGGCTGGATTGAAAACTGCCTACAAACCCCTCGCTCGTGGCCAAAACACTGCCCCCCAGGGTTCGCCCGAAGGACGCGCCAGAGGACTTTTGAACACCCGATACCGCAAGCGCTGCATCTTCGCACTGCAGGGCAAACTCCTTCATGGCCGAAAAATCAGGTTGAGTGTCATCAAACAGATCCAGATCGGGAATGTCCCTGGCCAGCAAGTGTTTGTCTGCAAGGCCGGCAAACCGGTTTTCTGGTGACACCTTCGCCATGGCCACGGCCCGCTCTGCCAAGGCGGCAGGATCACCGGCAGCATTGGCTGAAATGGATGCAGAACGCTTGCCGACAAATGCACGCAGGGAAAATGCATTGTTTTCCGCACCTTCCGATTCTTCCACCGCACCTTCCCGCACATCTACACCGGTCGCACGACTGGCGGCCACCACCGCATCACAGGCATCGGCACCAGCTTTGCGGGCAGCCTCAACGAGAGCAGCCGCACGATCCTGCAGGAATTTCAGATCAAAGGAATCAGGCAAGGGAAGATCCCATGGTTGACGTTTATCTTCGTTTAAGGATTGAGCCGCGAACGGACAAGGAAAAAGGTGCATGCTGCAATGTCACTTCTTGTTTTCCGCCAAACCGTGCTAGGTAATGGGATCACTGCAATTGCGAGATTCTCCATGGCTGAAGGTGCAGATCTGATCCTCGATGCTGTTGTTCTTCTCGGCGGAGCAGCGATAGCCGCCCCTGTGTTCAAGAAGATCGGCCTCGGCACGGTCTTAGGCTATCTATCAGTCGGGTTGTTGCTTGGTCCGGTCCTTAACTACATCACCGAAGGCGAGCAGGTTCTGCATGTGGCAGAACTTGGTGTTGTGCTGCTTTTGTTCATTATCGGGCTGGAACTGAATCCGTCTCGACTATGGGAGATGAGACGCGAGATTTTCGGTCTTGGAGCTGCGCAGGTGATTGTAACAGGCATTGTGCTGACCATCGCTGCCTGGGTTGCCTATTTCCCTCTCAATGCCGCAATTGTGGTAGGCTTCGGCCTGGCCCTTTCCTCCACGGCTTTTGCTCTGCAACTGTTGGAAGACTCCAACGAGGACCGGCTGCCACACGGCAAAAAGGCATTCAGCATTCTGCTTTTTCAGGATATTTCGATTGCCCCGCTTTTGGTCATGGTACCCCTGCTCGCAGCGGGTACAATGGAATTCACCAATGAAGGGTTGATCCAGCTCGCCATTGCTGCATTTTGCCTTGTCGCGCTAATTGCGGCGGGCCGATATGCGATCAACCCTCTGTTTGGATTAATCGCAGAGACTGGTGCGCGCGAAGCCATGATAGCGGCTGCATTGTTCATCGTCCTGGCCTCCGCCACGTTGATGCAATTTGCTGGTTTGTCGATGGCCATGGGTGCCTTTATCGCAGGTGTCATGTTGGCAGAATCGAGCTATCGGCTTGAACTTGAAGCCGACATCGAACCGTTTCGAGGTATTCTTCTCGGTCTGTTTTTCATGGCCGTAGGACTGGCTGTGAACCTGCAGATCGTCATTGACAATATCGTACTGATATTAGCCATCGTCCCGGCGGCCATGGCCACAAAGGCTCTGATCATCTATGTGCTCTGTCGCATTTTCGGCACTGAACATAATGACAGTATACGCGTCGCCTTCGTCCTGCCTCAACATGGCGAATTTGCCTTTGTCCTGTTCTCCGCCGCAGTAGGAGTTTCACTTCTTTCGGCACAAGACGCTTCGCTGCTGATTGCATGTGTGACACTTTCCATGGCGCTGACACCGCTTTCTGTGAAGCTTGGAAACTTTCTGGTACGCCGGGACGCAGACGAACATATGGACGAAGATTTCGAGGGGGCGGGTGCCGGGGTCATGATGGTTGGGTTTTCCCGCCTTGGCCAAATCGCCGCTCAAACTCTCCTCGCCGGTGGCTGCAATGTTACCGTTCTCGACAACAGTGCAGAACGCATACGCCAAGCCCAACGCTTTGGATTTCGCATCTACTTTGGAGACGGAACGCGGCTTGACGTGCTGCGCGCTGCCGGAATCGAAAAAGCCAACATCGTTGCCGTATGTACACAAAAGCAGGAAACAACAGACGAGATTGTGGACCTGATTGCTAAAACATATCCGCAGGCTAAGCTGTATGTGCGCTCCTACGACCGTGGCCACGCACTGGAATTGCTACAACGTCCGGGCGTCTGGCAAATCCGTGAAACTTTTGAGTCGGCTCTCGTCATGGGAAGAGCCCTGTTGGAAGGCATTGGAATGAGTCGCGAAGATGCCACGGCGATTGTCGATGATGTGAGGTATCGCGATCGGGAACGCTTGCGGCTGCAATTGAAAGATGGCTTCATGGCCGGGCGGGAAACTTTACACTCAACTCCCGTGCCGGAACCCTTGATTCAACCTCGTCACCAGGGTCAGGCGATCAGCGACGAAACCGAAGAGGTGCTCCGCGACTGATGGCGACGCCCGCTCCACAATCTTCCAAGGCGGTCTTCACAACTGGCAGCACCATGCGTCATGTGATCGTGATGACGGCCACATCGTCGGTCGGGCTAGTGTCAATTTTCCTGGTTGATGCGATCAACCTGTTCTACATCTCGCTTCTGGGCCAACAGGAGTTGGCCGCTGCCATCGGCTATTCAGCAACAATCATGTTCGTGACAATATCCGTTTGCGTGGGTGCTTCCATTGCAACCGCAGCTTTGGTGGGACGAGCCCTTGGCGCAGAAGACCTGGAAAAAGCAAGGGGGCGCTCAATGTCGTCTTTGCTCTTTGTCCTTGTCCTGACCATAATTCTGACCTTCGCCCTGTATCCAAGCCTGCCAGCATTTCTTGGCCTGTTGGGTGCAAGCGGCGAGACCCTTCAACTCGCGGTTTCCTTTATGCAAATCGTAGTCCCGTCCATTCCGTTGATGGGTATCGGCATTTGCCTCTCTGCACTGTTGCGAGCCAGGGGAGACCCAAAAAGAGCCATGTATGTGACCTTGTCTGGTGGTGCAGCAGCGCTTGTTCTCGATCCAATTCTCATATTCGGGCTTGATCTTGGCATTACGGGGGCAGCCATTGCCATTGTCCTAGTACGCTGCATTTTGGTTATTGTCGGGCTTTGGGGTGTGGTTCGGGTGCACAATATGCTTGGCCGTCTCGACCTCAACTTGACCATAAAGGACACAAGGCCCTTTCTTGCAATCGCGCTACCCGCCATCGCAACTCAATTGGCGACACCCGTCGGCAATGCCTATGTGACGAGGACTATAGCGGAGTTTGGCGATGATGCCGTCGCCGGATGGGCAATTATCGGGCGTCTGCTTCTGGTCGCCTTTGGTGTCATATTTGCACTTTCCGGTTCGGTCGGTCCGATTTTGAGCCAAAACTATGGCGCCAAAGCCTTTGGGCGCGTGAATTCTACAATGCGCGATGCCCTCATCTTCACATTGGTCTACTGCCTGGCCATGTGGGCTATTCTGGCCCTCTCCCGCAACTGGATCATCTTCGCATTTGACGCTACTGGCGAAGCCGCCGCCCTGATTGAAGTTTTCTGCCTGATTGTGGCTGGCAGCTATTTGTTCAGCGGAGCACTGTTTGTAGCCAATGCCGCGTTCAATAATCTGGGTTACCCAATGCTGGCAACGGCGTTCAATTGGGGTCGGGCCACTTTGGGCATCATCCCCTTTGTGATGGTGGGAAGCCAGTATGGAGCGGACGGAGTTCTGGTTGCATGGGGTCTGGGAGCCGTCGTATTTGGGGCTGGCGCCGTGCTGGTGGCTTTTCGTCAGATTCATAAACTGCCCGAAAGAGACAGCGATAACTTGCCTGCACCCAATCTTCCCCCCTCAGCCAACTCCACTTTCGCCACTGGAAAGGCAGCCAGTTTTGTGGTGGAGCCTCGAAACCGCGATTGATTGCGCGCTATCCCAACGCTTTTTCAATTGCCTGTTTTGCCTGTTCCACAGTCCCGCTTGTGTCGGACAGAATGCTACGCACACGCAGGAAATCGAGCACTACAATGCCTTCAACATTGGGCGCGATATAAACGTCGGGCGGTTTCATCTCAAGCTTCAGACGCGTGGTCGCCTGCATCATCAATTGACTGGCCCCGGACAATGCCTCAATTCGAGTTGGGATATTTCCTTTTGATCGTTTTGGCCTTCCAACAACATCGACGGCAATGACAATGTCTGCCTTACCAAACAACAATTCATATGGAACTGAATTTACGATTCCTCCATCCACCAATGTTGTTCCATTGCGCGTCACTGGTTTGAATACGGCTGGGAGAGCAGAGGAAGCCGCAAGAGCCTCGAATAGATCGCCCTGATCGAAGACGACACCGCCTTGTCCGTAAAAATCTGTAGCGACCGCGCTCATCGGGATGTTCAACTCATCAAATGTGCCGGGGATCTGTTCCGGCACAAACGCGCGCAGCGCCTTGACCGGATCAATACTTCCAAATGTCCGACTGGAAAAACCAAACACGTCTCCGATTTTTTCCGGTCTCATACTCCAGAAACGCGATAACACCTCACCGGTGTCAGAAAATGTGTCCACTGCATAATTCGACATTTCCTGGGACGTCATGCCCGCGGCAAGACCGGCGCCAATGATAGAGCCAATGGACGTGCCGGCTACTGCCACAGGCGTGATGCCCAGGTCTTCAAGGGCCTTGATCACGTGGATATGCGCAAGCCCTCTGGCACCACCCCCACCAAATGCAATTGCGACAGTTGGACTGGTCATTCAGTGGATTTTCCCACCGTGATAACCGTCGGCTTGTCAGCAAACAACTTGGCGGCAATCGCCTTGGCATCTTCAAGCGTGACCGCATCGATATAGCTGGAACGCCGATCGATATAGTCTATGCCCAGATCAGCATCCTGAATTGCGACCAGAACAGAGGCAATCTTTCCAGACGTATCAAGATTGGCAATTGCATAGCTGCCGCGAATATACTGCTTGGCTTTTTCCAACTCGGCTTCTGTTGGCCCTTCAGTGCCCATGCGTGCAATCTCGGCCAACATCACATCGACGGTCTGATTAGCTCGATCCGCGCGCGTGGCTGAACCACTGCCGAAGAACCCCGCATGATCATATGTTCCCAGATAGGAATATACCCCGTAGGCCAATCCTCTCTTTTCACGAACCTCACTATAAAGTCGCGAAGAAAACGAACCGCCCCCAAGCACATAATTGACAAGGTAGGCGGCGAAAAACTCGGGGTCTTTGCGCTTGATGCCTGGCAGGGCAAGTGAAATGCTGGTTTGTGGAACGGCCAGTTCAACGTGTTTGGTTGCACCGGAACTGATCTTCACTTCGGGCACTTCCCGTAGCATGGCTTTGGCCGGCAACTCGCCAAACACTTTGTCCAGCATGGCACCCGCTTCTTCCTCGCTGATCGCACCGACAATTCCAACTACCAGATTGTCTCTCGCAAATACCCGGTCAACATAACTGTGCAAATCGTCAGGTGTTATCGTCTGCATCGTCTCAACAGTTCCATCGCCTGGACGGCTATAGGGATGGCCCGGAAACATGGTTTCGCGCATGGCCTTGGCGGAAATCGAACGCGGTTGGGTTTCCTGACTGCGCAGACTGTTCAGACGCGACTCTTTCATGCGTCCAACAGGGTCTTCGTCAAACCGCGGTTCGTTCAACATCAAGCGCAGCAGTTCAAATGCATCTTCACGGTCGCTGCGCAAGGTCTTGATGCGCCCTGAAAAGGAGTCATATCCGGCATTGAACGAATAGGACATTCCATTGTCTTCCAGCCGAGTCAGAAAGTCCTGGCTTTTGATAGTGCCTGCACCTTCATCGAGCGTGTTGGTCAGCAGTTTTGACGTGCCTTCCTTGCCCTCATCGTCCTGCGTGCTTCCTCCCTTGAAGGAATAAGCCACAGCTATAAGCGGTACAGTATAATCTTCTACCAAAAGCGCACTTATCCCACCAGGGCTTGTCACTTTCTTGATCTCCACGGCGCCAGCCACGACTGTGGAAACAGCCAGTATAACCACTCCTGTCAAAGACGACACTGCAACTCTGGCCAGTCCAAATCCAAACATCGCCATGACCCTCACCCTTCCTGCTTTTGCGGTAAAAGATGTCCGGTTACCGAACGCCTTATATCCAGATACTTTCGAGCTACCTTGTTGATATCTTCAACAGTTACGGCGCGAATTCTGTCGGGCCAAGCCGCGATATCTTCAATCGTTGCACCAAGTACCAGAGACCCGCCATAAATTCGGGCCAGCGTAGACTGGCTGTCCTGAGAAAAGATCGCCTGCTTGATCAGGCGCTTCTTGATCCGCTCGATTTCCTGCTCAGTGACACCGCTTTCCAAAAGCTTGGCAATTTCGCGATCTGTTGCGTCTTCTACTTCATCAAGGGTCTTACCCTGAAGGGGGGAAGCATAAAAACCGAATGACGTATCGTCCAGCGCACCTCCCTGATACCAGCTACCAGCATTGGTCGCCAGTTTTTGCTCTATGACGAGGCTTTTATAGAGACGACTGGTCGAGCCTCCACCGATTAGTTCTGCAAGCACTTCCATGGCCTCCGCTTCGCCCGGCTCATCCGAATTGTAGGAGGGAACCAGATAGAGCCTTTGAAAGGAAGGCGTACGCACCCGATGGTCTGACATTTCGACACGCCGGGCAGCACGTGGGGGTGGCTCTTTGGGACGCACCCGAACACCGGGCTCAGCGCGACGTTTCACCTTGCCATATGTCTTTTCTGCAAGAGCCTTTACCTCATCTACTTCCACATCACCCGCCACCACAAGAATCGCATTGTTAGGGGTGTAGAACTTGTCGTAAAACGCTATCGCATCATCTTTAGTGAGCGCGTTGACCTCATGCTGCCATCCGATAATGGGAATGCCATAAGGATGGTTTTGATAAAGTGCGGCAGCCATCGCTTCGCGTAAGAGCGAGCCTGGATTGTTTTCTGTCCTCGCATTGCGTTCTTCCTGCACCACATCACGTTCAGGAATGATCAAGGCTTCAGTCAGAACGAGATTTTCCATTCGGTCCGCTTCAAGCGTCATCATTTCCTCAAGAGCGGATGGGGTTACACGCTGGAAATATCCCGTGTAATCTGAGGCAGTGAAGGCATTTTCCTGTCCGCCAATGGCTGCCACGCGAGCTGAAAACCCGCCATTCTCAACCGTTTTCGTTCCCTTGAACATCAGATGCTCCAGATAATGGGCGATCCCGGACTTTCCGGGAGGTTCATCTGCTGCTCCTGCTCTATACCAGATCATATGGGTCACCACAGGTGCACGCCGATCGGGAATCACAACGACCTGCAATCCATTGTCCAGAAAGAACGACGAAATCTCCGGCCCGACCTTTTGTTCCTCGCTGGCAGCATGGGCCACAGGGTTGGACTGGATCAAAGACGAGCCAGGCAGAGCAAGCCCTGCAGCGAGGGTTAGGCAAAGCATCCTCAAACGTAATCTGCGTGATGTCATTTGAAACCTTCTGTGTTGCGAAATGCGTCCGGTTTGGACAGCCAAAAATGTCTATAGACCACGATATAAGGGAGCATTGAGGCAATGCACTTTAATTTTTTGTCATCACTATGCGACAAATTGAAATAATCCAATTGCCGTCTCGCCCAGATCACGCCTGTCTCTCAGATCAAACCCTTCAATCTGTGGGGGCAATTTCGATTTCTGTTCTTCAAGAACCAGCAGTCCATTCGAGGCGAGCCAGCCGTTATCGACCAAAGCCAATGCTGCTCGTTCGCCCAATTGCTTGCCATAGGGCGGATCGGCAAATACCAGATCAAATTTCTCGGATTCCGGTGCAATGCCTGGCCGCGTTGCGTCGCGAAGCTGCAGGCTTGTTTGTGCTTCAACTCCCAGGATCTCAATATTGCGGTTGATCAATGCGACAGCCTGACGGTTTTTTTCCATGAAGTGCACATGGCTTGCACCGCGCGACAATGCCTCCAAGCCCAAAGCTCCGGTTCCGGCAAACAGATCGAGCACCCGGCTCTGCAGAACAGTGCACCAACCATGCTGCAAAATATTAAAGAGCGTTTCCCGGTTTCGGTCAGTGGTCGGACGAATGGCCTGATTTTTGGGGGCATCCAGTCTGCGCCCCCGATATTTACCGCCGACGATCCGCATTACGCTTCGGTCCCCGCGTCGTGGGATATTTTCCTGACGACTTTTTGGCGTGTGGCGCCCGCTTTTTGGTATCCAGCCGCGACAGCGGATCCACCTTTTCCCGCCTTTGCTTCTTGTTTGTCGCCCCCTCGCTCGGCGCGGACTTCTTGCGGGTTGAGGGCGGCGGAGGCGGCAAATCGAAATTCGCACCGGCCAATTCTATGAGCTTCTGACCCAGCTGATCACGCAAGGTGCGCCCCCGCACCTCTCTAACTTGCCCGGTAGGCAAGTCACCCAATTGAAACGGGCCATAGGACAAGCGAATCAACCGGTTTACCTCCAACCCGAGCGAAGCAAGCACCTTTTTGACTTCACGATTTTTGCCTTCTCGCATGGCGAAAGTCAGCCACACATTGCTGCCCTGCTGACGTTCCAATTCAGCATCAATGGCACCGTAAAGTACGCCTTCAATGGCCACGCCATCTTTCAGTCCATCCAGGTCGGTTTGTGTAATCGATCCATACGCCCGCACACGATACCGGCGCAGCCAACCAGTGGATGGCAATTCCAGTGCCCGGGCGAGGCCGCCGTCATTTGTCAGCAGCAGCAAGCCCTCGGTGTTTATATCCAACCGGCCAACCGACAGTACGCGCGGCAATTCTTCAGGCAAGGCTTCAAATACTGTTTTGCGCCCCTCCGGATCCCGATTGGTGGTCACAAGCCCGGACTTCTTGTTTAACAACCAAAGCCGTGTTCGCTCCTTGCCGGGCAAAACTTCACCATCAACAAGAATGGCATCTTGGGGAGTCACAAGGCATGCCGGAGTTTTCAATATCTTGCCATTGACCTTGACGCGGCCATCGGAAATCCAGCGTTCAGCATCCCTGCGCGAGCACAGGCCCGCGCGCGCCATCCGCTTGGCAATACGCTCAGCTTTTTCGTCGGTCTGCCCAAGTTCGCTATTTTGGCCAGACTTACCTAAGGACGATGTTTGCTTTTTATCTTTCATGCGGCTTCCTATCACCCATTTTCATCTTGCGCGAGCATTGATCTACCTTCATCTTCTTTCCGCTTGTGCAGGAGACCAATTTGACTGACACCTACATGGAAATGGCCATTGAGGAAGCGAGGATTGCAGCCGATCGTGGAGAGGTTCCGGTCGGAGCCGTCCTGGTTCACAAACAATCTCTACTGGCAAAAGCGGGAAACCGGACCCTGGAACTGAACGATCCGACAGCACACGCTGAGATTCTGGCCATTCGCGAGGCCTGCAGCAAACTGAATTCCCAGCGACTGCCAGATTGCGATCTGTATGTCACCCTGGAGCCCTGCACTATGTGTGCATCCGCTATTTCATTCGCCCGGATCAGAAGGCTCTATTATTCGGCCAGTGATCAAAAAGGAGGAGCAGTCGACAACGGTGTGCGCTTTTTTCAACAACCTACATGCCATCATGTACCGGAAGTCTATTCAGGACTAAGCGAAATAGAAACCGCCGGGCTCCTGTCCAACTTCTTCGCTGCTAAAAGATGAGCCAAGGCGAGCGGCGAGCGCAAGATCCGTCAGTTCGGGCCAAAACAAAATATGACAACTAACTTAGTGGCCGGAATGACTGGTCACGAGTGGGCTTTAGAACGGCCTATTGGCCGAAAATGGGATCAAGAAGGCCGTCGAGAAGACCTTTTTGCTTCTTGTTAGGCACGCCGGCATTTCCATTTTCTTCTTCACCCATCACACCGATTGGAGCAGTTTCAGCTGGCACTCGGTATTCCGTTGGTGGCTGGGTGAGATATTTCCGTGTCG
This sequence comes from Rhizobiaceae bacterium, assembly GCA_051009515.1. GTDB lineage: Bacteria > Pseudomonadota > Alphaproteobacteria > Rhizobiales > Rhizobiaceae > Pseudahrensia. The sequence goes on along the minus strand of JBPCWM010000181.1, from coordinate 2,847 downwards.
GAATAGTTGGTTGCTGAACTTGTGCTGTTCTTTGCTCAGACCGCTGATTGTCAATCTTCATGCGCTCATAGTAGTCGCACAGATAACAATCGCCATCCTGGTTGCCAAGCTGCGAGCGCAATTGATTGCGCTTGCGCGATTCTTCGCGCATTGCCTCGATTTCGGGAGACAATTCCTTGTTCGAGGCGCGCACACCATCTTTTTCATCCAGTTCAGCAAGCATCCTTGCGCGCTTTACTTCCGGGTCTTCCGGGAAATATGCAGATTCTGCTTCAATTTTTTCTGCAGGTGCCGGCAATTCGGCTACCAATGGCGGCGTAACCAGCTTGGGGCGTGAGTTGTAGTTGATCCGCTTTTTCTCATCAGAACTCAGGCTCACAATGCCCGAAACGTCCTGGTAGAGCTGGTTGGTGGAACTCACTCCGGTCCCGTATGTGCTACTGGAACACCCTGCCAACAGGGCAATAAAAGACAGTCCAATCAGGGTTTTAAGCATTGATTTAGAGTGACCAGTCATAATTGCATTTCCTAGCTTCAAGACCAACTAACCCGATTGCAGATCATACCATCACGGGCCGTGTTGCCGAACCCTGAATAAATAGATTATCCCCAAGGGCTTAAACCGCACAATTGTGGCGGGAATCCGACGATAAGGTCTTACTCCCCCGAAACGATTTTTGCAACATTGCGGGCCATTCTCGAATGCGCGCATTCACACCTGGTTAACTGCTTGGAACTTAACGGCTCGGCGTTGCAAAATATGCTCCGGTTCAAGCCACCTTTTGCCCTTCAATTTCACGCATGGCATCAGCATCCCTTAGCGAGATATCCGGATACATTGGATCACTGCCCACTTCTGGCAGAACTCGCCAGGAGCGGGCACATTTACGGCCCATTGCCTTGGAATTCACCACACCAACTCCCGAAACATCGTCCAACGTGAAAGCCTCTGCCGGGGCCGGTTTTGCGATCAGTGTCAGATCGGACGTGATGCAGATCTCTGCCATGTCCAATCCCTGCACTACGTCCATAAGGTGAGCATCTTCAATGTAGACCTCAGGGGCTGCTTCCAGAGAAGACCCGATATGGTCGGGGTCGGATTTATCAAGTCGACGAACCACTTCCAATGCTCCGGTTACAACCCGCCGCACCGTACGAACCTTGTGCCACTTTGCTGCTAATTCGTCATTGCGCCACTCTTTGGGGATATCTGGGAATTGACGCAGGTGAACTGAATCGGATTCCGGATGACGTTCGAGCCAGGCTTCCTCCATCGTGAAACACAACATAGGAGCAAGCCATGCCGTCAGACAATCGAACAGATGGGAAACCACATACAACGAAGCTTTGCGTCGAACCGAAGACGGAGCATCGCAATACAAGGCATCCTTGCGGACATCAAAGTAGAAGGCAGATAGTTCTACATTCATGAAATTGTTGAGTTGGGCAAAGACGCGCTTGAAATCAAATGCGTCATACCCTTCTCGTACCGTACCATCTAGTTCGGATAATCTGTGCAGTATCAATCGTTCGAGCTCCGGCATATCACCCAATTCAATGACATCGCCCTTGTCATGGGTCAGTGTACCGAGCATCCAGCGCAACGTATTTCGCAATTTTCGGTATGCATCGATTGCAGTCTTCAGAATTTCAGGACCAATCCTCAAGTCTTCCGCATAGTCTGCTGATACAACCCACAAACGTAGAATGTCCGCGCCGGACTGTTGAATCACTTGCTGCGGCGTGACTACATTGCCAAGCGATTTCGACATTTTCCGACCGTCTTCGGCCATCACGAATCCGTGAGTAAGTACTGCATCGTACGGTGCGCGCCCACGTGTACCGCATGACTCGAGAAGAGATGAATGAAACCAGCCCCTGTGCTGGTCAGACCCTTCAAGATACAAATCTGCAGGCCATTTCAGATCTTCACGCTGTTCAAGGCAAAACGCATGTGTAGATCCTGAGTCGAACCACACATCCAGAATATCGTCGACCTTGTCCCATTGCTCAGGATCATCGACAAATCCGTCGAGGAAGCGTTGTTTTGCACCATCGGCATACCACGCATCTGCGCCTTCCTGCTCATAGGTCTCCCTGATCCGCTTCATGAGATCGTCGGAACGGGCAAACCCTGGGCCGGGAATGACCTCCCCGCTTTCGTGATGTCGGAATACGGAGATCGGCACACCCCAGGCCCGTTGCCGGGAGAGAACCCAATCGGGTCTCCTTTCGATCATGTCGCGCAGCCGGTTTTGACCGGCGGCCGGAACAAACCGCGTATCGTCAATGGCTTGCAATGCCGTTTGCCTCAGAGTTCCGTGATTGGACACACCATCTTGATCCATGTGCACAAACCATTGGGGCGTGTTGCGGAAAATGATCGGCTTTTTGGAGCGCCAAGAATGCGGATATTCATGCTTCAATCGGCCACGTGCAAACAGATTGTTCGCTTCAATAAGTGCAGTGATAACTTTCTGATTGGCATCGCCCTTTTTGCCCTTGTCATCAATGATACGGGCACCAGTAAAACCCGGGGCATCTTCGGTATAATAACCACCATCATCCACCGTGAACGGTATGGTCGTCGATGCGCCCGCTTCCGTGATCCTGGCACCGGATGCCATCCAGATTTCAAAGTCATCACGGCCATGTCCCGGAGCAGTGTGAACAAATCCCGTACCCGCATCATCAGTGACATGGTCGCCACACAAAAGAGGTACGACAAAATCATACCCGTCAACTTTCATGCTGGCCAGCGGATGGGACAACGAGGCTGCCTCCAGCTCGCCTGCCGCAACGTCCCTGACTCGCTTAAACTCCACCTTGGCCTTGTCGGCACATTCC
>JBPCWM010000180.1:0-3413 GCA_051009515.1 Rhizobiaceae bacterium | reverse complement strand
GATCTGTTCTGGAAATATCTCCAAAATAGCAGTTTTGAACGTTGACAGCCTTGAAGTTAGCCGGGGGATTATTAGCCTGAGCTGCTGCTGTCGCCGCGTCTTTCTCCTGGGCAGCCACGCGATTGCTTAGTGCTATAATTACGCCCAGAACGAAGAAAAGACTTACGAAGAACCTGACAAGTAAATTCCGGTTCGAAGCTGTATTTTCGACTGGCATCTTCAAAGTGGCCTTCAGTTTTCTACTCCTTGATCCAATCAACTGCATCAGCGAAATGATCACCATCGAAAAACTGCGCATCAACGCCAACTATCATTTTCCCAATACGTCCCGCGACCTTCTGCCAAGAACTGTTCCCGACAATTGAAACTTTTTTGAGCTTGCCAGAGTGTTCCCGGATCAAGTTCAAATGGGCATAGATCGAAGACAGACCTGCCCAGCCCTGAAACTCACGCAAGTCCAATAATAGGTTGAAATGATCCAAGCCTCTCAAACGGACATTGATGTCCTCATTCTTGCTTTCGTAGATTTCAGGATCGAGCTTACCCATCAAGCTCACATGCAGTACTCCGGGATTTAATTCCTCGATGTGTATCGATCCCAGCGATTCACTTAGCCACCTGCGCGCATCCTCCTGCTCAGAAGGATCGAAAATTTTGACGGGGCATGGTGCAAATGGAGCTACCATACCAACAGTTGTACGAACCCAGCCGAGCTGCGTCACAATTGCCACCCGGTCAAATCCGCGCCAGTGGCTCAGACCAAGTTTCAGGTCAGCCCAGGCACCTCCAGGGTCGTAGGATAGATCTTCTTCGCATCGAACGAGCAAACGAATGTAGTCATGCTCGCTGAGGGCGTCGGCGATCCCTGGCGTTAGGACAGTTTCATAATCATGAGCACTAACTTCACCGCTCATGGTGATTTCAAGTTGGCCTGAATCGTCAATTTTTTCGAATTTTATCAAGTTAAATCTCCTGGAACGGTAGAGCGTTTGCTGAGTGTCACAATCGGAATTAGATTCGGGGTCCTAAGTAGCTTCAGGATTGAATATGAGCACGAAGAAACCATGCCATCTTTTCGTGTTTGAGGATAAGGTCTTCAAGCAGGCTGATTGTGCCAACATCGTGCTGACGCGCATCAAGATTATCATGTTGCAGGCGAAGCTCCCGCACCACAGTTTCATGATCTGCGGTTAAGACTTCGATCATTCCCTTGGCATCCGGCAGTGCACTATGATCTGGTAGCTCCTGCAAGCGTGTATGCTCATGGAACCCCTTCATGGACCCGATTGAGCGCCCATTCAAAGCTCGAACTCGCTCTGCAATTGTATCGCATATTGCAACTAAGGCATTATATTGCTCATCCAACATCAGGTGGAGAGACCGAAAATCTGCACCACTGATATTCCAGTGACAATTTAGAGTTTTCACAAGCAGAACAAATTCATCTGAGAGCAACTGATTCAGAACGGTGGTGACTTCTTTTCTGTGTACGTCATCAAGGCCAATACTAATCGTTCCCATTTATTGCGTCCTGTATGTCATGGTTCTTTTTCTGCAAGCTTATGAAAGTAAGTAATAACTATTGGGGCGCCGCACCGAGACGCCCCAACCATTTGCGTCAATTTCCTGTGGGAAGACTCAGAGAAAACCCCTCTTTTTCCAGCTGGTCTCGGACAGACTTGAACCGATGATACTCGGTGAGAGTAATTGGACCAGAATATGACTCGCTTTGAACTGGACGCGGTGGGTACTCAATGTAAGTCCTTACCACACGTTCAAGTTCGCCCATCAGTGTTGGCACAGTCCAGGTGTTCTCGCGACCAGTGGTCATGAAGATGTCATATCTCTCCATCGGATCTTCCCACAGGTTGAACACCTGCGGAACGGTAGCAACGTACTGCTCTGCACCACGCCATCCCAATTCGGCCGCCGGAGATTCAGAACCGGCCCGTGCACCGTTATCACCACGCATGTTGAAAACGGCCTTCCATTCGTTGACGCGCACCGCACCTGGCGATAGTTCATTTTCGGTGAAGTATGCCCAGGAATTTCGCTGTGGTTCAGCTTCACCGAACAGGACTGGCGCTATGTCGATGCTGTCAAAGATCGTGGGCTGACCTTCGCGATCCACGGTTGGCAGTGGAACACCAGCAAGATTGGCAAAGGTGGCCATCAGGTCTGTGCCACCTGTAATGTCGCTAGACTTCGAGTCCGGCTGAATCTTACCTGTCCATTTGGCGAAGAAAGGTACGCGATACGCTCCCTCTCGGTCGGTGCCCTTGGTACCGCGAAACGGTGTCATCCCGGCATCTGGATGCACATCCTGCCACGCGCCATTATCAACGGTGTAAATAATCAGAGTATTTTCGCCAATTCCGAGGTCTTCCACCTTGTCGAGGATCTGACCAGTGTGGAAGTCAAGCTCGACCACCTTATCGCCATACTTGTTCTTTACCGCCGACTTGCCCACAAAATCAGGCGACGGCAGGTTAGGCTGGTGGTTCGCAGCCCAGTTGATAGACATGAAGAATGGCTTGTCCAGGCCAGCAAGTCGCTCCAATTCTGCCACCGCCTTTTCCGCACCAACCTTGTCCAGCGCAGCCAAATCAGCAGTCGTCAGGTCTTCGATGGCCAGCACTTCCTTGGCTGGATCTCCGGCCAAGCCTTCAAAAACGCCAGTTGTGTTCTCCTTGTAAAATGCCCTCTGATCATCGGACATCTGCACATTCCAGTCATCCAAAGCGTAGGTGTAGGCATTTAAGTGATAGAGGAATGTGTTCTCCATCTTGTCATAGCCATGGGCCGTGGGCATGGCGTAATCTGCCTCGCCGAGGTGCCATTTGCCCATGAAATAAGTATTGTAGTCGGCCTGTTTCAGGACTGATGCTAGCGTCCACTCTGCAGCAGGAAGACCACCACCCTGACCCTGAAACGCCACAGTCGTCATACCCGAGCGGTTCGGAAACCGTCCGGTCTGCATTGCAGCCCGTCCTGGAGTACAAGAGGATTGAGCGTAGAAATCTGTGAACATCATCCCTTGCTTCGCCATTTGGTCCAAGTTGGGCGTGTCCATGCCGCGCGCTGCGCCGCCATGATAAGCGCCAAGGTCCCAATAACCCGTATCATCAGAAACAATCAGAATTATGTTTGGTTTTGATCCGTATGTTGAGAGTTGAGTGGGATCAAAGTCTTCGGCAAACGCCAGAGATACGGCCCCCCCGAACAACGCGGCAACAACACCGTGTCGCATCAATCTGTAAATCATCTTATGTCTTCCTCCTCCTTAGTGTTTCCTTAGTGTTGATTTAACCTGAGAAGCATCCAAATCCTGGCGCAACGCATGAGCAGATCTCCAAGTTCATCCTTATTCCATAGGTGCGACGTGCCAATCCCGATCCAATTTGCAAGGGACA
>JBPCWM010000179.1:0-2978 GCA_051009515.1 Rhizobiaceae bacterium | reverse complement strand
CCCATAGCCTCTGCTGGCTGTTCAACAAAAACCACCCCCTGGGCCAGGTCAAACCGTGCTCCCAGCCCGGCATGTGCCCAATCAATCAGTGGGTCCCAATGGGTGCGATGCAGCTCATCCAGGGAGTCCGGCCCGTCCGAGCGATAGCACAGCATGTCGGAGCTGGCGAAGCGCACGATATCTTCCTTGACCGCCTGCAGATCGGTTGCGACACCGTCTATGGCCGTATTGACCAGGCGGGTTGTCGGCATGGTCATCGGATCGATGCGTTCTTCCTGCGCGGCCCATTCACTGGCCATCGCGTTGGCAATTGTCTCGCTTGAGGAACCCAGCAATGCCTTGCCCGGTGTTCGCACCGGCTTGTCATCCAAAGTCACAACAAACAGGGCATCCTGTTTGCTAACGGAAACATCTGAATAAAAACGCTTTGGCAATTGGTTTTCACGTGATGGCTCGGAAACGCGAGTAGGAGAGTCTGGTACAGACGGATCCCGGTCGCCCAGAATGTCATTCATGATGTGGTCTCTTGCAGGTGTTCATGGTTGGAGGTTATCGGCCCGGGTGGGCCGCAGGACTCCAGCCGCTTAAATCAGGTCTTCATCTTCCTTTAGCCCATCGGCCTCGTCAAATCCAAACAGATTCCAGCTCTGTACCATGTGAGGGGGCAATGGTGCCGTAACGTCTATATCCGGCATATCCGGGTCAGGATGCGGAATGACAATTCGCCGGGCATGGAGATGCAATCTCTTTTGCACGCCGCCCGGCACTTCCCAGTTTTCCACGTCGAAATATTTTGGATCCCCGACAATCGGATGACCAATATGCTGGGCATGGACACGCAACTGGTGGGTTCGGCCGGTATGCGGTTTCATTTCCATCCAGCAGACAACGCGCGGATTGGAATCCACAACCCGATAGTGAGATACAGCATGGTCGGCATGGCGCTCGCCATGTTTGGCCACGCGCATCCGGTCTCCATCTTCCCCCTGCTCTTTGACAAGATAGGTGGATATCCGCCCTTCCCGCTTACGCGGCACGCCACGCACCAGGGCCCAGTAGGTCTTGTCTGTATCGCGATGACGAAAGGACTTGGTCAATTGCGCGGCCGCGCCGCGGGTCTTGGCAACTACCAGCACGCCGGACGTGTCGCGGTCCAGCCTGTGGCACAGGCGCGGTTTCTGCCCGCTCTTGTCACGCAGGCTTTCCAGCATGGAATCCACCGACCGGCTGATACCTGACCCGCCCTGCACCGCCAGTCCGGATGGCTTGTTGAACACCAGAACCTTCTTGTCTTCATATAGCACCATATCTCGCAGAACGTCCGCATCGTGGCGGTCACGAATGGTATTGGTGGTCATTTGGCGGGGCTTGCTGGCTGTATTGGCATCAAGCGGTGGTATGCGCACAACCTGCCCGGCTTCAAGGCGGGAGGCGGTCTTCACGCGCCCGCCATCAACCCGAACCTGACCAGACCGCAGCAGTTTCTGCAACTGGCCAAATCCGACGCCGGGAAAGTGCAGTTTGAACCACCGGTCGAGCCGCATGCCTGATTCGTCTTCATCAACCGATATTTGAGAAACTTCTGTCAGAGCCATGGCGATTTAACCTGTAACCGCGCGTATGAGCCAAAATCCGGCAAAAACCGCAAACAGGCATAGCACCACGCTACCCAATGTATACCACACGGCTGGCATGTGGGCGCCACGTTCCCACAGATTGATAACATCCAGTGAAAATGCAGAAAATGTGGTGAACCCCCCCAACACGCCGGTGGCGAAAAACAGTCGCAATTCATTATTGCCGCCCCGTTGGACAAGGTAACCGATAAACAACCCCATGATCAGGGAGCCCGCAACATTGACCGTCAAGGTTCCATAAGGAAATCCCGGCCCGAACTGCCGCAGCGCCGCCAGCCCGACAAAGTGCCGCGCCGTGGCCCCAAGACCACCACCAATGAAAATGAGAAATGTATGCAACATGGGTGGGGTGTACCCGATTGTAACGTTCCTTTCCACCAATTCCTGCCGATATCCGGAGCCATCGCGCATGGCGGTTTCAGCCCGGTTTTCGCGCGGCAGACAGGTTTTCTTCTCCCGATTTTTCTCTCCGCAACCGGTCCGGCCATCCGTTCTGTTGGCCCAAAAAAATAATCGTGCAGTGGTTTACGGCTCACGGGTGAGGTAGCGAGGTACAAATATAGGGTTTGGGCATCCACAGCCATGTTCTCAATCGGGCGCAGGCAGAAAAACGAAGGATGCCGTTTTGATGAAACCCTATGAAGTCACCCAAACCACATGCGTGAGTACAGCAGTCGGTTCCTGCACCGATCCTGCATCAGGATTGTCAGAAAAAATAGAGTTTATGAGGCCAAATGGGCTCCTAAGAAAATTGAGTTTGAGCCTTCGCACATCGACGTCAATGAGAGCTCTGACGTTTGGCATTGGGGTTTTGGCCCTGGCACCACAGGCTGCCCAAGCGGACTGCTTGCTCGACGGTCCGACACAAGTCTGGACCTGTGATGGTGTTGTTGACTTGACAACCGATATTGATGTCATTGAAGGCCAGAACATCACGATTAATGCCGGCGCCACGTTGACCAGGAACGGCGGCAACTTGATCCAGATAAATCAAGATGGCGCCAATGGTTTTGACGGCGGAACGCATGTGACAATTGAACTGAAAGAAAATGCGGTTCTCCACCAGACCGCCACAGGTGACACCTGGGCTGAACCGATTTACATCAAACCGTGGGTTGACGACGTATCGATCATCTTGAGAAGCGGGTCCAAGATTATCCATGACGGCCTGGGACTTTGGAACAACGCGATCAATACGGATACTTCGGTAGGTAATATCAAGGTTCTCATCGAGCAAGGAGCCCTCATTCAGACGAATGGCGGCGGTGTCTTCTCCGTTGATAACAGCAACAACACCCATCCTTATGGCGGGCTGCAGGGTTTTGTCGAGGTGTACAATTA
>JBPCWM010000178.1:0-7105 GCA_051009515.1 Rhizobiaceae bacterium | reverse complement strand
CACCACAGAGGAAGGTGTATAGCCGTTATCCAGTGCTGCGGCGTAAACGAACGGTTTGAAAGACGATCCAGGCTGACGTTTGGCCTGTGTTGCACGGTTGAACTGTGAATCTTTGAACGAAAATCCGCCCATCATGGCCAGCACACGGCCCGTATGAGGGTTCATGGCCACAAGGGCACCGGATACCTGAGGCACCTGTTCCAGCACATATTTGCCTTCCACTTTGGACACGTGAATCACATCGCCGACCTGGAAAAGTTCTTGCACACCCTCGGCCTTTCTGGTCGTGCGATTCTTGCCGCGGGGTTTGACACTCACCCTGGTCGCCCATGGGGCGTCTTCCAATGAAATGACAGCCTCTTCCCGATCCTCGGCAATTTGACCGCTCACCAGACGCGCAGGACGCAGTCCAATCCTGACTGTGGTTTCAGCAACTTCCAAAACCACTGCCTGCCGCCAACCGGGCACATCGTTGAGTTCGCGCACTTCCGCGAGCTGTTTTCCCCAATCCTCACCAATTTCAATCTTCTCGAAAGCGCCATGATAGCCCTTCTTGCGATCAAATTTGACCAGTCCATCGCGCAAGGCCTTGCGGGCCTGTTCCTGCATTTTCGGGTCCAATGTTGTACGAATGGACAAACCGCCTTCATAAAGCGTGTCCTGGCCGTAGCGGTCCAGAATCTGTCTGCGCACTTCTTCAGAGAAATATTCAGTGGCTTCCAGATACGATCCCTTTTCTCTGGGGTTTACACTCAAGGACATTTCCTTGGCCGCTTCGGCATCGGCGGCAGTAATATAGCCATTGATCCGCATACGGTCGATTACCCAGTTACGCCGCTCCATGGCGCGCTCGGGGTGCCTGTAGGGATGATAGTTATTGGGAGCCTTGGGCAAGGAGGCAAGATATGCCACCTCATGGATGCCAAGATCTCTTACTGACTTGTCGAAATAGGCAAGTGAAGCTCCGGCCACGCCGTAGGAGCCGAGGCCCAGAAAGATCTCGTTGAGATAAAGTTCCAGAATCTTGTCCTTGGTATAAGCATCTTCGATCCTGAAGGAGAGCATGGCCTCCTTGATTTTACGGTCCACGGTGCGGTCGCTGGTCAAAAGGAAGTTTTTTGCGACCTGCTGGGTGATGGTCGAAGCCCCGCGTGCGCGGGCTTCGCGACCTCTCAACTTGGCCTCAAAGTAAGTGAAAGCTGCGTTGCCGAGTGCCAAAAAGTCTACACCACCATGAGTGCGAAAATTTTTGTCCTCTGCAGAAATGAACGCCTGCTGGAGTAATTGTGGCATGGCCTGAATCGGCAGATATAGTCTGCGTTGGCGTGCATACTCCGCCATCAGCGCTCCGTCTGAGGCATGAATACGCGTCGTGACCGGCGGCTCATACTTGTTTAAAACTTCATAATCCGGCAGCTGCTCCTCAAGCTCAGCCGCATACATGTAGATGCCGATTGCCACAGCAATCAAAGCAGCAGTTCCCAACCCGAACAAATAGCCAAAAAGTCTTAAAAACATAGTGCAATTATCCTGAGGAGCTCTGATTCAGCTGGCAATCAAGCCTGAGCCCACTTTTGTACGGGTTTAATCCTAAATAGGGAGATAGTAAGGCATTGGCACCAAGTCCAGTCTGCAATACCAGCCTCCCGCATTACAGTATATAAAGGCATATTATCATTTTTGAGCCAACCGCACGTCAAAAAATTCCGTGATCGCTTCAACGGTCTGTTTGACCGCCCGTTCCTGCCATTCCTTTGAAGCCATCAAGAGTGCGTCCTGTGCATTGGACAAATAGCCAAGTTCAAGCAGGACAGATGGCACTTCTGGTGCCTTGAGCACATAAAAGTCCGCTGAGCGATGCGGATTGCGGATCAGTTTTACTCCGTCCTGCATGCGTTTTACCAACAGATCCGCAAATTGACGCGAAAATTGCTCAGTTTCACGACGTGTCATGTCGATAAGTATATCGAATACCTTTGGTTGGGTGGCTGGCAATTCCAGTCCCGCAATCAAGTCACTGCGATTTTGTTTTCGGGCCAAGGCCCGTGAAATATCATCCGAACCATCCTCGGACAGCGTATAGACGGTCGCACCTCTGATATTCTTCTGGGCCAGAGAATCAGCATGAATGGATAGAAACAGGTCAGCCTTGGAATCGCGGGCAAATTTCACCCGTTTCTCCAGTCTGACAAACTGGTCTGCATTGCGCGTCAGCAGAACTGAGAAATGAGGGTTTTTTTCCAGTTCCGTTTTCAAAATTTGGGCAAATTGCAGCGTAATGCGTTTTTCAACCACGTTCCTCGCTCCGGTCGCCCCGCCATCCACACCGCCATGGCCAGGATCCAGAACTACGGTGAAACTTTCGCGGGCCTTGAATACAGAGCTTACTTTCGGCTCATTTACCTTCTTGGACGGCTTCCTTACAGATTCCTTGAAAGAAGCATCAGTGGTAGTCACAAAGTCCACAAACATGCGGTGTCGACCTTCTCCTTTGACTTCCTTGACCCGATGAGACGAGATCGACACAGGTTTGGTCAGTTCAATAACCATTCTGGATTGCCCTTGCGCCACTTTCCCATATCTGAGGTCTTTGACGAGTGATTTGGGCAGTTTTTCCAGTTCTCCTTCAAGGCTGAAAAAGGTTTCCGGCAGATCAATAATGATCCGTTTGGGGTTATCGAGAAGATAGACATCTTCTTCAACTGCCCTGTCAAAATCCACTATCAGTCGGGACCGGTTTTCATCACCCACAACGCGAGCTGCAAATGCAATAGGGTCTTGCCCGACAAGATTGCTTGCAAAAACCGACCCGGAAAACATGCACCCCGCAACAAGCGCCAAAATGATAATGCCAAGCCGCTCAAGCACCGGCCGCACTTCGATTTTCAAGGGTGCGAGGATTCGAATCGTCAAGCTTCTTTTTCCATACATTTCAGAAGTTTCACTGTCGGCCAGACTGTCGATACCATGGCCTTGCCAAGTCTTAAGCAATTTATGGTTAATGCGCGGTAACCAATTGTGTTTTGAGTGTCAAATTCTACCAAAAAATGCAATTAAAACAGGCATATTGAAAATGATGCTTGTTTTTGATGCGTTCCGAGCATACGTTTGCAATGCGGCAAGCAATGAGGATCCCGACACTGATTTGATAGTGACAGATTCAAAAAACCTCTGAACGTCCTAGTCGAGCAATGTGTTCATCGAGTGACAATTCAAAGAGTTTTTAAATCTTGTTCTTAAGTAGTCGAGGTCTGCAGTTTGCTCGAAATTCGAATTTGCGATGTCCACCACAACGGATGGCATTGCGATGTAACAGCCCGGGTCATGACAAAAGCCAACGGGCAAAGCGTGCAAGGCACGCAATCGCGGTTGTTTAGAAGCCTCAAGCCGAAGGACAATCAAGTTTAGGGTAAAGACTGGACATATGGTGCAGACACAGACAATTGGGATATCAGGAGAACAGCGGCTGATCGCTTCGCCGCACCTGGATTTCATTTCTGCCGATGATGAGACGACTCAGGAGAGATCGGGCATCGGTACAGAGGTTCTGACTGGCTCACATGTTGTTTTAGAGCAAAAATCTGCCTTCCCAGTCTCATTATTAGCCAAATCAACAGACCAATGCATGACCGATGGCCCGCTACTGCGCGGATCGCCACCCGGAATAAGTGTACGATGGTTGAGATTTGCGGAAAGCAATTCAAATGCCAAACAACAAGATGCTCATCGATGCAGGCCACCCGGAAGAAACACGGGTCGTAATGGTGAGAGGCAATCGGGTCGATGAATTCGACTTCGAATCTGAACACAAAACACAACTTCGTGGAAACATATATCTCGCCAAGGTAACGCGGGTTGAGCCATCTCTGCAGGCCGCTTTTGTGGACTATGGCGGAAACCGCCATGGCTTCCTCGCATTCAGCGAGATACATCCAGACTATTATCAAATTCCTATTGCTGATCGTCAGGCTCTGCTCGATGCTGAAGCCGAAGATGCTCGTCAGGACGCGGCAGCAGATGCCCTTGATGATCAGGACGATCAAGACGAGAATGTTGAAAGCTCCGATAGTGACGAAGCTGGAGAAAAAGACGCGAAGCCTGCCCGCAAGCGCAGATCACGCAGACGTGGCAAGAAGGCTACTGAGGCAACTGCTGACGTCGAGTCATCTTCTGAAGAATCCCAGTTGCCAGAATCGGAGCAGGCCAACGACGCCGTCGATCAACAAGAATCCGAGCAATCAGCGGATAGCTCGGTTTCTGATGAACAGGCTGAAATCCGGACAACCGAAGATCAAGGTGAAGAAAGCGACGATGATGACACCATAATCTCCGCTGAAAATGATGGCGATGATGTTGTCTCTGAAGAAGCAAAAGACGAGAAGCCTAAGAGAAAACCCACTCGGCGCCCTCGGAAGAAAAAGGCCGATGCTTCACCGGATGCGGAAGACGCCGTGGAAATGAGTGATTCTGAGACTGAGGCGGCTGTCGAAGCTGAAGCCAACGAGCAATCCGAGGAAGACCCAAAGCCCAAGCGGCGGCGAACGTCTCGTCCTAAAGCCAGCGCTGCCAAAAGTTCAAACGAAGTAGTACTTGAACCCTCCTCCGACGAAAGCCCTTCACCCGATTCCGCGGCCGAGAATGGTTTAGTCACAGAAGCAGCCAGCGAAGCGGTCGAGGACGAACCCAAGCCAAAACGCCGGCGCACATCGCGCAAGAAAAAGTCACCGGATGCAGCATTGGAAGCTGAAGCAGCTTCAACTGATGACGCAGATTCTGCCATCGAAGAAAACGAGGGCAAGATGAGCGTAAATGGCAACGGTGAAGAGGACACGGCTGAAGCCAAACCTGCCAGAACACGTAAAACCCGGCCTCGTCGCTCCCGAAAACGCAAAGCCACTGACGCAACCTCAGACGAAGCTGACGGTGACAGCGCAGAGAATGACGAGAACGCCGAAAGCGTAGAGGCCCTCGGTGCAGAAGATGCTCTTGAAGAGGTCCCTGCCCGCCGAGCACCCCGCAGGCACTATAAAATTCAGGAAGTGATCAAACGTCGCCAGATTCTTCTGGTGCAGGTGGTCAAGGAAGAACGCGGGAACAAAGGCGCGGCCCTGACAACCTACCTGTCGTTGGCAGGACGGTATTCCGTATTGATGCCGAACACTGCCCGGGGCGGAGGGATTTCGCGCAAGATAACCAACACATCAGACCGCAAACGTCTAAAGAGCATCGCGGCCAATCTGGAGGTCCCGCAGGGTATGGGCGTCATTCTGCGCACAGCAGGTGCATCCCGGAAACCTGATGATATCCAGCGCGATTTCGAATATTTGATGCGGCTTTGGGAAAATGTTCGCAGTCTGACTTTGGAATCAACCGCACCGTTCCTGGTTTATGAGGAAGGCAGTTTGATCAAGCGATCTATCCGCGACCTCTACGACAATGATACCGGCGAAATTCTGGTAGCTGGCGAGGATGGATATCGTGAAGCCAAAGACTTCATGACCATGTTGATGCCCAATCACGCCAAGAATGTTAAGCTCTATCGTGATCGCATACCGATGTTTGCGCGCATGGGCGTCGAGGCACAACTGGATGCAATGTTGCAACCCCAGGTCACGCTCAAATCCGGTGGATACCTGATTATCGACCAGACGGAAGCGCTGGTTGCAATTGATGTGAACTCTGGCCGCTCAACACGCCAGCATTCCATCGAGGAAACCGCAACCCAGACCAATCTGGAAGCTGCCGATGAAGTGGCACGCCAGTTGCGACTGCGTGATTTGGCCGGACTGATCGTTATCGATTTCATCGACATGGAAGAAAAGCGCAATATTCGCCTTGTCGAAAAACGCCTCAAGGATGCGTTGAAAAATGATCGTGCCCGTATTCAGGTTGGCCGCATATCGCATTTTGGGTTGATGGAAATGTCCAGACAGCGCATTCGCGCCAGTGTACTGGAATCAACTACTCAGGTCTGCCCAACTTGCGAAGGCCTTGGACACGTTCGTGCCCCCTCTTCCATCGTCATATCTGTCCTGCGATCGATTGAAGAGCAATTGAACCGTAATGCACGCAACAATCTCACCGTCAAAGTCAGCACGGAAACGGCTCTTTATCTGCTCAACAACAAACGTGAAAACCTCGGAGACCTTGAAAGCAGGTTCAATGTTACGATTTCCGTGGCAACTGATGAGTCGTTGGGCAATACGCCTTGTGTAATTGAGCGCGGCGAAGTCTCGCGACGCACCAAGGCACCGGAAGCCCCAATTCAACCTGATTCCATTGATCCTGAATCGGAAATACAGATTGAAAGCGAAGTTACAACAGCTTCAGATCAAAGCGAACAGTCTGCCGAAGGTGATGCGCCTTCCGGTGGCAAAAAACGCAGACGGCGAAGACGGCGCCGCAAGTCTGGGGCTGAAACTGAAAATACAGAAGTTTCAGCAAGCGACGAAAGCAGCGAAGATTCCGCCGATGCAGAGCCATTAATCAGTGAAACTCAGGAAACTTCGGCGACAGAAGATAAAACCGACACTCCAAAAGCTGAACCTGCGGAAAATAATGGACGCACAAAGCGCACAAGGCGCACAAGAAGAACCAAATCAGAGAATCAGGAAGCTGACGACAGCCCACCCCCAAGCGACAACGGTTCCAGCGCTGCACCGTCGACTGCGTCCGGGCCAGAGGATACAGTTGCAGAAAAGCCAAAACGCACCAGACGCAAGAAGGCTAAACCAGCTGCAATTGAAGAGGCGGAAAGTGCGACGAGTGCGGCGTCCGATGTCGAACCTGCACCTGCGAACGGCTTGGTCAATGATGTTGAAGCAACCGGTGGAGAAACGACTGTAGTTACGAAAGCCTCCGAACCTGACAGGCCTCGGCGACGCACGACCCGTCGCAAGAAGTCAGATGAGCAGCCAGCAGATTCGCTGGAACCCGCAGCCAGTCCAGATGCTGAGTCTACTCCGGAAGTTCAGGTGACTTCCAACGCCGAACCGGAAGCCAAGAAAGGCGGATGGTGGCAACGGAAGTTTTTCTAGTACCCGGGAATTGAGAATGTGTCGGCAACCGCAGTAGAGCGGATTGCCGACACATCTTTCCAGTTTGG
>JBPCWM010000177.1:0-4866 GCA_051009515.1 Rhizobiaceae bacterium | reverse complement strand
CTTATAGGCTTCCGGATTTTCAGACAGCAGTTTGTAAGGATGCAGGGATCCATCAGGAGCTCGTCCCACAAGGTCGGTGAATGTTCCACCGCGATCAATCCAAAAATCCCATTTTTGCGACATCGTGCTATCCACCGTGACAAATTAAAAGCTGGACAACATCAACAATTTGTAGATAAATTGTCAATGAAAAAATTCAGGAGCTTTGTGTGTCCCCATCATCTTCTTCCTCCAAACTGTCCACCAACAAGGCCGATCTGGCTGTAGCCGAGGGCAATATCGGGCCAATTGTGTCATCCTCCCATTTGGCGAGCGGCGCAATGCCGTCGCTTTCGGAAATGGAATATGCGCTTACGGTTGCAAGCCACGCTTTTTCGCGTTGGATGGTCCGTTGCATGAGCGCGTCGGGCCTTTCCGGACTGACGCCACTGGAGGTCCAGATTTTACATTCGGTCAATCACCGTGACCGGGAAAAGACCTTGGGTGATCTGTGCACCATGCTGAACATTGAGGACACGCATCTGGTCAGTTACGCGATCAAGAAACTTGTCAGTCTTGATCTCGTGATTGCCGGAAAGCGTGGCAAGGAAAAAACAGTGAAAATCTCAAAGACCGGCGGCAGAGCTTGTGCGCGTTACAAGGAAGTTCGCGAGAGGTTGCTGGTTGCCAGTATCACCGCCATGGGCATGGAAGAGCAAGACGTAAGTGCCGTTGCCCACATGCTCCGTGCGCTCAGTGGCCAGTACGATCAAGCCGCCAGAGGTGCCGCCAGTCTGTAGGGCTGGATTCATTAATTTGCCTTTTGATGTAGGTTAGCAGTGCGGACTTTGCGGCACTTCCAAAATCACTTACACAGAGCATCAAGTCATAAGGCACCAGGATTAGGTCGTGGCAGAAATTCCCATCAAGTCGTTCATCGCATCGCTCGTCGCTGTTCGAATAACTGAGACGCGACATGAGGTTTTGCTCTTGAAAAGAACGCAGACCTTTATGGGCGAGTAGTGTCAGGTGGTGGGAAGCATCGAAGAAGGTGAAACAGCTTGGCAAACGGCCTTGCGTGAACTGGATGAAGAAACTGGCCTACAGCCTCACGCTTTGTATTCGGCTGATACGTATGAACAGTTTTATGAAGCGGATCGTGATGCCATTACAATAGCACCCGTATTTGTCGCATTCGTTGACAACTCCGCAACGGTGACACTGAACCATGAACATAGTGAGTACCGATGGGTCAGTTTCGCGGAGGCCTTTGAAATGGTAGCCTTTGGTGGACAACGACGTGTTCTTGGTTGGATAGAAGACGAGTTCGTTAAAAGAACCCCAAGCAAGCACCTTTTGATTGAATGCATCTAGGCCCACTTGGGTACGGTAAGTCAGGGCTTGATGCAGCCAATTGACACGCTTGTATTTTATGGGTCTTGACCCTGAGAAAAATTTTCCATCAAACAGTCAGGAAAGCTTACGTAACGCAGCTGGCAACAATTCCCGATTGACGCCGGACGAGGGCCTGTAGTCCAGCTTTTGCACGGTCTGCCCGTTTTGGTCCGTTGTGGTTGTCAGCAATACATCCAACACAAACAGATTGATAAAGCACAGGGCAGGCTGCCCGCTGCATTTCGCAGCATCCTCGCGCGGCGCTTTCACCGTAAATGTCAAATCCTGGTTTGTGGGCGACTTGATCTTGATGGACCCGTCACCGCCTGAAAGGAACTGAAGGGATTCGCTTTCTGCATAAACCGGGCTTTCTGCCAGCACCATCTTGTAGCGGGAAGTGTTACCGACAAGGTCGTCAATGCGCCATAGATTGTAGGGGTTTTGACCATCCTGCCTCAGACTTGCATAGGTTTTGGAGATCGCTGAAAAGCGCCGCTGGCTGGTCGCCTTGGTGGCATTATTGACCACAAAAACATAGTTGTTGCGAATCGCAGCTTTGATTTCGCCAGCCACCACGCTCGGCAGTTCGGCCTGCAAACCGACCTCGATACCCCTTATGTTTTTGGCCTCGATACTGGTCTTGGTGTCGGGTTTGATTTCCGTCAGAACCACATCTGACGAGAGTGACACCAGTTCGTTGGTCTGGATATCCCACAGGAACAGACTGCCCGGTCGCAAAAGGCCTGAATTTCGATAACCAAGACTTGAACGGGAGTAGTCCAAATCTACCGGAACCGTTTTTGTGTTGTGATCGCATCCGCTCACCAGCAGACCGCAAGCCATCAGCAAACTCGTTTTCGGCAGTGTGTCAAATCCAAGTTTTCCCATCCGTTTCCCTCATGCACTCAACTAAAAGTTGTATAAGATTTGAATACACGTTATTGGAAAAGTGTGTCAAATGGAAAACCAGTTAATCCAGAGATTCAAACCAGTCGATGGCCATATCAGCCCATTCTGAAGGGACCTTGTGGCCACCTTTGTGCAAAGCCAGTTCCAAAGCGGAGCCGGGGGTACATTTGGTCCAAATGCGCCGCCAGAACTCTCCGCTTGTGTCGAACTTGTCAGCACGCAATTGCGAGCAGCCGTTGACTACCCGCAGGATGCGAAGACCGGCAAATACGTCTCCTTGATAGATGCGACCACCAGCAAGTGGACGGCCTTCAAGCGGTACGGTTCCATCGCGCCAGCCATGGGTATGCAATAACCGCACCGGGCCTTTGCAGGTTTCCGGTTTCGGATGCGGTCGCCAGAAAGCTCCGGCTACAGGTGCAAAGCCCCGCGCCAGATTCGGATCTCGACAGGCCAGGTACCAACTCAACGATCCGCCAATTGAATAGCCGCCCAACAAAATATTTCGGCGGTCAATGTTGAAGCGCGTTTCTGCGTGCGACAGGATTTCACGGGCGAACTTGAGCTCGTCTCTTTGCGTTTCGCGAAACGGCAAAAACGACCAACCCGGTCCAAACCGCGAGTTTGGGCGCTTCAAACCACTCGGCGCAATGACCGCATATCCCCTGGTGGTAAATGCCTTGACCATGGCGGTGTTGCGCATGGACCGGGGACCCGATCCTCCAGCACCATGAAAGTAGAGCAGCGCCGGAACTGGATCGCTTGTCTCTTTCGCGGGCAGTTCGATGGCATATTCACCAAGTGGAGTTTGGCACAGGTTTTCCGCGGTTCCGCAAGCCTGCCCACCAGAAGCGGCGAAGGCTGTGAAGGTGGCGAAAGCAGTAAAAGCGGCGAAAGTGCCAGCGCCGCAAGCTAGGACCACAGCAATTGCCGATAGGACAGGGGAGTATTTTGAGCGCATCGTTGGTATCCTGAATCTTGTTGCCGACAGTCTGACAGGCCGACATGACAATACACAGGGCAGGATGATCAAATCTTGTTGTGTGGCGAAGGGTGATATTTTCGCAGGCGTGAGCACAGGTCGCGCCTGTACAGAAAACCCGGTCAAGGGTATGCAGAGCTGATGAAAAACTCGCGCGTATTTCTGTGGAAGATGCGATTTTGAAAGGATCGGGAAGAATGGAATATACCCAACTCGGCAATACTGGATTGACCGTATCGCGCCTTTGTCTTGGATGCATGTCTTTTGGCACGCCAGGAGGCCCTACTCACCCCTGGGTGATACCTGAAAGCGAAAGCAAACCGTTTTTCAAACTGGCGGTTGAGAGTGGTATCAATTTCTTCGATACGGCGGACCATTACAATTATGGTGACAGCGAGGTGATTACCGGACGCATGCTTAAGGAATTCGCCCGCCGTGAAGAGATCGTTGTGGCGACCAAAGTTGGATTGAAAATGGGGGAAGGTCCAAACAAGGTCGGTCTTTCCCGCAAGCGTATTATTGAGAGCGTCGATAATTCACTCAAGCGACTGCAGATGGACCATGTTGATTTGCTCTATGTGCATCGCCTGGACCCCAACACACCTTATGAGGAAATGCTGGAAGCGCTGGACGTTGTGGTGCGTGCGGGAAAGGTAATCTATCCTGCAGCATCTTCCATGTGGGCGTGGCAATTTGCGATGTTGCGGGAAATGCAGAAGGCAGAGGGTTTTTTACCTTTTGTTGCCATGCAGAATTTTTACAATCTGGCCTATCGCGAGGAAGAACGGGAAATGATGCCCTATTGCGAAGCAGAGGGCGTGGCGACCGTGCCTTGGAGCCCGATCGCTCGTGGATTTCTGGCAGGCAACAAGCCCCTAAAAGGTGAACGCACCAATCGCGCCAAGACGGACAAGATGAGTGGACTGTTTGGAAACCGTCAGGACTATGCCGTACTGGAAAGGGTTCAGAAGATCGCCTCAGAACTTGGTGTGAGTGCCGCACAGGTGGCCTATGCATGGGTGCTGTCCCAGCCTTTTGTTTCCGCCCCAATCGTTGGGAGCACCAAGCTTGACCAGTTACAGGAGGCCATTGACGCTGTCGATGTGGCATTGAAGCCCGGCCAGATCAAACGCCTTGAGGCCGTCTATAAAACCCGCGATGTCATGGGACACCAATGAGCGTTCACGATCAGAACAAGGCACTTATCACTCCGTTTCGAAGAGCGCTCTACGATTACGACGAGCCAACATTGCGTGCTGAGGTTGAACAGCTCTTTTCAAACGGTGCCAGTGTTCGGCTATCATATCCATTCGAAACCCTGAGTGGTCCGACGGGCTTGATTGATGACGCCCTTATGCCGCTGGCCAGAGCTATGCCGGATTTGGAGCGACGGGACACGATTGTAATGGCGGGTCGTTCTCCATCACCACTAAATGTCGATTGGGTCGGTTGTTGTGGGTGTTATACCGGCACATTTGATGCTCCATTTCTTGATATTCCCCCCACCGGCCACCAGGCGTCTTTGAGATTTCATGAATTCTTCCGCTTCGAAAATGGATAGGTGACCGACTTTCAGGCTCTTTGGGATATTCCCGAACTCA
>JBPCWM010000176.1:0-21023 GCA_051009515.1 Rhizobiaceae bacterium | reverse complement strand
CTCTAGCCCCCTTTGACCGCCAACGCTGTCAACATCCACTTTGCAGCTACCCGAAGATCAGCTTCGAAGCCCCCATAATTCTCGCTGACACCACCCGAAGTATGACCCAAGATCTCGTCCTGTACCTGCTTCGACGCGCCAGCCTCTTTCAACCAATCTTTCATATTGTGACGCAACGAGTGAACGACTGCCTTTTTATCGGTAGTTATTGCTCGAACATGCTTCATCAACGCTTTGGAAGCGCTCGCCGACCCACTGATCTTGCCACCATATCTTGGAAACAACATGGAGTTGTCTGCGGCACACTCAACTGCTTGTTTCGCGCTGGTTACCGCATCCCCGACTAAAGGTACCCAGCGATTGGATGCATCTGTTTTAAGCCGTCGGTCAGGATGCATTTGTACCTTTATGTGTGGAACGTCTTGATCCAACACCACATCGGAAACCCTGAGACCAACGATCTCGTTCAAGCGACAGCCGGTGCCCATCAACAAACTCCAGATGATCCTCAACTCATCGTTGGCAGTGGCATCAATCCGTGTTGTGATCTGGGACAACTCGTCAGTCCGTAGCGGCCGTCGCTTGTCTTTAGCCAACCCAGTACTTGGTGGATTTAGTCCTTTGAATGGATTGTTGGCATCAGTACAATCAAACTCCACAAGGCCATGATTAATTACCGCTCGAATGTCATTGAGGTATCTTGCGACCGTTGGTGGGGAAATGCGTAGGTCATCTAGCATATACCTCATTACCTCTCTTGCTTCTTGCCGCCTAAGAGTTGGGAGTATTGGGTCACGTTGGAGAGCATCTCGGATATGTCCAACTACGGAATTTATCCTTTGAAGATTCTTTAGTTCTGCGAGATCATTTAATCCTTTTTCTTCGACATAGTGCCGCCTTGCGTCTTCTAAGGTAGGCAGTGGCTGTTGGGGGACCCCTCCATAAAGAGCTCTTACGTAAGCATAATCCGCATCGTTCATATCCAAGGGGCCACCATCGGTTGGATCGATTGGATACTCGTTCATCACGCGTTCTGCTTCGAAGTCTCTAGAGTTGAACTCGATCTCATCAGCCGAGTTGCTCGGGTCAAATGAACCTTGCTGAGGATCAAAACCTTTTGCTCGAATACGGCGTTCAAGCTCTTTGAACAGTTCCAACTCTGTCTTCTGAGCAATATCGCCATTTTGCAAAGGGTTCTGGTTCGATCTGACTCCCTCTACAAGGCGCTCCAACTCCTCGTGCACCCGTGGGTAGTTCAGCACTACGTCACTATGAGTTTTACCAAGCGATCGTGTAAAGCTTGTCCGCCCCCCTAATGCTTCTTTGACATCAAGTGGTATGCGGCGGCGGTATCTATTGCCATCCTTCGTTGTATCAACGTGTCTCAATATGTAGCTCATGTGTCCTTCATGTGTACCCAAATGTGTACTCTGAAGAGGCTCTTAGCAACTGATTTTGTTGATTTATTTGATCTTTTCCAAGATCAATGGTGCCCTCCGCCGGAATCGAACCGGCACTCCCGAAGGAACTGGATTTTGAATCCAGCGCGTCTACCAATTCCGCCAGGAGGGCAATCCGTTTGTGGTCGACACAGTCATCAGACTGCGCCGGACTATAGCCATCGTTTGCAGATTGGCAACGGGAATTTAGGGAAAAAATCCCCAAATGAAGGCCAGTTTTAATTTGTTCTTGATTTCGACCCTTCACATGGACTTCCGCGTGGTTCCCTAATGGTCGAATGCTTGCACGTCTTGCTTCCAAAACCGCCTTGACCATGGGCAATTGCTGTAATTTGCTCTATGGAGACACGAGCAACTCTCTGTTTTCCTCAAGATCATGATTCGCGCACTCTACGACTGGATGTTACGTCTTGCAGGCCATCGCCACGCTGAAAAGGCCCTTGGCGGGGTGGCTTTTGTTGAAAGCTCCTTTTTTCCCATACCACCAGACGTCATGCTGATCCCTATGGTGCTTGCCAACCGCCAGCTCTGGTGGCGTTACGCCTTGATATGTACAATCGCGTCAGTGCTTGGGGCTGTGCTCGGCTATGGGATTGGCGCCTTGGCCTATGAATGGCTTGGTCGTCCCATTCTGGAGTTCTATGGCAAGGAAGACGCATTTTCTGCGCTTTCAGAGACCTATAACAGTGAATGGGGTCTGCTGGCTGTGTTTGCCGGAGCAGTGACGTTTCTGCCCTATAAATTGTTCACGATTTTTTCAGGCACAACCGGACTTAATTTTGCCCTCTTCATTTGCATATCCATCGTGGGCCGCGGGTTGCGCTTTTTTGTGGTGGCATGGTTGCTTTATAAATTTGGAGAACCAATACAAACTTTCGTTGAAAAGTGGCTGGGACCGCTCTTCTTTGCCGGATTGGCCTTGCTGATCGGTGGGTTTGTTTTGATAAAGTTTATGGTTTGAGTAGACATGAAAAACTGGTTCAGTGGCGAGAATCTTGGCCAATCCGGCCCGGCCCAAACTGTGGCAGCAGGGCTTGTTTTGCTGGGCATGGTCGTCACTATTGGATCGGCGCTGGCCTTTGAACATATAGGTGGTTTTGCACCCTGTGCCCTGTGTCTGGAGCAGAGGGTTCCCTACTATTGGGGCATGCCGCTTGTCGCCCTTGGTCTGATTTTCGGCTGGCTCAACTGGCCCGGGGTTCTGGTCAGGTTGATGCTGCTTGCCGGATTGATCTGCCTGCTGGCAACAATTTATCTGGGCATCTATCATTCGGGAGTTGAATGGGGTTTTTTTGAAGCGCCCGAAAGCTGTGCGGCGGGTTTCAGCGCCACTTCCAGCGATGCTGGAAGCCTTCTGGAAAGTCTGGCCACCGCAAAGCCACCAAGCTGCGCAGATGCAGCGGGGCGTTTTCTTGGGCTGAGTTTTGCCGGTTGGAATGTTGTGGCCGCATCCGTGCTTGCCGCAATCGCATTGCGCGGGGCGTTTGGATCTCCCAACCTGAGTTCAGAAACATAACGCGGAGCCAGCCTTCTATCAGGGCTCCAGTGGCGCATCCCAATAGAGATAATCCATCCAGCTGTCATGCAGGTAGTTGGGCGGGAATTTGCGCCCCGCATTGTGCAGGTCATGCACCGTTGGAATCCATGGTTTTCGATTGGGAATCATGCCGGCCTGTTTGGGCAACTTGCCACCTTTGCGCAGATTGCAGGGTGAACATGCGGTGACAATGTTTTCCCATGTTGTCTGCCCACCCTGAGATCGTGGAATGAGATGATCAAATGTCAATTCCCCATCGGCATCTCCGCAATACTGGCATACAAATTGGTCTCTCAGGAACAGATTGAACCTGGTAAAGGCCGGATGCCTCTGGGGCCGGATATATTGCTTCAGACAGACCACACTTGGCAGCTTCATTTGAAACGATGGCGAGGATACAGCGGCCTCATATTCCGACACGATATTCACCCGCTCGAGAAAGACAGCCTTGATGGCATCCTGCCACGACCACAGCGATAGCGGATAGTAGGAAAGCGGTCGGTAATCCGCATTCAATACCAGTGCCGGATGCATTTCCGGATTGACGGCAATCGTCAACGTAGATCCCTTCCTGGTGGTCGTTGATTCTCCACCAATACAGTGTAGGGGTTCTGCGAAGGATTTGTGAACCCTCAAGTCATATGCCGGACTCCCACCCCCAGAAAATTTGGCTTACAAAGCAGACCGGCCTTTAAGGCGGGCATAATGGGCATATAGTATACGGGCCGCCACTCCCCGCATGGGCTGCCAGGCTTTCGCCAGCCTTCGTGTTTGCTTGCCATCCGGTCTGTCTTCCAGCCTGAACAGATTCGCCACAGCATGTTGCAGGGCCACATCTCCTGCCGGGAATATGTCGATATGACCGGCGCAAAACAACAAAAAGACCTCCGCAGTCCATGGGCCAATCCCCTTAAGGGCCGTCAGTTTGGCAATCGCCGTTTCAGCAGGCAAATCGCAAAGACCCTCCAAATCCAGATCATCATCTACAATAGCGCGGGCCAGTCCCAGCAGAGCAACTTGTTTGGCACGGGATTGACCGGCTTCGATTAACGGTCTTTCACCGACCACCAGAAATTGGTGGGCATCAAAGGGCTGTATGAGTGTGGTCATGCGCGAATATATGGCGGTGGCACTGGCTTTTGAAACCTGCTGGGCCGTAATGATTTGCGCCAGTCCGGCAAATCCCGGCGCACTTGGCCGCAGTGGAATATCGTCAAGTTGGCTGACAACAACTTGCAGGTCAGGAAACCGGTCTGCGCATTCACGCACGGCTTGCCAGAGATTGTCTTTGTTGCGTATCCGCGCGATGCTGGGTTGAAACTCCGCCATGCCCTATTGTGTCTGAATGGTAATCCACACACCACCCGTTTTCAGATTTGCACCCAGCCCAAATGGTGCCCTGCATCTGGGACATGCATATTCTGCACTGGAGAACAAGAGATTGTGCGATGCCATAGGTGGCACCTACTTGTTGCGCATAGAAGACATTGACCAGACGCGATGCACGCCGGAGCTGGAACTTCAGATGTGCGAAGACCTGCTTTGGCTTGGAATTGAGTGGGCAGAACCACCACGCCGTCAATCTGATCATTTTTCTACCTATGCCGACGCACTGGACCGACTTAAAAACCTGGGTCTTGTCTATCCTGCGTTCATGACTCGTGGTGAAATCCGCTCCGCTGTTGCCCGGTTGCAGCAGAATGGCAAACCATGGCCCGCTGATCCTGACGGCAGCCCTCACTATCCGGGCCCGGAGCGGTTCTGGTCAGAGCAGGAACGTCAAGCAGCTATTGCCGCAGGTCCAAGATTCGCCTGGCGGCTGGATATGAAAAAGGCGCTCAATCGGATCGCGGATAGTCCCACCTGGTACGAGACAGGATCAGGCCCGCGCGGCGAGAGCGGAACAGTCAAAGCCAAACCCGAACAATGGGGTGATGTAGTGTTGGCGCGATCCGATACGCCAACCAGCTACCATCTTTCAGCAACGGTTGATGACGCACTGCAGCAAATTACCCATGTTGTACGTGGCCGGGATCTGTTTCATGCAACATCAGTTCACCGTGTTTTGCAGGAATTGCTGGACCTTCCTCCACCCGTCTATCATCACCATGACCTCGTTCTTGCAGAGGACGGACGCAAGCTTTCCAAGTCGCGCAGCGATACCAGCCTGAGATCCCTGCGCGACAGGGGCATACCGGCATCAGATATCCCAAACTATTTTCGCTTTTCCCAATAGGTTAGAACGGACCTGAGAAATTGCGGTATCGTTGCGGGTGCTTCCTTCGAGAATGCACAAATTGCATGGCTCCGTTGCAATAATTGTGTTCGCAAATCTACGCGCTACCAACCATATCACGGCCATAGCAAGAGATTGAAATATCAATAACCCAATCGCCTGCAACAGACTGCGGTTTGCGGGCGAATTTTCAGGAACAAGACAATGAACATTCTCAATTCAGTCCAGTCATGGAACCGTGCACGCCGCACCCGCAATTCTCTCAATGGCCTGTCCAACAAGCAGCTTGAAGACATCGGCATCACTCGCGATGCCATTCCACATGTGGCTCGTCACGTTGACACATACTAAGCGCCTGGTTGGTGTCCAGTAGCACCTAACACAACAGGACATATGCAAGAGGGTTCGGAATCGCGCAATTCCGGACCCTTTTCTCGTTTGCAGACCAAATTCCATGAGGCAAGCCGCTTGCTCATCTGCCAGTTCCACCTTTGCAAGACCAGCCATTGCTGGTAATCCGCCATCAGGAAACAGCAGTCTGGAGAATATCATTGGAAGCCACAGGTTCTGACGCCCTCGCCATGCCACTTTCTCCACAATGGGAAGACATCCGGGAGGGGGTGAGCAGGCTTTGCGCTGACTTTCCCAATGACTACTGGATGGAACTGGATAACGAGGACCGCTATCCAAGCGAATTCGTGGACACACTGACCCAATCGGGATTTCTCGGTGCGCTTATACCCGAAACCTATGGTGGCTCCGGCCTGCCCCTGTCTGCGGCAGGTGTTGTTTTGGAAACCATCCATGAACGGGGCTGCAATGCCGGCGCCTGTCACGCCCAGATGTACACAATGGGAACGGTGCTGCGGCATGGGTCTGATGCACAAAAGCAAGACTATCTACCCAAAATCGCAAGTGGAGAATTGCGCCTGCAGGCTTTTGGTGTGACCGAACCAACCACGGGAAGCGATACCACGCAATTGAAAACCAGGGCCGACCGGAAAGGCAATCACGCCTATATTGTCAACGGTCAAAAAGTCTGGACCAGCCGCGCCATGGAATCAGACCTGATGCTCCTGCTGGCCCGGACAACACCAAAGGCTGAGTGCAAAAAAAGAACCGATGGCATGTCCGTATTTCTTGTCGACATGCGTGCCGCACTTGGCAACGGGCTGGAGCTGCGCAAGATCGACGCCATGATCAACCACAATACCTGTGAAGTATTTTTCAACGATCTGGAAATCCCGGCCAACACTCTGATTGGCGAAGAGGGTAAAGGGTTTCGCTATATCGTGGACAGCATGAATGCCGAACGAATTCTTATTGCTTATGAATGTATCGGGGATGCAAAATTCTTCATCCGAAAAGCCGTGGACTATGCCAATGAGAGGGTCGTGTTCGACAATCCAATTGGCAAAAATCAGGGCATCCAGTTCCCTATTGCACAAGCCTACGCCAGCGCCATGGCCGCAGAATTGATGGTGCAAAAGGCGGCAGCAATATTTGATGGTGGTGGCAATGCGGGCGAATTGGCCAATATGGCCAAGCTAATTGCAGCTGATGCCTCCTGGCAGGCAGCGGAAATGTGCATGCAGGTGCACGGGGGGTTCGCCTTTGCCCGCGAATACGGCATTGAGCGCAAATGGCGCGAAGCCCGACTATACCAGACTGCACCAATTTCAAAAAATATGATTCTCGCCTATCTCGGCCAACATGTGCTCGGACTGCCGCGCAGCTACTGAAGCCAGTCTGGCTAACCTTTATTGATTGCGGTCCAAATACGGTGCGGAGTCGCGGGCAGTTCAATATCGTCCACCCCATAGGGCGATAGCGCATCAAGTATGGCCGAAATGACAACAGGTGTAGCACCAACCGTTCCCGCCTCGCCGGCACCCTTCACACCAAGTGGATTTGTTTTTGTCATGGTTGGCAAGGACTCAATCTTGATTGGTGGCACATCATCGGCACGCGGCATGGCATAGTCCATGAAAGAACCGGTCAGCAATTGACCCGAGCTTTCTTCATAAATCAAATCTTCCATCAACGCCTGACCTATGCCCTGGACAATTCCACCCACCAACTGACCTTCCAGCAACATTGGATTGATGACCGTCCCGACATCATCAATGGATACGATCTTGATAATGGTGGTCTGTCCGGTTTGCGGGTCGATTTCCACTTCTGCGATCTGGCATCCATTTGGAAAAGCAAAACCCTGCAAGAGGAAATCCCCCTGTCCACCTAAACCCAGCCCAAGTTGTGGTGGAAAAATCGGTTTGTAGGACAGTTGGGCAACTTTCTGGATCGGCATTTTCTTGTCCGTGCCTGTGACAGTGAAAAGACCGTCTTCGAAATCAAGGTCGTCCGGGGCAACTTCCATCAAGTGGCCAGCAAATGCCTTACCCCTTTCAATCACCTTGTCAGCCGCCGCCCGCAGAGCACCGCCCGCGTTGATCATGGAGCGTGAAGCCACTGTTCCGCGCCCAAATGCAAATGTGTCGGTATCACCCTGCAGGACACGTACCTGATCGAAAGGCACTCCCAACCAGTCTGATAACATTTGTGCAAACACGGTTTCATGGCCTTGCCCGTGGCTGAAGGCACCGGACAAAATTGTAACTCCACCGGACGGATCAAATCTGATTTCTGCCGCCTCATTAGCAAGGCCGGAATTTTCCATGTGTAAGGCAATACCCAGCCCGCGCAATTTTCCCTTCCTGGCAGAAGTTTTTTTCCTCCGCTCCACCGTATCCCAACCTGCAGCATCGAGCGCGCGATCCAAAACCGCGCTATAGTCACCGGAGTCAATTGTGTAGACCAGCGGAGTCTTGTAGGGCATCTCCTCCTGTGAAACGAGGTTTATTCTGCGAATATCTGCGCGATTCATACCCAATTCGCCTGCGGCCTTGTCCATCATTCGTTCGATGAGATAGCTCGCTTCCGGACGACCCGCGCCACGATAGGGCTGGGTTGGTGATGTGTTTGTGTAAACGGCTTGCGACATCGCATGTGCCAACGGCACCCGGTAGCAACCGGTTGCCAGAGTGCTCGCAAACATCGGAGAGACGCCACCGCCAGGGGAAAGGTGGGCACCTGTATTGTAGCAGGAATGAACCTGCAGGGCGATGATCCTGCCATGCGGGTCAAAGGCAAGTGCCGCGTTCACATCCTGATCCCGTCCATGATAATCGGTGAGCAGGGATTCAGAGCGATCAGCGTGCCACCTGACGGTTTGCCGCAATTTCATTGCTGCCCAGCCAACCAGAACATCTTCCGGATAAATGCCACCCTTCATTCCGAACCCACCGCCCACATCGGGGGCAATGACCCGCACTTGTGATTCAGTCAGCCCGAGAATACGGGCCAGGTCGCCCTTGACCGTATGAGGGGCCTGGGTTGAGGCATGGAGGATCAACCTGTCATCGCGATAACTATATTCCGCAACTGCCCCGCGCATCTCCATCGAATTGGCCGATATACGGTTATTGTGCACAGAAAGGCGGGTTACGTGATGTGCTGCGTCAATGGCTGCCTTTGTGGCTGCTGCATCACCAAGATCAACCCTGAAGGCAATATTGTCGGAAACACTTTCCCACAAAACGGGGGCGCCCTTCTCCATCGCCTGTTGGGGAGTAAGTGCCACGTCCAGTTCATCATAGTCGACGTCTACCATTTCGACCGCTGCCCGCGCAGCATGGCGTGTCTCGGCCAGCACCATTGCAACTGGTGCACCAACATAACGCACCTTGTCGGTGGCCAGCGCAGGGGTTGGCACAATTGAACCGGGCTGATGCATGCCCGGAAGAATTGTGTGGCATCCAAGTCCTCCAATTGAATCGCTGACATAGTCCTCGCCAGTCAAAACCGCCTGCACCCCGGCCGTGGCCAGCGCACCGGTCGGATCGATTTTCCTAATTATAGCGTGGGCAAGGGGAGAGCGAACAAATGCAACATGGAGCGCACCGGCATGGGCGCTGTCTTCAATATAATTGCCCCTGCCTGTAATGAACCGCTGATCTTCCTTGCGAGTGACCGATTGCCCAATTCCAAACTTCATTGCCATACCTTCAAATCAACCCAGCACCGACTGCAATCATGACATAGTTTTTGCTCGAGTCACCAGAGCGGGATTGGAAACTATTAAGGCAGCCTCGACGTGGCGAAGCAGTCTGCCTATGGTTTTCGATGGGGCGCATACATCGTGCCACCTGACCGAAAGAAGGAACCGACACTTGGAACGCATTATTGTTGCCCCTCAACTGACCCCTCAGTTGACAATGAGCCGTATCATTTATGGAATGTGGCGACTTGCAGATGATGAAGACACGTCTGCAACCCACATTCGAGCCAAGATCGAAGCCTGTCTTGAACAGGGCATCACAACATTCGACCAGGCAGATATCTATGGTGGCTACAAATGCGAACAGCTGCTCGGCACTGCGCTGCAAGAGGCCCCGGAGTTGCGCGACCGCATGGAGATCATCACCAAATGTGACATAAAACTGTCGGGGCCCGCCTTTCCGGAGCGTCGCATCAAATATTACGATACGTCAGCTGCACATATTGCCGCCAGCGTTGATCAGTCACTGAAAAACATGCGGCTTGAACAAATCGACTGTCTGTTGCTGCATCGGCCCGACCCATTTATGGACCATCTCGAAACCGGTGCTGAGTTGGACCGGTTGGTGGAATCGGGCAAGGTGCGCACAATCGGAGTGTCGAACTTCAAGCCCCATGACTGGACCCTGCTTCAATCCGCCATGAATACTCCGCTTGTGACCAACCAGATCGAGGTTAGTGTTTTGGCCCATGAGCCTTTTACCAATGGCGACATTGCCTTTCATCAGCAGCATGGTGTGCACCCCATGGCCTGGTCTCCGTTGGCGGGCGGTGCCCTGTTTGCAAACGAGAGGACTGATCTTGAGCCCTTGCGCGCCCTGTTGAACGCAATTGCAAAAGATCAGGGAACAGGTATGGATGCGGTTGCACTGGCCTGGATAATTGCCCACCCGGCTGGGATCCTGCCTGTGGTTGGCACCAATAATATAGAGCGCATCAAACGGTTATCCGATGTCACCAAAATTGTTCTGGACCGTCAGACCTGGTTCGAAATCTATACAACCGCCTTGGGACACGAGGTCGCCTGACACCGTCGTAGCAATCAAAAGTCAGACTCTGCAGCCGGTTTCAGGAATAGAAATCAACTTCATTGGATAACGGCATTGAGCGGATACGCTGCCCGGTCAAAGCAAATATCGCATTGGCCAGTGCCGGTATGGAAGGTGGTGTTCCAGGTTCCCCGGCTCCACCCCGATGGGCAGCCGTTTCCAACAACTCCACGTGGATGTCCGGACACTGGTTCATGCGCATGGCGTCGAAACTATCAAAATTCTGCTGATCGACCATGCCATCATCAAATGTGATTTCCTGACCCAGTGCAGATGACAGTCCAAAGACAATACCGGATTGCAATTGCGTTTTCACAATGGCCGGATCGAGGGCCTGACCAATGTCAGCTGCGCACCATACATTGGCGATACGTATTCCATTGTCGGTCTGCATCACTTCAACCACCTGCGCCACCCAGCAACCAAAGGACAAGGTAAATGCAAGACCCTTGGCCCGGCCGTCTACTTTTGGGGCGGACCAACTGGCCATTTGGGCCACCTTGTTCACCACGCCAATTGCAGTGGGATGGTCCTTCATGAGCTTGAGACGGTAGTCCAGCGGATCAATTGCACTGCGGGCCGCCAACTCGTCGATGAAACTCTCGTGGTAGAAACCATTGTAGGAATTGCCGACTGACCTCCAAAATCCAACCGGGATATCTACCGGCGCCTTGATGCCGGACACCCGGTAATCTTTGACCGAATAAGGCTGGTCAAATGCGCCATGTGTTATCGTATTGTCCGGCCCCATGGGAGAAAGGGACGGATAGGTGCGTCTCAAGACGCTGGCCACTGTTGATGGTGTGGCAATGCGTGCGTCAATTGCCGTTGGAAACCCTTCCTTGTCCAGACGTGCCCGCCAGCGACTCATGGAGGCCGGACGATAGGTATCGTGGGTCATGTCCTCTTTGCGGGTCCAGACCAACTTAACCGGTTTTCCAACCGTTGCCTTGGCAACCCGCGTAGCGAATCTTGCAAAATCGACCTCGCCGCGCCGCCCAAATCCACCGCCCAGATAGGCGGAATGGATGAAGGTATCTTCTTCGCCTACACCAGCTTCAGCGGCACAATCGGAGCGAACAATTGTCGGCGCTTGCGTACCCACCCAGATATCGAGGCGACCATTCTTCAGCTGCGCCGTTGCATTCATTGGCTCCATCGTGGCGTGGGCAAGATATGGCACCTGATAACGTGCCTCTACAATCGCCTCGCGAGGAGCATCAGCAAATGCAAGGTCGACGTCTCCGTCATCGCGCAAATCATCCCCTTCACCAGTCTTCAGGGCCTCATCAATAAGTTTCATTATGCCATCGGTATCAGCCGGATAAGGTGCTGGCCCCCATTCAACTTCGACGGCCTCTGCTCCTTGAAATGCGGCCCAGGTGTTTTTCGCTATCACGGCAAAGCCACCACCAAAGGCTTCATCTTCCGGCCCGGTTAGATCGATCACGTCGATTACGTCACGCATCTTCTTGGCTTGTGTCGGATCAAAGCTGATCATTGGGCCGCCAAGACGCGGGTTCATGCGCAGTGTTGCATAAACCATGTCTGGCAAATCCACATCAATCGCGAAAATACCCGCCCCTGTGGACTTGGCCAGCGCATCTGTACGGGGCGTCGACTTCCCAAGAATCTTCCATTCTGAGCTTGGCCGCAGTTCAAGTTCAGCAGGCGGGTCCAAGGTGGCAGCAGTCTGAGCAAGCTCGCCATAGGTGAATGTCTTACCATCCGGCAGGATCACCTTGCCGTCTTCTGTCATCATTTCCTTCACGGCAATGCCAGTAGATTTATAGGCTGCCAGCTTGAGCGTTTCTCGGGCCGCAGCACCCGCATGGCGCAATTTTTCATAGGCATCAGCAACCGACGAGGAACCACCAGTAACCTGCAGACCCAAAACCTTGCCCACAACACCCATGGCGGAACGGGTCATTTCGGCCATGGTTTCACGGTTGTAGTGGGCCAACGGGGCTCCATCAGCCATCATGGCACTGTTGTAGTATGCATATGATGCAGGAGCGATCTCGACCGTTATCTGTTCCATTGAAACATCAAGTTCTTCTGCCACCAGGGCTGCCAATGTTGTTGACACGCCCTGTCCCATTTCCGCGCGGGGAACCATGATTGTGATCTTGTTGTCACTTGTGATTTTCACATAAGGGTTGAATGTTTCTTCTCCCTCCGCCGTTTGACCTTCCAGCGGATTGGAATAGGGCTGACGCAGCTTGTAAACGCCAAAGGCCACGCCGCCGGTAATAGCGGCGATACCAATGAGAAACGAACGTCTGAGAATCTTGCCCATCTTTTACGCTCCCGTCGCAGAAGAGGAGGCGCGTTTGATTGCGGCGCGGATCTGGGTATAGCTGCCGCAGCGACACAGATTGCCTGACATCGCGTCGTCAATATCTTCATCGCTGGGTGCGTCATTTCCTTCCAAAAGGGCAACTGCCGACATGATCTGGCCGGACTGGCAATAGCCGCATTGAGGCACCTGTTCGGCGATCCATGCCTGCTGAACCCGATGCAGCTGACCCCCTTCAGACAAACCTTCAATCGTAGTGATTTCGCCCTCCACATCACCAACTGCAAGGGAGCAGGATCGCTGCGGTTCTCCGTCGACCAGAACAGTGCAGGCTCCGCACATGGCAATACCACAACCGAATTTTGGTCCCTTTATCCCGGCAAGATCCCGCAAGGCCCAAAGCAGAGGCATTTCAGGATCAGCATCGATTTCTATAGTGTTTCCGTTTACAGAGAGTTGCATAGGCGCTCACAGAACCATGGAGAGAAGAGTTCTTGACAAAATAACAAATTTTGTCAGAATGTCAAGATAATGACTGTATCTACCGTAAAATCAGACGACCGCCGCGCGTCTATTCTGTCAGCGGCCTTTGAATCCTTCTCCAATTACGGCTTTCGCCGCACTTCCATGGAAGACATTGCAAAGGCCGCTGGCATTTCGCGTCCGGCGCTTTATCAGAATTTTTCCAGCAAGGGCGACATCTTCAACGGCATGGTGCAGCAGTTTCTGGAACAGGCCTGCAAGGACATGCAGGACCAGTTGGCGCAACCCATAGGCGTCGTGAAGAAACTGGATGGATTGTTTGAAATCTCGCTGCTCGAACCGCACAGAATGATTGAATCCCTGCCTCATGGAGATGAAGTTCTGGGCCTTAAGGCAGAATTCGCGCAAGACGTATTTGACGAGTGGATGGCGCGTAGTCAGCAGGCCTATCGGGAAGCCCTCTTGCAGGAGCCAGGACTGGACAGGGATCTGGCTGAAGATCTGGCCGGCTTGATGAGTGACACCATATTGGGAATGAAGTCACGCAATGCGACTGTGCCGGAACTGGAAGCCGGGCTTGCCCGCATGATGCGGGTGGTCAAGGCCAATCTCGATTTATCCGGTCAATGAGGCGATTTGTACGATGACACGGAACTGCCGCACTGATATTGCAGTGCCACCACTCCAGATGCTTTTTGATGTGTATGAGGCCAGAGTTGACCTGTGATCCGTTTGTTTATTCCGCACCCCTGATCACGCCTCTCGGGCGACAGGAGACTGTTGGAGTCAAAATTGGTGACGTAACCGTGGGAGGTGCTGCACCGATAGTTGTGCAATCCATGACCAATACGGACACCGCAGATATTGACAGCACAGTGGCTCAAGTGGCGGCCCTGGCAGCAGCGGGGTCAGAAATTGTTCGCATCACGGTTGACCGGGATGAGTCAGCCAGAGCAGTTGCCCCCATCCGGGACCGGCTGGACAGATTGGGTATTAACGTGCCTCTGGTGGGAGACTTCCACTATATCGGTCACAAACTTCTCGATGAACATCCCGACTGTGCACAGGCACTAGCCAAGTACCGCATCAATCCGGGCAATGTAGGATTCAAGGATAAACGGGACAAGCAATTTGCCGCCATCATCGAGATGGCAATCAAATATGACAAGCCTGTGCGTATCGGTGTCAATTGGGGATCACTGGACCAGGCCCTGCTGACTTCCCTGATGGATGAAAACGCGAGCCAGGGTTCGCCGTTGACTGCCGAAGAAGTGATGCGCGAGGCAATCGTGCAATCCGCTTTGCTGTCAGCGCAAGAAGCCGAACGCCTAGGCCTGCCGCGTGACCGAATCATCCTGTCCGCCAAGGTTTCAGAAGTTCAAAACCTGATCGCGGTATACGCAGAATTGGCAAAACGCAGCAACCATGCCCTGCATCTTGGTTTGACGGAAGCCGGCATGGGCACCAAGGGTGTGGTCGCTTCGTCCGCAGCGCTCGGCATTTTGTTGCAACAGGGTATTGGTGACACGATCCGCATATCCCTAACCCCGGAACCGGGCGGAGACCGCACCCGCGAAGTTCAGGTGGCACAGGAACTCCTGCAGGTTATGGGGTTCCGCTCATTTGTACCTATCGTTGCAGCCTGCCCTGGGTGCGGGCGCACAACGTCGACGACGTTTCAGGAACTGGCTTCAAAAATTCAAGACCAGTTGCGCCACAACATGCCAGTCTGGCGTGATCAGTATCCCGGCGTTGAAAACCTGAAGGTCGCCGTGATGGGTTGTATCGTCAACGGACCCGGTGAAAGCAAACATGCTGACATCGGCATATCTCTACCCGGCACTGGTGAATCTCCTGCTGCACCAGTCTTTATTGATGGCAGGAAAGCAGTGACCCTGCGTGGTGCCAATATCGCAGAGGAATTTGAAACCCTCGTTCATGACTATGTGGTCAATCGCTATGGTGATGGCAAAACTTCACATGAAAGTTCGAAGGCAGCCAGCTGACCGGGAATCAACTGCTTCTTTGTGCCATATAGCGCGCGGTCAGGTGAAGAATTTCCGCCCTTTCGCCAAAGGCGGCTAAACTGTGCAATGCAGATTCAACAGCTTCGGCCAAGAGGATCTGCGTCTTGTCGACCCCATGGATGGACACAAGCGTTGCCTTGCCCCGTTCAGCATCCTTGCCGACTGCTTTGCCCATGGTCTTGGCATTGGACGTCACATCCAGCAGGTCATCAGCAAGCTGGAAGGCCAGTCCGATTGTTTCCCCAAACTTTGACAGATGTTCATAATCCCGGTCGTTTGCCTGACCCAAAATTGCTCCAGCACAACAGGCGAAGCGGATTAGTGCGCCGGTTTTCATGCTCTGCAACAATCGCACTTGCTGATCATCCGGCTGGCTTTTTTCTGCCGTCATGTCCAGAACCTGACCACCAATCATACCACCAAGACCGGACGCCCGTGCCAATTCGCTGACCAGCCGACATCTAACACCAGCCTCTGGATGGCACTCAGCCCGCGTCAACAAATCAAATGACAGGGTCAGCAATGCATCGCCTGCAAGAATAGCCGTTGCTTCATCATAGGCCTTGTGAACCGTGGGCTTTCCGCGGCGCAAATCATCATCGTCCATTGCCGGCAGATCATCATGGATGAGTGAATAGGAATGAAGGCATTCCAGTGCGCAAGCAGTTAGCATTGCCCGTTCTGCAGTCACCCCGAACAAGGCCGCAGACTGAATGACCAGAAATGGCCGCAAGCGCTTGCCTCCATTCAACAGTCCATGACTCATGGCAACAACGAGCTGTTGGGGCCGCACGGTTTCACCTTGTTCGGCCCGGTCGGTTACAAGTTGCGCAAGTGCTTCATTCACCAATACGGTGGTGCGCCCTAATTCCTGCAAAAACCGGTCATTCATGAGTTGCCAACGCTATGAAAATAAGTCGTAAACATGAGCCAGTGTGTGCCCCGCCTCCGGGTCAAGGTCAACTGTGCATTGCAGACAGCAACAACCACCGCTAGAGAGAGGCTTTGAGTGACGCGGGACCAGATACGTGACGAATAAGGGCAAAAGCGAGGGGGAAAAGCGGCGTCGCAAGAAAACGTCCTCTTCCAGCAAGCCTGCACCTACCGAAAACAAATCCGGCGTTCAGGAGCCAACCAAGCGTTCAAAGACACCCCCATTTGGCAGTTTCGTGATAAAACGCCTGTTCAAATGGCTGATTATTGCCCTTTTGTTAATGGCGATCACCCCGCTTGCATTGACCCTTGTGTACAAGCAACCGTCGGTGCACCCGGTTTCCACTCTCATGCTCAAACAGCGCCTTACCGGAGATGGGCCCGAACGCGAATGGGCGGACTTCAAGGATATCTCACCCTTTGTCTACCAGTCCGTCATATCATCCGAGGACGGGTTGTTCTGCTCCCATGGGGGGGTTGATTGGGAGGCGGTCAACAGTGTCGTGGATGATTTTATCGAAGGGGAAAAACCGCGTGGAGCGAGCACCATTCCCATGCAGACGGTGAAAAACCTCTATCTTTGGACTTCCCGCTCCTACCTGCGCAAAGTGCTTGAAGTACCGCTTGCACTCTATGCAGATTTAGTGCTCGGCAAACGCCGGATGATGGAAATTTATCTCAATATTGCCGAATGGGGGCCTGGATTGTTCGGTATTGAGGCGGCGGCACAGCACTATTTCAACAGACCCGCCAAACGGTTAACACGACGACAGGCTGCATTGCTGACCGTGGCGCTGCCGAATCCGATTGTGCGAAACCCAGCAAAACCGGGGCGTGGCATGCAAAGGCTGGCCAGGCTGGTCGAAAAGCGGGCGCGGCAATCAGGGGCCTATGTGACCTGTCTTAAATAATTGGGTAAGGCGGATCGCATGAATGGGCTTGCTTCTTTTTTCAATTCGGCTATATCAACCGCCAATTCACACTGAAATTTCAAGACAAGTGTGCCAAGTGCGGCAACCGACAACGGTGTCTCACAAGAAAAACACTTTAAAATGTCCGACGGAGCAAGACAATGGCTGTCCCAAAGAGCAAGATAACACGCATGAAGCGCGGCCATCGCCGCTCGACTGATGCGCTCAAAAATCCAACTTATGTTGAAGACAAGAACTCAGGCGAACTGCGTCGCCCACACCATATCGACCTGAAAACAGGTATGTATCGTGGTCGTCAGGTATTGGAACCTAAAGATAATATCTAAGCCGATAGAGAATATTCAGGAATGATATATTCCTGCTGAAAAGCCCGTGAAGACACGGGCTTTTTTTTTGCCTGCGCTGCAGTGCATACTCTTCAGTGTCTGAAACCGTAGATGGGGTTCCAACAATGGCGTTGCTCACCAATTTTCCGCTCATGGCGCTTGCCCTGATCAGCTATAATGGCCTGATTTTCGGTCTTGGGGGTGATCCGGAGCTTTGGCAGGCCGAAATTTTCACGCTGCCCATGATGTCAGGTGCACTGTGGCTCTACAATTTGGGTGACCTGATGATAACGGTCGGACTGGTTTTGCTGTTTATCGAAATCCTGAAGGCAACTCGGATCGGCAAAATGTCCATACTCGATCACCTGCTCTCGATATTGGTCCTTATGATTTTTCTTGTCGAGTTTCTCATGGTGCCTGCTGCATCAACTTCAGTATTTTTTGGGCTCATGATGATGACTTTGATTGACGTCATGGCAGGACTGTCGGTCTCCATCCGGTCGGCCACGCGCGATGTCAGTCTTGGAGACAGCATTTAAGGGGCAGACACGCCCGGGGAGTCCTGGCTGATTCTATTCCATGATCGGTTCGCCGTTTTCATCAACGGCGAATATGTCCTGATCAAAATCATCCCGGTTGACCGGGCTTCGATCAAGCGGTTGCCTGCGGCGCGCATTGCTAACCGCTTTTTGTCGTGAGACAGCCAATCTCGCCCGCAGTGCCATGCGCTCCGATCTGGTCAATGGAGCTGGTGGCAATGTCGCCTCGTCAGTTCGAAGCGCACCCAGGTCCAGTTCGATTTTCTTCTTTGGTGCCGTGGAGCCTATCGCCAGAATTGTTTCTTTTTCAGGTTTTTTGCCCAATTCAAGCATCCCGGCTTCATTTGCATGTGCAGACAAGCCCAATCCAATCACCAGCAGGCCAGCTAATGGAATGCAAGGAATGTGTCTTGTCATCGGTCTGCTCTTCTCAAAAAGTTCTGCAATCTCGATGATATTATTGCCTACAGGTTGGTTTTTGGTTCAGGTGAATGGATAACAAAGCGTTAGCAAATGCTTCCCCTGCCTCGCATTCTTGATTATTGCTGTTCTCCTGTCGTTGAAGTTCAAGAGCACTTACCATGACCAATTCCTACAAGTTGAACCTGGATCGCAATCCAGCCAACTTCGCACCCCTGACACCTTTATCTTTTCTGACCCGGGCGCGGGACGCCTTTGGACACCGCCCTGCCTACGCCTATGGCACCAGTAAACGGAGCTGGGGTGATCTCTACACCCGTTGCGTGCGCTATGCCTCAGCGCTGAACAAGGCCGGTATTGGCAAGAATGATACGGTTGCCGTGCTGGCCCCCAATATTCCCGAAATGTTCGAGACCCAGTTCGCAATCCCCATGTCGGGCGCAGTGATGAACCCGATCAACACGCGACTGGATGCCGATACGATTGCCTATATTCTAGACCATGGTGAAGCCAAGGCGCTGATTACCGACA
The DNA here is from genome assembly GCA_051009515.1 of Rhizobiaceae bacterium. Classification (GTDB taxonomy): domain Bacteria; phylum Pseudomonadota; class Alphaproteobacteria; order Rhizobiales; family Rhizobiaceae; genus Pseudahrensia. Next base: position 2,132 of record JBPCWM010000176.1, on the reverse strand, counting down.
CAAGGTTTTTTGCAGAGGTCAAAAAGGCTTTGGCAATGCTTGGGCGGTCAGATTTTCTGGTGATCGATATTGTCGACAAGGTCACCGATGAGCCGGACGGCGAAACCCTTGGCTCAATGGACTATGAGAGTTTTCTGGAGACTGGTGACCCAGATTTTGAGTGGCAAATGCCGGCTGATGAATGGGATGCCATTTCTTTAAATTACACATCCGGAACAACGAGCGATCCCAAAGGGGTTGTCGCTCATCACAGGGGTGCCTTCCTGATTGCCCTTGGAACCGTGGCGGCCTGGCCAATGGCGGGCGCGGCACCGGGACAGTTCCCGGTTCACATGTATGTAGTACCGTTGTTTCACTGCAACGGCTGGGGTCACGCTTGGGCACTGGCGGCCTGTGGCGGGATGAGCGTACTGGTGCGCAATATCACAGCGCGCAATCTCTATGCAGCGATTGCCGAGCACAAGGTCACCCATTTTGGGGGCGCACCCATTGTTCTGTCCATGCTGATCAATGCAACCGCCGAGGAGCGTCGGCCGTTCGACTGGCCAATCAAGGTCTATACGGCTGCAGCACCGCCGCCTCCTTCCGTCCTGAATGCATTTAAACAGGCAGGGTTTGAACTTACACATGTTTACGGACTGACAGAAACCTACGGTCATGTGGTCGAATGCATCGAGCAGGAAGAGTGGAGCGGTCTGGATCCAGAAGCACTGGCCGAGATGAACTCACGTCAGGGCATCCGCTTCGCCGTATCGGATGATACGATGGTGGCCGATCCGGAAACGATGATGCCTGTGCCCGCGGATGGTGAAACGATGGGCGAGATCATGATTCGCGGCAATGTTGTGATGAAAGGCTACTACCGCAACAAGGAAGCTACGGATGCCAGTTTTGCCGGGGGCTGGTTCCACACCGGGGATCTGGCAGTTATGCATGGGGATGGTTATCTGCAGATCAAGGACCGGTCCAAAGACATCATCATATCGGGTGGCGAGAATATTTCCTCGGTGGAAATTGAAGGCATTCTCTACAAGCATCCAGATATTGTTGCTGCAGCAGTTGTGGCCAAGCCCGATGAGAAATGGGGCGAAACCCCCTGTGCATTTGTCGAATTGCGCGAAGGTGCCGATATCTCATCAGAAGAGGTGATCGCGTTTTGCCGCGAAAACATGGCTGGTTTCAAAATACCCAAGACCGTGGTGTTTCAGGAATTGCCAAAGACCAGCACCGGCAAGATCCAGAAATTCGTGCTGCGCGAGAATATCGAAAAGATCTGATATTGGCCTATCGTGTCGGCAGCAGGCGGTCGAGATAGTCAAGTTCCAGTTTCGGACGTGTTGTCTCTCCAAGCTTGCGGCGGATTGCTTCGAGAATACGACGTGCGCGCTGGGCGTCAATTTCACCGGGGACTTTCGTGTCGTTGCCGAGTTGTGGACCCTGTGAACGGCTCTGGCGTCCAAGAGGATCACGATCTTCTCTTGTCTGCTGACCGTGTTGACCGCGTTCACCGCGGCGTCCTTGTTCACCGGCCTGATTTTGCATGTTGCGCATCATGTCCTGGGCACCTTCGCGCATGGCCTGAAGGGCGCGCCCCTGCTGGCCTGTGGCTTCGCCGGTTTCACCTTGGCCCAATTGTTGTTCTGCTTCGCCCATAGCCTCACCGGCTTCACCCAGATTCTCTCCAGGCTCGAGGCCCAGCCCCCGGAGATTTTCCTGTATCTCTTGCATCCGGCGCTGCAACTCTCCTTGCTGGCGCTGTAATTCCTTCATTGCTTCGGCGAATTCTTCAGCAGTCATTGGTCGCTGTTGGCCTTGCTGATTTTGCTGACCTTGCTGTTGACCCTGTTGTTGCTGACGGTTTTGTTGGTTTTGCTGACCCTGACGTTGCCTTTGCTGCTGTTGTTGTTGGCGCCGCTGCATGTCAAAAGTCTGGTCCATCAATTCCTGTTGCCTGCGCATCATGTCGCTGAGTTCGTTCATCTGTTGACTGAACGGGTCGGTCTGTTGCTGCTGTTGCTGGCCGGGTCGTGCCATTTGCAGGTTGTTCATCATGCGCTGCAATTCCTGCAAAAGCTGACGGGCGGCATCTTTTGAACCTGACTTCGCAAGGTCTTCAATCTGTTGCATTAGTC
>JBPCWM010000175.1:0-16139 GCA_051009515.1 Rhizobiaceae bacterium | reverse complement strand
GGTCCGATGGATGCCAGTTCGACAACTTTTATGCCATTGAGCGGACCCTGATTATGCATTGGCACGTCTTTCCTCTGAGGGTGAGCATCCAAAATGATTACGATAGCTTTGTGCGAAATAGGAATGGGAGGTAAATCCGGTGGACAGGGCCACGTCCAGTATGGGCGCATTGGTATGGCGCAAGAGTTCTCGCGCCCGTTCCAGCCTGACCGTCATATAATAACGCCCCGGAGTACAGCTGAGATGTCGCAAGAACAACCGTTCCACCTGCCGCAGTGACAACCCAACGCGTCGTGCGATTTCCAGCGCAGACAGAGGTTCCTCCAGATGTTCCGACATCATTTCAACTGCGCGTTGCAGCTTTTCAGATTTGCCAGCCAGGTCGCGTTCCGGACCGACCCTTTGTCGATCCATATTGGTTCGAATCCTCTCGTGTTGAAACTGATTGGCAACCTCATTGGCCACCTGAGCTCCAAAATCCTCTCCTATGATGTGCAGCATCAGGTCGATGGATGTTGTGCCCCCGGCGGAAGTGTAGCGATTTCGATCCACTTCGAAGACGTGACCCGTGCAATTAGCCTCCGGAAAAGATTCCTGAAATGACGCCCTGTTTTCCCAGTGTATGGTGCAATCATATCCGTTTAACAAACCGGCCTGACCGAGAATATGTGCACCTATCGACAGGCCTCCAATTGCCCCACCCCGGCGCGCCCGTTCGCGCAATTTGGCCAGCATATGGGATTGCCCTTCGACCTCCAGCTTATAACCTGCACAGACAAAGAGAATGTCGCATTTGTCCAGATTGTCGATAGAATACTGGACATTCACCTCCATGCCGTTGGACGCGACCACGGGCCGACCGTCCAGAGAGACGAGGCTCCATTTATAATAGGTTGACGTGGCCATGCGATTTGCAGACCGCAATGGATCCATTGCCGCTGCAAGGCACAGCATGGAAAACTGTGGCAGCACAAGAAAGGCCAAGTGGCGGGAACCTTCGCCATCAAGACTGGGAATGCGCGTCATGCCAAACTCTCACAAGCAAGTCATTGGCACGGCAGGTCCGGGCCGGCCATGCAATGGATGAATCTTTGGAGGATGTTTTGAGCAGTTGGAAGCTTTTGTTTGCCCGCACGGGCGTTTCTCAAACTGGCGATTTTTCATCCTGCTTTGATATCTGTGTCGAATTTTTGACATTGCGCAAGCAAATTTTTCATCAAAGCCCAATTTGGCTTGCCCGTGTGAAAAACTGATGTGTGTCGCGAAAGGGTTATCACTGGTCGAAATTGTGTTTATGTGCTGAATTGATGCGATTAACGATGTATGTTGCTGCCCGTGACGCAGCTTGAGTTGGCTTTGGAAAGTTACACTGAATATGCGGTATTCCGCCTTTAGCATCTTGAAGAATGCCCTGCGTGGCAACAAAGACTGGACTTCGGCCTGGCGCAAGCCAGAGCCTAAAAAGCACTATGATGTCATCGTGATTGGTGGCGGTGGCCATGGCCTGTCCACTGCATTCTATCTGGCCAGCGTCCATGGTCTTACCAACGTCGCCGTAGTGGAAAAGGGCTATCTGGGCTCCGGAAACGTGGGTCGAAATACCACTATTGTACGGTCCAACTATCGACTGACACCCAACAGCGGTTTTTATGAAAAATCCATGGAGTTGTGGCGGGAATTGTCTCATACGTTGAACTATAACGTCATGTTCTCTCCTCGTGGCGTGTTGAACTTGGCCCATACGCCCGGCCAGATGGACACATTTGCCGAACGAGGCAATCAGATGCGTCTGATGGGTGTAAAATCCGAACTGCTCGACCGGGATCAGGTTGCCCGTCTCAACCCAGGGCTGGATGTATCTGGTTCGGCACGTTTTCCGGTTCATGGCGGATTGCTGCAACCCGATGCAGGCAATGCCCGTCACGATGCGGTGGCCTGGGGTTATGCCAGAGCGGCCGATCAGTTGGGTGTGGATATTCTGGAAAACACAGAAGTTGTTGGCTTCCTCAAAGAGGGAGAGGCTATTGTGGGTGTCGAGGTTCGACGGGGCGGAGAAACAATCGAAATTCGCGCTGACAAGACCGCCGTTGCAGTTGCGGGCAATACCGGCCGGGTTATGAAGATGGCCGGGGTGGATGCTTTGCCGATTGAATCCACCGTGTTGCAGGCCTTTGTAAGCGAGAGTATCAAGCCGATCATTCCAACCGTTACAACCTTTGGTGCGGGCCATCTCTATGTCTCACAATCCGACAAGGGCGGATTAGTTTTTGGCGGTAATATTGATTACTATAATTCCTATGCCCAAAGGGGTAATTTGCCCGTTTGGGAAGAGGTGACCAGCGAACTGGTCGCCATGTTCCCGTCATTTGCACGGTTGCGCCTGTTGCGCTGTTGGGGAGGCGTTATGGACATGTCCATGGACGGATCTCCGATTATCACCAAGGGGCCACTGCCTGGAATGTATCTCAATGCAGGCTGGTGCTATGGTGGCTTCAAGGCGACACCTGCTAGCGGTTGGTGCTTTGCCCACACAATAGCCAATGACAAGGCCCATCGTCTCAATGAAAGCTTCACGCTGGAGCGCTTCAAGGATGGCAACCCCATTGATGAATTGGGTGCTGGTCCGACACCCTGGTATCACTAGGAGGCGTTGCAATGAGACTGACATGCCCCTATTGCGGACCACGTGACCATCAGGAATTCACCTATCGGGGTGATGCCACTGCTTTGCGCCCTCCGTTGGAAAACACATCAATCGACGATCATGCTTCCTATGTCTACGACCGGGCCAATCCCGATGGTTTGCACCGGGAATTATGGAATCACACATCTGGTTGCCGCACCCATGTGATCGTTGAACGCAACACGATCACCCATGAGGTGATCTCTTGCAAACCTGTCGGGCCATTTGCGAGGCATCTGAAATGAGCGGCTTTCGGCTGAATCTCCGAGATGGTGTTGGCACAACACTGGGGGAGAAGGATGTCACCTTCACCTTTGACGGCAAGTCCTATTCAGGCAGGCAAGGCGACACATTGGCTTCAGCCTTGCTGGCCAATGGAGTATCAATCGTCGGGCGATCGTTCAAGTATCACAGGCCGCGGGGCGTTTTCAGCGCTGGCTCGGAAGAACCCAATGCCCTTGTCACCCTGCATTTGGGTGGACGCCGTGAACCCAATATTCGTACCACCGAGGTCGAATTATATGACGGGTTGGCCGCGCAGTCGCAAAATAGCTGGCCGTCCGTAAATTTTGACCTGATGGCGCTTAATCAGCTGGCTGGAAAAGCCTTTAGCGCTGGCTTTTATTATAAGACCTTCATGGGACCGGCGCGCAAAGGTCACAAGGCAACACAGTTCTGGTGGCTGTGTGAACAATTCATCCGTCGTGCAGCCGGATTGGGCAAGGGAACAACTCTGCCTGATCCTGATCGGTATGGCCGCATGAATGCCTATTGCGATGTGCTGGTTGTTGGCAGCGGAGCGGCTGGATTGGCCGCCGCAAGACGTGCTGCGGCGGTAGGTGCGCGGGTCATTCTATGTGAGGAGCAGTCCCGTCTGGGAGGATCCCTGATCAGCGCGCCAGATTTTATTGATGGTGAGCTGGCCAGAGACTGGCTGACAGATGCGGTTTCAGACCTGAAGGCAATGCAGAATGTAACTGTTCTTGGGCGCACTTCGGTTCAAAGCTATTTCGATGACAATACATTCCTTGCTATAGAAAGAGTCACAGACCACCTTCCAAGGCCGACGCAAAATTTACCGCGGCAACGGGCTTGGAACATTCGGGCCAAGTCGGTGGTGATTGCCACGGGTGCACTTGAGCGTCCCATCGTTTTTGCCGGCAATGATCGCCCTGGAGTAATGCTGGCCGACGCTGCTCGGCGCTATGCGGTGGAATTTGGAGTTGCCCCCGGTCGTGCTGTTGCCGTGTTCACGAACAATGATACGGGATGGTTGGCGGCTCGAGACATGGCGAAAGCCGGGGTAATAGTTACGGCTATTGTCGATGTACGCACCGATATTGATGACGATATTCGCGCGCTTGGTGAGGAAACGCGTGCGAGCATTCACATGGGGTCGGCCATTGTTGCGACCAGTGGCCTACGCTCAATTTCGGGTATGAGTATTTCGCGATATAATGAATTGACCGGCGTCCTGGAAGACGAGCGTAAATCCATCGCGTGTGATTGTATTGCAGTATCCGGCGGGTGGTCGCCAGCTTTTCATCTGACCTCCCAGCAGGGTGGCAAGCCGGTTTGGGATGCAGAATTGCAGGCATTTCTTCCTGGAGAGCCGTCACAGAAGTGGCACGGCGCAGGGGCGATGATTGGTGAGTTCGGATTGGCAGCCGCCTTTGCGTCCGGCGATGAAGCGGCTGTGAAAGCCTTGCAGGATGTGGGCATGGATTTGACATCCGACACGGAACTTGTCGTTCCTTCAGTTGATGGCGATGACATCGATTACGCCCCAGCGCCTGTCTTTGAAATCAACAGTGGTGGAAAATCCTTTGTCGATCTGCAGCATGATGTGACGGCTGAGGATGTGCGGCTGGCCCATCGTGAAGGTTTTGTATCGGTTGAGCATCTCAAGCGATACACGACACTTGGCATGGCGACGGATCAGGGCAAAACATCCAATGTTACCGGTCTGGCCATTATGGCTGCGGCCAGCGACAAGCCCATTGCTGACACCGGCACAACGCGCTTTCGTCCGCCCTATACACCGGTGGCCCTTGGAGTGCTAGCCGGTGAAAAATATGGTCATCTGGCTGCGGAGCGATTGACACCAATGCATGACCAGCATTTGGCACTCGGTGCCAATATGTATGCAAACGGGCCGTGGTTGCGCCCGGAATCCTACAATCTACCCGGCGAAACCGTGGAACAAGCCTATATTCGCGAGACGCGCGCTGTGCGCGCTGGCGTAGGAATTGTCGATGTATCGACGCTTGGCAAGATTGATGTTCAGGGACCTGATGCGGCAGAATTCCTGAACCGGATTTATTCCAACGGGTTTGCAAAACTGCCCGTTGGCAAGGCACGCTATGGCCTGATGTTGCGGGAAGACGGGTTCCTGTTTGATGACGGTACCACCTGGCGGCTTGATGAGCACAGATTCCTGATGACTACCACCACTGCAGGGGCTGGCCGGGTTATGGAACACTTGGAGTATTATCGCGATTTCGTGTGGCCTGACCTCAGGGTTGCGCTGACATCGGTATCTGATGAGTGGGCTGGAGTTGCGGTCGCAGGCCCACAATCACGCGCCCTACTGAAGGCTTGCGTAAAGAAATGCACCATGAGCGACAAGGCTTTGCCCTTTATGGGCGTGGTGGATGCGCAGATAGATGGATTTCCGGTCAAGATTGCCCGCTTGTCCTTTTCGGGTGAACTGGCCTACGAGGTCTATTGCGGAGCCCATTGGGGGCAGGCTCTGTGGCGGGCATTGATGAAGGCCGGTGAGAAGTTTGATGTTGTACCCTACGGGCTGGAAGCACTTTCCACGCTGAGGATTGAAAAGGGGCATGTCGCGGGACCAGAGTTGAACGGGCGCACCACGCCCCATGATCTGGCGCTCAGCGGCATGGTATCCAATAAGAAGGAATTTGTAGGCTCCGTGCTTTTGCGCCGCGAGGCGTTTGCGAAAAAGGACCGCCTTCAATTGGTAGCCGTCAGGTCACTGGACGGGCAACGAATACGGGGCGGTTCTCATCTGGTCACCGGTGGGCGTGACGAACCTGGACGAAGTCAGGGGCATACGACATCAACATGTTTTTCTCCGGAGCTGGAAAGTTATATCTCGCTGGCCCTGCTTGAGGGTGGGTTCGGACGATTGGGTGAAAGGCTTTATGCCACCAATCCTGTGCGCGGTGCCCATGTTGCTGTGGAAGTGTTGAGTCATCACATGGTCGATCCACAGGGAGGAAGAATGCGTGGCTAAGATTGCTGAGAAACTTTCCCCGCTGCACGCCCTTGCAATGCCCAAGGTTGGAGAGGGCAAGTTGGTACTGTCAGAGCGCTTGTGTGGCTCGCTTGTGCAACTGCAGGCCTGGCCGAATACAATATCCAGGATAAAGCAGCTGATTGCCAAGCAAAAAGAAGCCGTTGCGGTCATGGAGACTGGCCCGGGGCGTTGGTTAGTTGAAAGCGATGCAGAAGGTCTGGAAGAAGACCTGAGAGCTTCCGTTTCGCCCGATACGGGAGCAGTGACGGGCCTCACCAATGCCCGAGTCGTGATCACCATTCGGGGCGACAAGGCAGAATGGGTTCTTGCCTCTGGCATTGCACTGGACTTTAGTCTTGACGCATTCCCGGTTGGTACCACGCAGGTTGGTCATCATCATGAAATCGGGTTGACCATTCACCGAACCAGTGAAGCGAGCTTCGACCTTTATGTGTTCACTAGCCTGGTGCGTAGTTTCTGGAAATGGCTGGAAATTGCCAGTTCAGAAGTAGGATATAGCGTCGTTTAAGTGGCTGCCGCGTCGTAGGCACCGACAAACGCGCGGGCTTCTGTGCTGACTTTGCACGCATCCCAGCCGATCTTGTAAACATTAGATCCAATACCGAAACCGTCGGTTCCCGCCGCCAACCATTCACCGATTGTGGGCACCGAAACTCCTCCAACGGCCAATACTGGGAGTTTTGGTGGCAAAACTGCTTTGATGGCCTTGATTCCGTCCGGCCCATGCAGGCTGGCGGGAAAGAATTTCAAGGCTTGCGCGCCTGCATCAATCGCAGCAAAGGCCTCTGTTGGACTGAACACACCGGGAAAGGACAGTCCGCCTCGTTTTACAGTCTGTTCAATCACTCCAACATTCATGTTGGGTGATACAATCAGTCGGCCGCCGGCGTTGATCACTTCATTGACTTCGTCAGCCTTCAATACGGTACCAGCGCCAATGATCGCTTGTTTTGAAAACCGGTCTGCGAGAAGCGAAATACTTTTCATTGGATCCGGTGAATTCAGTGGCACTTCGATGATACCAAAACCGGCGTCAACCAGCGCTTCGCCAATATCTACGACCTCATCAGGACGCACTCCACGCAAAATGGCAACAAGCGGGCGGTGACCTTCGAACAAAGAGCTCATGATTTGATTCCTCTAACTAATCCCGCTCTGATGGCTAGTGAATGGAGGGCGGGCCAAACAAGGGCCGTCCCACGGATGCAGGTTGATGGTTTTCCAAGTGCTTGCAGCACCAGTTTGTAGAGTCCGGTGAGTCCTTCACTACCAATAAGATTTACGTTTTGGCAGAGATCAAATCCGTCAGTTTGTCCTGACCGGATTTCAGAGAGAATCAGTAATGCTGACAGTTCGTGATGGAGTTCTGACCGGTCAGTGCCATTCAACAAATGTCTGGCGCGCAATCCAAACAACTGGCCTCCAATCGAAGCGTTGTTCTGTGCCAGTCGGCAGGCGATTTCTTCAAACAGGTTGGGATCTGGGTCACCTTCAGCCAGGGAATGCTGCAAAATCGTGTGCTGGGATATAGCCTGAAATATCTCGCCGGTCATATAGGTTTTGAAGTCCAGCACTGTGCCATTCTCGATGCTAACCCACTTGGAATGGGTTCCAGGCAATAGCAAGGTTCCTGTAAATCCTGGTTCCTGCGTCAAAAATCCACTGATCTGACTTTCTTCACCGCGCATGACATCGGCCCGGTTATCTTCAAGCACCTGAAGGCCGGGTACAATTGTGATCGGTCGGTTGCGGTGAGTGAACGTCATCAAGCCATTGACGAGGTCATTTGGAGAGGCCGGGCATGTCAGGTAGGGAACTTCCTGCCATCCCTGGCGACTTCCCACCATTCCCGCAGCCAATACCGGTACCAAAGGCCAGCCTGCCGTCAATTCTTCGAAATGTGATTCGAATCGAGATTTAGAAAATGATCCGACTCCGCTGCTGCCGCGCCGTTCTTCTATGACGTCGCCACTCGGTGCCAGAAGTGCCAGCCGGACGTTGGTGGTGCCCCAATCAAGCGCGATCATTCCCTCGCTTTTGCTGCAGCTTCCTTCCATCATGCTGACTCCAGCGAAATGGCGACACCAGTTTGCGCGTAAAGCACAGGCAGTTGGATGCCGGCGGAGCCAAGTACAGAGCCGCTCATGACGAAACCGCCGTCAACGAGTGGATTGTCAAACCTTCTGCTTGCCCTTTTGGCCACTTCGACAGGCGTATCCAGTTGCACAGTATAGTTCTTGTCTGGATCAAGGCCGGGAATCGCAATGTTGGGAGGAATGACAGATCGGGGGCGATCAATCTGCATCATGACGATGCGTGCAGAACATTGATCTTTGCTGATTGTTGCAGCGCCCAACAGATTTTCGTCTACCGTCAAAATCCGGTGAAATGTTCCGGTGTGCCAGTGATGCCGGCTGTCCTTGTAGCGCTTAACCGCCTCCTGAAAAAGGGCCATGTCGGCAGGGTCAATCTTCGTCAGGTCCAGTTCCAAACCCATATGGCCATATCCTGCCACCAGGGCGCGGAAATTGGGATGAAAGCCTCGCCCTGATGTGTGACACCAGGCTGGCCCAATATGCGAGCCCATTACTTCGGGCGGAAAAAAATATGAGAACCCGTTTTGAATACGTGTGCGCTCCACCGCATCATTGGAATCGCTGGTCCAGAACCTATGAGTGCGTTTCAGAATTTCAAAGTCAATCCGCCCACCACCGGAAGCACAGCTTTCGATTTCAACATTGGGGAAACCAAGCCGAAGCCGGTCCATGAGACGATAGAGTTCAGTGGTTTGACGATGAACTGCGGCATTGCCTGCACGGTCACCAGGTAAAACGAGATCGCGGTTCATGTCCCATTTCAGATAGGAAATGCGGTATTCGGTCAACAAGCTGCCGAGCCGATCAAAAAGATAATCAGTCACATCCGTATTGGTCAGGTCCAGAACAAGTTGGTTTCGTCCCGTCAAACGTGGATAGGGGTCCAGACGCAACACCCAGTCGGGGTGTTTGCGGTATAGATCACTGTCAGGATTGACCATTTCCGGCTCCACCCACAGGCCGAATTCCATCCTTTTTTCATCAATCACATAATCGACAATCGGGTGCAGACCATCGGGATATTTCTGGTCGTCAGGAAACCAGTCTCCAAGCGAGGTTGTGTCGTCATCGCGCCCCTTAAACCAACCATCATCCAGAACATAGCGCTCTGCCCCGACGTCTTCAGCAGCATCTGCAAGGGCCTTGAGCCGGCCCAGGTTGTGGTCAAAATAGAGAGCTTCCCATGTGTTCACCGTTACCGGGCGGGCTTTTTCGGGATTGGGAAACTTCAAGATATTGTGGCGAATATAGGTATGAAATTTCTGGCTCATGTCATTCAGGCCCTGATCCGAATGAGCAATATATAGTTCAGGAGATTCCAATAGCTTGCCGGGTGCCAGATTGCCTTCTCTTGAAAAGTGCAACACACCCATCTGCAATTGACACTCTCCCGTCGTCAGACGTTCGAGCACCATGCGGTGATTGCCACTCCAGCCCAGATGAACGCCGAGGCATCTGCCCGATTCTTCATCTGTCGTCGGAGACAGCATGATCGTACCCGGAAAAGCCTCATGACTCGTGCGTCCGCGCCGATTTTCGGCCTTGACCAGCCCCATTGGCACAGTGCGTCGATCAATGGCGAATTCAGCGCACCATCGACCATGAAAATGAAGATATTCGGAAAGGGACTGCGGCACGGGAATTACCGGTGCACTCATCCAATCCACCACACAATGACTTGTTCCGTCATTGATCAGTCTGGACTTCAGCACAGCAACATCGGAATGAGGGCACAGACGACAACTGATTTCCAGCCTCAGCCCGCGATGTGAATCGTAGCACTCGAATGTCACGCCATCGTCAGTCTCTGTTTTTTGCGAATAAAGGAATAGCCCGGCCCAGCCCGCCTGATCCGTGTCGCGCCGATGGGCGATTAATCCGGGATGCCCCATGAAGCCACGAGAGATTTCAGGCTGCATCGAGACCGGAGCGCTGTCGTCCAGCGTTGCAAACCCTTGCGGGCGGATACGCGAGCGGACAAAGGTCTCGGCGTCCAGATCATCGGCCAGGCGTGTTCCCAGGTAGGTGATTTCGGGGACACCGTCTGACCAGCCAAAAAGTATGGTTGCCGACTGTGTATCCAGCCGGTGCGTATGTACTGTGCCCACACAGGCCTCCAAGATTTCTACCCTTTCGTCGCTCCAAGTGTCAGACCGGCGATGAAGTGCTTTTGCATGAGAAAGAACATGATGACTGGTGGTACAGCGGCGAGCAGTGAAGCGGCTGAAATCAATTGCCATTGCTGGACAAATTCACCATTGAGCGAGCGCACACCAACCGTGATTGGAAGCGCAGCATCATCCTGAATCATCACTGTTGCCCAGAAGAAATCGTTCCAGATAAAGGTGAAAATCAAAACTGCCAGTGCCGCGATGGCAGGGCGGACCAGTGGTAGTACCAAATGCCAGAATATGCGAAATTCGCCGACACCCTCAATGCGTGCCGACTCAATCAACTCGAACGGCAGCGCCTTCATGAAATTACGCATGAACAGAGTGCAGAATCCGGTCTGGAAAGCCGCATGGAACATCACGAGACCCGGAACTGTATTATAGATTTCGATCCTGTTGGACAAATCAATGACTGGTAGCATCAGGATCTGAAACGGTACGAAATTGCCTGCAACAAAGATAAAGAAAATCGGGAGCGCGGATTTGAATTTGTAAATGGCCAGCGCATATCCGGTCAGACAGGCCAAGCCAACAGATATCACCATTGTTGGCAGAGTAATGATCAATGTATTGACCATGTAGCGCCAGGCATCAGTTTGGGCAAAGACCGCTGAGTAGTTTTCTATCAGATTGAATTCGCTTGGAATGCCAAATACGTTGCCAGTGTTGATATCGACAGCTGGCCGGATCGATGTGAGAAAGATGGCGATCAATGGCAGCAACCATAGCAGCAGGGCTATCGGCAGGAAGATCTTGTAGGTGGTTTGCGCAGCGACTGACGATTTTTCAATTGGTGCTGGAAACATGTCAGTGCTCCGTCTTTTCGTCTTGATACATGCGCCACAGGAAGTAGCTGATGTAGATCAGCATGATCAAAAACAACACCGTCGCGATGGAGGAACCATAGCCGTAACGCCCAACACCCTCTCCCACGGCTTGATCGAACATGTAATATGCCAGCACGTTGGTCGACCCGTAGGGGCCGCCCTGTGTCATTGTCGCGATCATGTCAAACGAGCGTAGCGCCCCAATCACGGTGACGACCACGGCAATGAATGTTGCGGGACGTAGCTGGGGCAGGATCACGTGGCGCAGCATCTTCCATCCCTTAGCGCCATCAAGGCGACCGGCTTCCACCTGATCCGGGGAGACGTTGTTTAACCCGGTGAGATAAAGGATCATGCAATAGGCAATCTGGGGCCACAGACCTGCTAGGATAATGCCGTAAGTTGCATATTTGGCTTCGCCCAGAATTGACGGGGGGTCAACTGTGCAGGTTGTTGTCAGATTGCCGACAATATTGAGCTTCTGTTCACAGAAGAACCAACCCCAGACTTCACTCAAAAGGCCGAATTCGGGGTTGTAGGCCCACGAGAAGATAAGGCCGACAACCACCTGGGAAATCACGAAGGGAAAGAAAAACAGGGATTTGTATATGCGGATGCCAGTGACAGTCTGATTAAGGAAGAGGGCAATGCCGAGACCGATCGGAATGGCCAGCATGAACAGAACAAGCCACAGCACATTGTTTATCAGCGATGTATAAAAATTAGGGTCTTGAATAAGAAGACGGTAGTTATCGAAACCCACCCATTCACCGGTCCATACTCCGTTGACATCGTAGAGCCCGTTCCAGCGCGTGAAAGAATAGGAAATGGACTGGAATATGGGAATGATCACGTAGATCAGGAAGAAGACCAGGCCTATCGACAGAAACATCCAGGGTGCCAGCATCACTCTGTTACGTTTATAATACGACAGGCTGGTGAAACTGATGAAGGCACCACCCAGCAATGTCAGTAAGAAGGCCATTCGAATAAAGAAAGTCGGGACCCGGGCGTCGATCCGCTTTTCAAAACCAAAAGTAGTCGCAACCCAGTCGACGTTAATGGAAAGCAGGATCAGAAGGGCTACCAGCGCGACCGCGGCTCCGGCCACGAGCCGTGGCATCGAAGTGTCATATCTTGAACTTGTGGATGCGGATACCGTCATGGTGTCTCCGATCTTCGAAAGTTGAGCGTCTGGCCGACAAAAGCCTGCAGCCGTTACGGGGCGGGCTAAAAGCCATCATTCTTTTCTCATTGAAGCAATGATGAAAGCGGGTGGCCAGTTCGGCCACCCGTCAGTTCTGGTTTTAATAGACTTCGGACTGAACCTTATCCAGATTCGTCAGAATTTCGTCCAGTGCGGATGGATCCAGCATAAATTTCTGGAAACCTTCCATCCCGGCTTTGGCCATGGCTGCTGGTGCATCACGGTCGTAGAACTGCGCCAGACCAGAGGCCGTGGACAGGGTTGCCATGCCTTGAACGATGAACTTGTCATCCTTGTTGATTTCAGCATCAGAGTTAGGTGGCAACTGGCCGATGGCCTTGTTCCACTCGCCCTGTATTCCTGGCTGGGCAATGAAAGCCATAAACTTCTTGGCATTGTCGACATTCTTGGCTTTTGCGGCGATGAAGAATGCATCAGCTGGAGCTTCTTCCGCACGGGCCAGACCAGCTGTGATTTCAGGGAACTGGAAGAAGTCGATCTGCTCGTCTTTCAGGCCAGCATCCTTGAATCCTGCAACCGCAAAATTACCCATGACATACATGGCAGCATCACCCTTTGCGAAGGGTGCGATCGCATCCTGCCAGGACATTGTTGCGTGGTTTTTCACGAAGGAACAGCGCTCCAGCATCTCACCCCATTTTGCAAATGTGGCGCGGATGCGCGGGTCAGTATACTTGATCTTGCCAGCGGTCAGATCGTTATGTACGTCATAGCCGTTTGTCCGCAGGTTCAGATAGTCAAACACGCCTGCTGCGGTCCAAAGGAACTTGGTGCCGATGGTGAAAGGTGTGACCCCGGCCTCCTTCATCTTGTCACAAGCACCCAACATGTCGTCCCAGGTTTTTGGTTCAGACAGGCTCAGCTTGTCGAAAATGTCTTTACGATAGTAAACACCCCACTGGTAATAGGAGTAGGGTACACCCCACTGCTTTCCATCACGGGTCATCGTTGCCTTGATCGCATTGAACTTGGAAGACAGGTTCGGATCGCTGGCCCACATATCAGAAATATCCATGAACAATCCGGCGTCCACAAATGGACCCATGCGGTTGCCCGGATACCAGGTGATGACGTCGGGTGCATCATTCAAGAGAGCATTTCGGATAGAACTCTTGTGTGCCTCACGGTCGGAAATGTTGACCGTGACGTTGATATCCGGATTGGCTTTCTTGAAGGCGTCAACTGCAGTTTCAAATGCCTTTTTAGGGGCAGGGTTCAGATCGTCGAATGTGATCACGAGATCACTGGCCCACGCCGATGTGGCCAAAAGCGCGGCAGCGCTGACGGCAGTGGTGGCTCTGATGAGCGACTTGTACATTAGGTTTTCCTCCCAGTTCAAAAATACCCATTTTAGCAAATGGGGAGTTCGAAATGCCGCAGCCTTTCCAGTGCGGACTGATAATCAATGAACGTGACGCAGTGCAAGCAATGCAGGCACGACATATCGGTCATTTGGAGTTCCGTTATTTGGAACTCAATTTGACTATGTAGAATTATTGGTTTATGTGTCGCGCTTGTCAAGCGCCAGTTTTTGAAGGTGTGTGACCATTGGTATTGTGAGGACGTCAGGTATTTTGAGTGGAACAGGTCGACAAGCAGACTGTTGAGCATGAGAGTTCCGGTGGGCGTGAGGGAGCGTCAGCTCGCGCGGTCTCGGGCGGGCGTCAACAGTCAACTGGTACACTTGGTAAGGCACTGGAGGTTCTTGATGTAATCGCTCAGGCCGATTCGCCTCCTCGATTCACGGATTTGCTGGGCCTGGTGGAACAGCCGCGTGGTACGCTACACAGACAATTGTCCAATCTCATCGCCGAAGGACTTGTGGATATAAACGCCGATCATTCCTACGTGCCCGGGATTCGCTTGCTGAAGCTTTCTGCAAAATCTTGGTCGAAAAACAGTTTCCGGGTTTTGGCTGAACCCCATGTCAGAAACCTGCATGAGTTGACTGGTGAAACCGTTCATCTCGGTTTGCTGAATGGGCAGGAAGTCATCTACCTCGACAAGATCGAATCGAAGCAAACGGTGCGCATGCACAGTCAGGTGGGAAATGCATCCCCTTTGTATTGCACTGGTGTTGGCAAGGCCATGCTGGCGCTGTTACCGCAGGATCAGTGTGTCGAGTTGATTAGCCAGATCAAATACATCCGTCATACCGAGCACACGCTGTACACACCGGAACTTTTGCGTGCAGACATTGAGAAGATTAGGGCGTCCGGAATCGCTTATGACCGGGAAGAACATGAACCTGGTATCAGATGTGTTGCGGCGGGGGTGCGAAGTCTTGAGACCGGAATAATTGCTGGGATCTCGGTCACCGGACCAGCTTTTCGAATAGATGAAACTTCAATTGCGCAATGGGAGCCGCTGGTTCAACAGACGGCAAGGGAAATTGAAGAGGATTTGGAAGCAAAGCTGGGGCCCCGGTCCAATGAATAGAAACATCACAAAATAAAGTGCGAAATGCAGGCAAGACTGCGTGATACAGGAGGAAACTATGGCTGGAGTCACACTCAGAGGTGTCAAGAAATCATTTGGCGATGTTCATGTCATCCATGGAGTTGATTTGGATATCGAAGATGGTGACTTCATCGTCTTTGTTGGCCCATCCGGGTGCGGAAAATCTACCCTATTGCGTCTGGTATCCGGCTTGGAGGAGACGACATCCGGCACGATCTCGATTGGTGACGCCGATGTTACTTACACCGAACCATCGGAACGGGGCGTTGCCATGGTGTTCCAGTCCTATGCGCTTTATCCGCACATGACCGTTTACGATAATATGGCCTTCGGTCTGAAAATGAACGGGGTGGACGCAAAGGAAATCGATGAAAGGGTCCAGAAGGCAGCCAAGATTCTTGAACTCGGACCACTGCTTCAGCGCAAACCTGCAGCAATGTCTGGTGGGCAGAGACAGCGCGTGGCAATAGGGCGGTCAATTGTACGCGAACCGAAGGTCTTCTTGTTTGACGAACCTCTGTCTAACCTCGATGCGGAGTTGCGGGTTCAGATGCGGCTGGAAATTGCCAAATTGCACAATGATCTGGACTCTACCATGATCTACGTAACTCATGATCAGACGGAAGCCATGACCCTTGCTGACAAGATTGTCGTGTTGCGCGCTGGCATTGTAGAGCAATATGGAACTCCGCTTGAACTTTACGACAATCCCGACAATGAGTTTGTGGCTGGATTCATCGGTTCTCCGCGTATGAATTTTCTGGATGCAGAAGTCACCAGCACCAAGAAGGGAAGCGCAAAAGTCACCATTCCTGCACTTGGCAATTTGAAAATTGACGTGACGACGCGCGACCGTGCCCCCGAAAAAGGCGAGGGCGTCCGGGTAGGTATTCGTCCGGAACATTTCATCTCGGCAGACGACACAAAGCATAAATTCAAGGCACCGACCAGTGTCGTGGAGCAACTTGGTGGGAATTCATTCCTCTATCTCAATGTCGGTGGTAGCGTCCCGCTGACGGTTGAGCAAAAAGGCCACACACAGGTAAGGGACGGTCAGGTTGCGTCGGTTGGTGTTGACCCAACCACAGCGATGTTGTTTGGAAGTGACGGTCTGCGGATCTGATTTGAATCCTGTTTTTGCAGGTCCGCAATTGGGCAGTGACGCCTTACTGATGCTTTTTTACATAAAACTGGTGAGTTGATGTCCAAAATTCCTCCTTCGCTAGGTATCTGCTATTATCCGGAGCACTGGCCGGAAGAAAACTGGTCTGATGATGCCCGACGGATGGTTGCCTGCGGGATAGGCTACGTCCGTATTGCCGAATTTGCCTGGTCTCGCATGGAGCCACGCCGAGCAGAGTTTGATTTTGATTGGCTGGACAGGGTGGTTG
>JBPCWM010000174.1:0-8486 GCA_051009515.1 Rhizobiaceae bacterium | reverse complement strand
GCCGCCATCGAACAGTTTCGCTGTTCCAGCTTTCGACTTTACTTGAGGAGATTTGAGTTTGTTGAGTTCAGCCATAACATTGAGCCACCACCTTGATTTTTAGTGAGCCACCAATTGGGCCACCTTTCAAAATGCTCAACAAAGTTAAACAGTGTATATGAAATAATCAAATTGCGTTAAAGAAGGCCCGAAAGCATTGGCATCTTTGCTCAACAGAGTTCAAAAAAATGCATCGCTGAATAACGTGAATGGTGCCGCTTACGTGACTCGAACACGTGACCTCCGCATTACGAATGCGATGCTCTACCAACTGAGCTAAAGCGGCCAATCCATTTGGATTGGTGCTAAAAGGAAGGCGCGGGAGCGTCAAGTCGAATCAGGTGACTGATGATCAATAGCCGGCTACAACATCTCCCAGTTCAACATAGACACTTTTGATCTGACTGTAATACTCGATTGCTTGGCGGGCGTTTTCGCGGCCAATGCCTGACATCTTGTAACCGCCAAAAGGAACACCCACCGGTGTCAGATTGAAATTATTGATATAGGTTGTTCCCGCCTGCAGTTGGGCTACGACCCGGTGACCGCGAGCAATGTCGGAAGTGAATATACCGGCAGCAAGCCCGAACCTTGTGGCATTGGCCCGTTCGACAACGTCCTTCTCATCACTAAAGTCTAGCAGCGACAGGACGGGGCCGAAGATCTCCTCCACCGCGATCGTCATGTCATCGCTCACCTGATCAAAAATAGCAGGCTCGATGAAATATCCTTCTTCCAGGCCGTGAAGGGTAGGGGAATTGCCACCGGTGAGCAGTCGTGCACCTTCTTCCTGACCCTTGGCAATGTAGGACTTCACTATATCCAATTGCTGTTGCGATACCATGGGTCCCATATGCACATCCGGGTCCAGAGGATCACCCAACCGGATGGCTTGCGTACGTTCAACCAGTCGGTCCGTAAACGCCTCGCGAATCCCGTCCTGAACAAACACCCTTGTGCCGTTGGAACAGACCTGACCGGTGGAGTAGAAATTTGCCATTATTGCGCCAGACACCGCATTCTCCATGTGCGCATCATCGAAAATGATGAGCGGTGATTTGCCACCCAATTCCAGCGATATGTGTTTAAGATCGGCTGCAGCAGCAGCCATGATTTTTGAGCCAGTGGGGACCGAACCCGTCAACGATACCTTGTCCACTTCAGGATGGCCGGTGAGTTTGGCTCCTACATCACCCTTGCCCTGAATAATGTTGATCAGACCCGAAGGTAGTCCGGCTTCGGTGAGGCATTCTGCAAGCAGCAGGGCAGTCAGTGGTGTATTTTCAGAAGGTTTGTAAACGAGCGCATTGCCCATCGCCAAAGCCGGTGCAGCTTTCCAGGAACAGGTTTGTATCGGGTAGTTCCAGGCTCCCATTGCGGCTACAACGCCCAATGGTTCGCGCAGTGTGTAGGCAAAGCACGTTTGGTCAACCGGAATATGTTCGCTGGTCGTGGTGGCCGCGATATGGCCAAAATATTCAAGATTGTCCGCTGCACTTACCGCATCCACATACAGTGTCTCCTGAATGGCCTTGCCAGTGTCCAGTGTTTCAATACGCGCAATTTCATCATTGCGCTTGCGGACGATCTCTGCAGCTTTGACCAAAATGCGCCCCCGTTCGGTTGCCGGTGTTTCGGCCCAAAGAACCTGTGCCCGGGAGGCTGCCTTGATCGCTGATTCAATAATTGCATCAGTTGCACCATGTACAGTTGCAATCGTTTCTGTTGTGGCGGGGTGCAGCGATTGAATGGGAGGGCCGGATGTATCTTCAGCGTAGACACCATCGATAAAGTGAGAAGCATTGGGTTGGGCGTTGCGGCTCATGACGAAATAATCCATTTGACGGCCCGTTCGGCCAAAGGTTGCGCATTATCGGAGCTCGGTATGCTACCGGCGATGACATAATTATTTTCATCCACCAGTTCACGGGGATGAAAAGCAACCGCAAGAGCGGTAGCGGAAACACATAGGGTCAACAGTTTGAGAGTAGATTTCAATCAGGCAACCTTTCCGTATTCAATCTCCACTTATCTGGTTGCAAGCGGACTGTGCAAGATGAAAACGGCTGCCTAGGCGGAGCGTGACGGTACGCGATCATTGATACGCATATCGACACTGGCCCGGTTGATCACTTCACGCAGCGCAAAGCTGGAAGTCATGCGTGCGACACCGGGCATTGCAGACAACCATTCCTTGTGAATGCGCTCATAGTCTGCAAGATCGCGCGCCGCCACGCGAAGCAGATAATCACTGGTTCCCGACATCAGGTAGCAAACCAGCACGTTGGGGCATTCCCGCACCGCATTCTCGAATGCAGTAAGATGATCAACTGATTGACCTTCCAGCGTTATGTAGACGATGACCACGATTGGATGTCCCAGCGCCCGTGACGACAGACGCGCATGATAGCCTCGGACTACACCGGATTTCTCCAATGCGTCCACACGTCTGGAACAGGCGGAAGGAGACAGGCCAACGCGGTCTGCCAGAACGACATTCGGTAATCGGGCGTCTTTTTGCAACTGGCTCAAAATCGCCCGATCAATGGCGTCCAGTTCAATCATTGCAATAAATCTCCATAATATTCTCCATATGCGCAAGAATCCTTCAGAATTGGACCTGATACAAGGTCACTTTGCAAGGACATTAGCTAAAAGACTGCCTAAACAAGACTCAGGCTTAGAAAATTGCGGGAGGAATTGATCGTGAAAATCGGTGTGCCCAAGGAAATCAAAAATCACGAGTATCGTGTCGGGCTGACACCCGGCTCGGTGCGTGAATATGTAGCTCACGAACATGAAGTGATTGTCGAAACCAAGTGTGGTGCCGGCATGAATGAAGATGATGAAGCGTATGTTGCCGCTGGAGCACGAGTGGTTGATACCGCAGAGGAAGTCTTTGCAACAGCCGACATGATCGTGAAAGTCAAGGAACCGCAGGCGACCGAATGGGTTCAGCTGCGCGAAGGACAAATCCTTTATACCTACCTTCATCTCGCCCCGGATCCGGAACAAACCAAGGGATTGCTGGAATCAGGATGTACCGCAGTCGCCTATGAAACTGTAACCGATCGCAATGGTGGTCTGCCGCTGCTTGCTCCGATGTCGGAGGTGGCTGGTCGGCTATCCATACAGGCCTCTGCCACCGCTCTTCAAAGAGCGTATGGTGGACGAGGGGTGCTTTTGGGGGGCGTACCAGGTGTGGCGCCGGGTAAAGTGGTCATCATCGGAGGTGGCGTGGTTGGTACGAACGCGGCCATGATGGCCGTTGGAATGGGGGCGCAAGTTACTGTTCTGGATCGCTCGATCCCACGCATGCGTGAACTTGATGAGATGTTCAACAGCCGCATCACGACCCGCTATTCAACGGTCAATGCACTGGAAGAGGAGGTGTTCGGCGCTGACGTTGTAATCGGCGCAGTGCTCATTCCCGGTGCGGCGGCTCCTAAACTGGTGAGCAGGGATATGTTGTCCGGCATGAAGCCGGGAGCAGTGTTGTGCGATGTTGCCATTGATCAGGGCGGGTGTTTTGAAACATCCCATGCCACGACCCATGCCGATCCAATTTATGACGTGGATGGCATTGTCCATTACTGCGTTGCCAACATGCCCGGTGCTGTTCCACGCACGTCGAGCCATGCGCTGAACAACGCCACCTTGCCCTATGGCCTGTCGTTGGCAGACCACGGACTGGCGGCACTTACGCGCAACACAGACCTTGGCAATGGCCTGAACGTTCACAAGGGCCTGATTACCAATGCGGCTGTTGCGGAGGCGCTGGACCTGCCATTGGTTTCCATGGGCGATGCTATCGCGCGATGAGCGATTAGAACCGTGCGAACAGCTTTGCGTTGATTCCGTTGCTTGCGGTTGAGGCGCTGAACTGGCCGTCCCATGACAGGCTCAGGCTAACCTTGTTGTTCAGGCGGGCTGCAAGGCCAAGATGGGCGATGAACGCGTCTTCGGCAATGGGGGCTCCGGAGATTGTGAAACTGTCGCTGTCAGCCAGGGTGAAGCTGGTGGTCGGGTCGATATCGCCGAACCCGTGACGCCACCCTGCCATGGTGTGCAGCACAGCGGACATAGTTTCGGTTTCCAGTTTATGACTGCTGCGCAGGCCCAGTGTCGTGAAGCTCGTGGCGAGGCTTTCAGACGGGGCCGTCAGGGCCGCCGAGCCGCCTGTTTCGGTAAAGCCATCGCTGTCCATCGCAATATGGGAGATACCTGCAAAGGGACGCAATGTATTGATATCGTTGATCTGGAAGCCGTGGGAGAGCTCGACAAAGCCCTGCCACGTGCGGGCCTTGTAGCTGGCCTGCAGCTGTTCTGACAGGGAGCCAAAGGCAACGCTGCGCTGACTGTCGATTGTGTGCCAGTTGTAGAAAGTGCCCAGGTTGAGGGAGGTATTGCCGAAACTGCCCCGCCCATAGCCACCAACTGACCAAGTGTCCGTATCTGTTGCGCCACTGTCCTGATCGATGGTTGAAGCACCATAGCCGCCGACAATGCCGAGATTCCATGCCATGGATGAGCTGGTTGTGCTGTCGCCGCCGTGAACTCCGATGAGAAAGCCGCTGTGGCTTGTGTCGAGGGCTGCGGTATTGGAGGTGGCATCCACCGTGCCGCGTTCGGTGCCAACGGAAGCCCACCAGCGCAGGGCATTTTGAGTGGTGGTCTCACCGCCGCCGTCGCCATGTGGCAGGGCAAGGCCGTAGGTGTTTGCGTTGTTGCCGTCGCCGTTCTCGCCGGAGTCATTGGTTTGGTTCAGCAGGTTGGTGATGATCTGCTGGCGGCGGCTGCCCTGTTCGATGATCAGACCGCTAGTAGAAGAGTGGATCTCGCCTGAAAGGGCGTCCAGGGCATTGCGGGCCTCGTTCTCGTTGGTGAGCACGGCAAGAGCATCAACTGCATCATTTTGCTCTCCCACTGTATCCAGCGCATCGCCCACGGCCTGCTCGTTGGGGGTATTGGCAAAGTCACCAAACCCGGCAGTGCGGGTGGCCGTGAGCAATACCGTGTCGGTACCGATATGTGGGATATTGGCATCGTCTTCATATTCCAGTTCAAATTCAAGAAACAGCGAGCTTTCCACCCCTTCGAAGGTGCCGGTTATGCCATCACCAGCCTTGAGGATGGTGAACGGACTGCCTGAAACGATGCCTTGTGCGGTTAGTGAATAGCCTCCTTTAACCCGGACAGTGCCACCGGTACCCGTGTCCGTTCCGTCCCCAAGGGTGGCTGCAAACGCCAAAAGAAGGTCGCTTTCTCCATTGGGGCCAATTTCGACATCAAAATAAGCCCCCTCATTGAAAGTGATGACTTCCGCCGAAAGTTCGCCAACTGATGTTATGGTATTGCCCGGAGAAACTGTTCCGCCGGAAAGGACCTGAACCGTTGCGTCAAAAGAATCGTCTTCAGCTTCATAAATTAAACCCGTTCCCGCCAGCACGCCTCCGTTTTCTACAAATATTGTACCTGAAAAATCTCCATTAACTGCCAATGTGCCACCGGAAATGGTGGTGAGGCCGTTGAAGCCAGATCCATCGCCGTTCAGATTGGTATACCCGGCATGGTGGTCTATTCTGTGAGCGCCATCGCCCGTACTATTCAGGTCAGGGTTGAACCCATAGGTGCCGGACGTATCGGTATGGTTGAATATCAGCGTTGCCGCTCCATCACCAAAGTCAACACTGGCCGCCATCAATGTGCCGGGGGCGGCGGACGTGGTTTCGTCAATGTCTGGGGTATTGTTGTGGTCTTCCAGCGCAGCACCGATTATGATTGTACCAGTGGCGGAATGGCCATTAGCAAGATCAACAACACCGGGGTTGCCTTGTGTAGTTCCATCCTTGACGTCGATAACTCCACCATTTGAAAGGACAACCGTGCCCGTTTCGCCTACTGCACCTATGTTGAGGCCGATGCCGTTGGCTTCTCCGTAAATGTCCAGTTTGGAAGCATTGCCCTGACTGTCCACACCGGTCACCAGAAGCAGGCCGTTGGTCCCTTCCACAGAAGCATAGGTCGTGTTGACATAGCCCCCGTCAGAAACGACCAATGTGCCTTGGCCGCCGACGCCAACATACAGATCGTTAATATCCTGTAGTCTTGAGCCGGTTCCGGTGACCACTACATGTCCCATAGCTGTTTCAAGGTAGCCAATTTGGAACGATAAATCGTCAA
Source organism: Rhizobiaceae bacterium (assembly GCA_051009515.1). Lineage (GTDB taxonomy): Bacteria > Pseudomonadota > Alphaproteobacteria > Rhizobiales > Rhizobiaceae > Pseudahrensia. The sequence continues at coordinate 2,264 of JBPCWM010000174.1, read as the reverse complement.
TGTAGTCGGTAGCCTTGGTGCGGATCACACCGCCTTTTTCGACCAGAATAATCCCTTGTGTATTGTCAATTATTCCCACCGAGATAAAATTTATTTGTTCGTAGGGATCAATATAATAATCTCGTGGACCTGCCATTATCTCCAGTGTGGAGGCATTGCCCTGGTCGTCGGCACCTGACACAATTAATGTACCACGGGAATAATAATTCACAGCAACCCGCATATTCGGGGTGCGAACCAGCGCGCCATTCTCAATGAACAAAGAGCCTTCACTCCCGAACCCAACCGAAATAGATTCTTCTGCCTCCAACAAGGAGCCAGCACCGGTGACCAAAACGCGCCCCCTTTGCTCAAAGTAGCGATTAGAATGTTCATTGGTTGATCCGACATAGAAAGCACCTGCCAAGTCTCCATATCCGTGGACAATGAGTCTGCCCCCTTCGCGAATTGTTAGTGTGCTCAATTCAGTAGTGAACCCAACGCTAACCAGTTGAGCATTTGCATCGAAGCTCGAGTTATCTCCAGAGATGACCACTTCAGCCGGGCCATTTGCACTGATACCAAGACTCAATAGATCGACCGAGCTGGGGACAGCGTCGGTGTCCCAGTTTGCAGGATCGAACCAGTCCTGACCGTCGCCTCCGCCATCCCAATTTACGTCTGCCGCGTGTGTCAGGCCCGTCGGGGCCAGCAGCAAAAGCGGGAACATCAGCAGGCATGCCTTCAATCTTGACGTTTTCAGGCTTGACGTTTTCAGGCTTGACGTTTTCAGTATTGGCAACGAGGAGCATGGCAATGCGGACCGTGGCAATACTCCGAGACAGGCAGTGGAGTTCCTCAGGCAACGCAGAATGCCGGACATGGACCAGCGGTTGAATATCTTGTCGGAACCGGCTCGGAACCAGGTTGCACAGAGATCGCCAGGCAAGGTTTTGGTCAAAGTGTAATCCGTTCCGTGATGCTCTGGAACAGGCGAGCATGTGGGCCGTTGCTGTTTGCCGGGTGCGCAGCGTGAGGTCATGAATAATCCGAAGAATCAATATTGAAGGTTCGAGTTGCGGCACCGGTAAAAAGATCATTTTTCTATTCACAAAACCACTGCAGTAATATGTTTTTCATGGCTGCTGCAGGGCGGATATAGGTCAGATCGAAGGGAAAACTCACAACGTGAGAGCTTGCATGACAATGCGCTCTGCTTGATTATGCCCACAGGTCGAAATCTCAGGTTGCGACGGACAACAGGAGTGTGAATAAAGCTGAAAATTGCGATATCCTCCGAACTCAACTCGTACACACCTCTGTCAAACGAGGTGTCAGATGGTTCATGGGAGCAATCTTGGCCAGTTGTACGCTGCTCGCCGGACAGGTGATTCCTTGTCGTATTGTGTGAATCTCTCCACCTGTCCCGGTGGGCCGGGGTATTGATCGAGCTTTCGGCCTGAAAACAAGCGGAAATTAAAGGCTTTTGAGGGGTTGACGAAGTTGCCGATGGGGCCTAAATAGCGGCCATTCCAAGCCAATGTGAGCTTTGATTTTCGGCGCGCCAAGCGTTGGAGCAAGATCGCTCAAACAGGGTTTGTTATAATGAGAAACAGATTTAGAGCATGAATTCAGCGATTTAGCTGTATTCCTCTGCATGTTTGAAAGTACCTCGGCAAGCTGATTGCCTGATGGTGCCTTTACCTATGTGGAACGGAATCACTTCCGGCTCGAACAGATATCGCACGGATTTTTTGGGTGACGGCTCAAGGAATTCATCAAGTGAAACGCCCATCCTCAGGAAAAGAGCGGGCAGTTAGATAAGGGATGTGTCCATGCCGACCATCAATCAGTTGGTGCGCAATCCGCGGAAAGCGCCAATAAAACGAAGCAAGGTTCCTGCCATGGAGCAGAACCCGCAGAAGCGTGGTGTTTGCACTCGCGTTTATACAACAACTCCAAAAAAGCCGAACTCGGCTTTGCGTAAAGTTGCCAAGATTCGTTTGACCAACGGGTTCGAAGTCATCGGGTATATTCCCGGCGAGGGCCACAACCTTCAAGAACACTCCGTGGTGATGATCCGCGGTGGTCGTGTGAAAGACCTTCCAGGTGTTCGTTATCACATCATTCGCGGCGTGCTGGACACGCAAGGCGTTAAAGATCGCAAGCAGCGTCGTTCGAAATACGGCGCCAAGCGTCCGAAGTAAGGGTCTATCAGATGTCACGTCGTCACCGCGCCGAAAAACGCGAAATCAATCCCGATCCCAAGTTTGGTGATCTTGTTC
>JBPCWM010000173.1:0-37757 GCA_051009515.1 Rhizobiaceae bacterium | reverse complement strand
ATATTTGGATAGGGCGTCTTGCTGCCCATCTGGGGATGGTTATTCAAAATCTGGATGTGAAAGGGGACATCGATGAGGAGTTGCAAGACTACATCCGCATCCCAAAAGGATCGCGTGCTGCTGTTTTGTGCAGATCACCAGCCTGTTGAGGCCCAGCCCCTTCTTGGCGATCGGAAGGAGCGACTCGTATTGTCAAATCCGGGTGCAAAATCCAAAAAGATTGTGTGTATGGCTGCATCTTTGGAGTCGCTGGTTTGTGAAGACTTGCTGGTGCAGCCAAAACGGCAATACAGGCTTTCCAAATCCGGCAAAGCACGCGTCAAACGACTGCGTTCGGGAGCCTCGCCAAGCGATCCTCACCAGGAGCAACACCGAAGGACAGTTGCTGATTCGATTATGCTGAACGGAGTTAAACAGTCCGTATTCAGAAATCTTAATGAATCTCCCCTTGGTAGGCTCAGTGGTCACAAGGGCCCGGATGGCACTCCATGGCTTGGTGATGCAGATGTCGCAGCCGGGGAGCGCCTGCGTCGGGATTTTACCAAGGCCCGGCTGATGCAGGATGTGGGCTCTAACTGGAGCATCGGATTGGGAGTGTCGGGCAAGTCCTCCGGCTCCGGTGGCAATGCAGACCTGACAGAGGCAGCGCTGGATGCGCGAGATCGGTTGAACCGTGCACTCGATTATGTGGGCCCCGAAATTGGGCAGGTGCTCACCGACGTGTGTTGCTATCTCAAAGGCTTGGAAACCGTGGAACGAGAAAGGCGTTGGCCGCCACGATCTGCCAAGCTATTGCTACGAGCAGGTCTTGGGCTCCTGTCGAGATTTTACGGGACAAATGCGGGTAAAACGACCGGGTAGTCGGTTGCAAAGGTGACATCACCCAAGGCTCAGTTCTAATCGCTTCCCTTCACATTTTCTGCCGTGGCCTTGATCTTAGCTACTAGCGATTTCAGGCCATTTGCACGCTGCGGCGTGAGGTGTTCGGAAAGCCCGATTGCGTGGAATGTTGCGTCTTCATCGGTTGCCTCAATCTCGGATGGGGTTTTACCCGAAAACAAGACCAGGGCGACCGCAACCAATCCGCGAACGATATGGGCATCCGATGCTCCGTTGAACCACAGTTTCCCACCCTCGAAATGGCTCAGCAGCCATACCTGACTGACGCAGCCCCGAACCTTGTTGGCTTCGTTCATCTGGCTCTCATCCACTGGTGCCAGCGAATTTCCGAGTTCGATCAGATACCCATAGCGATCTTCCCAATCCTCAAGGAAGGAAAATTTATCGATGATCTCTTCGATGGTCGTTTCTGTGGTCAGTGGGTGAGTCATGGCGCGATTCATGGTTAGGGCATGCCAATCCTAACTAGGTGTTTTGAGGGCTGCCTGCAATTGCAAAGCTATTGGAAAATTGCCGCATGATCAGCAATTTGGTTGCGCTTCGCATTAAGGTTTTGACAGGATTTTCCTGCAAAAAGCACTCAAATCGGGCCGGAAAAGTGTGCCATTTTTGGTCTCGTAAGGGTTTGTTCACCAAGCGCGTTAAAAATAGGCCGGGTCAAAGCTGGTTTTGACAAAAAACGCGCAGGACTGGACGTGCTTAGTTTTCCGTTAAATCCCGTGTGCGAGACTAGTCTTGGTTAACTCAAAACAGCGCCTGTGCGTTGAGGATTTGTATTGCGTATCTCGTTTCCAAAACTGTTCCTGCATGATCTGTGCATAGGCTGGGTTCATGCATCTGTAGAACCGGATAGTGAAGAATTTGATGGACATAGGCGCCTTATCCAGAGTTGTATCATGATCGGGGTAGTCGGACTTTCCTGTTTGCCAGTGCTTCTTGCACTGACCAGCCCTGTCTCGTTCCTGCTGATGATTATGTGTGCATTTGCAACTGCACCACTGGCCGTCGCGCTTATGGTGTCTCGAACAGGCAACCTGGATGCTGGAAAGACCCTGCTGCTTGCTTGCCTGGCTCTGTTTATATACACACTTGCGAGTGGACTGACAGGCACTTTCAATCTTGTCGTGCTGATGGCCTGCCTGCTGCCCATCGAAGCTGTACTCTGGGGATGTAGGTCTCCAATCAAACAAGGCAGTGTGTGGTTCGCTCTTATATGCGCCGCATTTCTTGTTCTGCCACCGCTTCCGTTTACTCTTGTTGCAGGCGAGCTTCCCTTAGCAGGCTCGATGGCATCTGCAAGCGTGATGATGGCAGTTGCAATTTATGGCTTGTCTGTGGCCTGGCGCATGCATGACAAGATGCAAAGGCAATCCGAGCAGCTCAGGAAAGAAACCCATAGGTCCGATCTTTACGCAACCAACGTTGGCGAACTGATCACCCAGCATGATGGAGCGGGAGCAACGCTGTTTGCCTCACCCGCCGCGCGTGACTTGCTTGGCGTTCCAGCCGCAGAATTGTTGAAGAACGGGCTGGTCAATCGTGTGCATTTGCAGGATCGGGTAGTTTTGTTAAAGGCGTTTTCGGACGCCCTCCAGGGCAAGGATCAATTCTGCCGTGTGCGCCTGAGGGTCAAGGCAGACGAGGGGCGGTTGTGGAAATGGGTCGAAGCACGCTGCACCGGCCGAGGTCAGACCGTGACCTGCATATCGCGGGATATTTCGGATCTTCATCAGCTTGAACAGAATTTGGAGGAAGCTGCAGCTTCAGCCAGCCACGAGCATCATGCCCAACACCGGTTTCTGGCGACTGTCAGCCATGAATTGCGAACACCTTTGAATGCCATAGTCGGCTTTTCCGATGTTCTCGAACAGGAACTGTTTGGCAAGTTGGCGCACAGGAAACATCGTGAATATGTTGAACTTATTCATGAATCTGGTCGACACTTGTTGAATGTTGTCAACGGTATGCTGGATATGTCCAGAATTGAGGCCGGTAAATACGAGCTTTCTACATGCCGGTTTTCGATTGGCGACATAGTCGAACCCACCCTTGCAATGTTGAAACCCGACGCATGCAAAGGGCAAGTGGAACTGACCACACGCATCGCATCATCACTGCCCGATATTGTCGCCGACAAGCGGGCCTGCCAGCAGATACTCATCAATCTGCTTTCCAATGCAATCAAGTTCACACCCGAAGGCGGTGCAGTACGGCTAAGTGTCAGACAATTTGGTCGCTCTGTTCGGATTTCCGTCAAGGACAACGGAATTGGCATCGAAAGAGAATTCCTGTCGCGGATTGGTGAACCCTTCACCCAGGCCGACCAGGGAGCGGGACGAAATTATGAGGGAACCGGCCTTGGCCTGTCTGTCGTCAAGGGTCTCGTCACGCTTCATGGTGGAGAATTCGATATCAAAAGCAAGTTGGGAGAGGGGACATCAGTCACTGTCACCCTGCCATTGGCGACGGCGGTTTCGCAACCAGTACCAAGCGACCATGGCAGCCAGCTCATCCATTTGAACAGTCAGGTGAAAAATCCTGATCTCCCATTCACCAAAACTGAACTCGTCAGCAAAGGAGACCGTCGTGCACGCGTATCAGCCTGAACGTCTCAAAAAGAAGAAATCTTCCCGTCTGGGACAATTTGCCGGAGCACTGCTGTGTCATCCGCGCCTCTGTGCTGGAGCTGCAACTTCTTTGCTTGTAATGGGTGCCATCTTCGTCAACGCAATCTGGTATCAGCCGGGAATGCATCCAGCACCTTTGTTTGCCACGCGCACCATGCCGGCAACAGAAAGCCCTAAAACATCTGTTGCCGGCAATGAAACAAAGAAAGCCGCGCCTGCGCAAAGCAAACCCAAGCAGGTTGCCGCGAACCAATCTGGAGAATTGCTGCGTGAAGTCCAAACTGCTTTGTCGGTTCGGGGCTACTATGATGGCAAGCTGGATGGCGTTTATGGGTCGAGGACAAAGAAGGCTATTGAAGAGTTCCAGGGCGATCATAGTCTGGAGAAAGATGGAGCCGTAAGCCTTCGCCTTTTGACACAGGTACTTCTGTCAGCGTCATCGCGCCCCAGAGAAGTGCCTGTTCCCAAACCCACAAAAGTTGTTGTTCAGCCAACAAAGGTCAAGACGGTAAAACTCGGCACGAACAAGCCGGATGAAACAGTAGACGGTCTCGTGGCCCGCATACAGGCCGGATTGCGGGCCTATGGTTATGACGATCTGGTGGTGGATGGTCGCATGGGCCAGCAGACCGCAACTGCCATTCAACGGTTCCAGTTGGATTACGGTATGAAAATTACCGGTGAAGCTTCTGACGATGTGTTGGATAAGCTGCGCGAGATTGGCGCCTATACCCAAGGTTGATGCGGGTTACGTCTTCCCTTTGGGTTTCTGCGCATATGCGCCGTGCCCAGATTGCGGGTGCTTTTGCCACTCTCGTATCGAAGGGTGCTGAAGAAGCCGGGGCCATCTTTGTCATCGTCAATGACCTGCAAGGCGAATATACCCTTTATGGTCCGGCCCCACAGGCTGAGTATGCCCCTGATTATGAGGGGGGCAGACTGTTTGAGCGTGTTCTGTCGACCCGAGAGTGGTCAGATGTCAACGAACATTTGGACAAGGAAAAACGCTTTGACCCCGATATATGGGTGGTGGAAATTGAAGACCGGGACGGGCGCAATTTCCTGCTTGATAAAGAGCACATTATCCGGTCGCCCTGATCTCCGTACGCTCCCCTGATAGGCACTGATAGGCGTCCCTGTCTGCGTGGCGAGAGCGATGACCTTCAGCTAAGTGCGGCTCATGTTGGATGCTTGGGTCCTTGGCCTTTGGCCAGAGATCCACTGCAATTCGGCAGTTTTGGCTATCGAGCTGTGCATAAAATTCAACCGCGCGCTGGGCATTGGTTGACGATAGACCAATGGCCGGATTGGCCAGAAGCTGAATGCGATTGGCCCGAGCAGCATTAACATCGGCAGCACAGAGTAGGACTGCAAGCGTGTCACCCGTTTCATCCTGCAAGACCTGATAAGCCGTGTCCAAAGACAGATTGAACCGCTTTTGCATCAAAACGGCCATGCCCTGATGACTGCGGGTGCGAGCCATCTTTTCAAATGCAGTCCCGAAATCAAACGAGTTTTCCATTTCGCGTGCCATGGGACGACGCGCAGATTCCTCATGATCCGGCAGAACACTGCGACCACCTCTGGAGGCGGCCACAAGTAAGGCCTTTTCAGCAGAATTCAGCTCATCGGCCGAGCCCGTCAGATTTTCAGACCCGGAAGACTTGCTCTTGATCGGTGCGTGATTTCGGGTCTCAATTTCCTCAAACATTGCATTTGCGCTGCGTGCTTCAGCGGACACGAACAAGGCCTTGTTCTCGGTGAGTGTGGTTTGCACATCAGCATCATTCATCTGTTCAAGATGTTTAACAAGGCTTGGACCAATGTCCGGGCGAGCTGCGATCACGGTTGCATGTTCACTGCCCAACTTGTCGGCAATTCGCAACATGTCCAGTTGCCCCAACGCTGGTGAATGGCTGAGAATCGGCAGCGCAATTTCCAGCGGTTCCATGGCCAGGTAAAGCACGATGGACCTGGGTGCGAAGTGTGAATGTGCCAGTGTACGGGCTACGATTTGTCGTGTTGAAAACGAGACCTTGTCAATTAACAGATTGAAAGATTGAAGGAATTCTCCCCGCGACAATCGGCAATGCGTGTCAAAATCGCAATATCGGCGTGTGGCGAGTAGCAGCAATTCGTCTTTGGTTTTGTGGTCACTGCTGCGTCGAGAACTGAGGGAACTGGGCTTGGTGTGGGTCTGTGCGGCTTGCATGGCAGGAATTCCAACGATTCATCTACCATCACAATGGACTGCCAAGTCTTATGAATTTGTTAACCATAATTGCCGCGGTGCCAAACACCATGGGCCGATGCAGAACAATAAAGTCAACTTTCCGGGGCCTGGTTAGCGGAACTTACATATCTTTCGCATCGGGCAGTCGACAGGAATTTGTTGACCTCACCTGACCAGCCTGGGCTTTGCTGTAGCGCCCTTACAATGACGAAGCCCTGCTCGGCAGCCGTTTCGACAAGAACAGCTGTTTGTGCTTCCGGTGGCGGGTTTTTCCGAAACTGTGCCATTTGCACCGGGTTGACCACCAGCAACGACAATTGTCGTTCGATCGCTGTGCGGTCGTTGAGGCTGTAGATATTGCGGCCCTGACGATCAAATATGGCAACGCTCCAAAAGGGCAATTGCCCCTCGGCTCGGACACGCAGCGGGGCTTGGGCCAAGTCGTACCGGCAGGCCGCCATGCCAAAGGCTGGGTCGACGGACGGGAGCACGGTCTTCTCATTGCCAGGGGTGGAGACAAGTTTGAACTCCCAGGGCTGCGCAATCTTGGCAAGCCGAGTCCACGCATCTTTTTCGGCGTAATTCGGTATCAACAATATGATGAGGATGTGGACGATGCCCGCTAACACCAGCGCCAGCGACAAAATGTAAATCGTGCGCTTCATTGAATACAGTCCTGCAAAGCAAGAACAGGCATCTTGGCGTCAGAAACCTGACCGGTACTGGTGATGGGCGTATCGTAAAGGCGCATGATGAGCTGAAACTTTCCTGAACCTTGCACTTCGAGCCAATTGCCTGATGTAAAAACCGGGCCTGCAGAAACAACGAAGCTGCCATCTGGTGCCCGCAGCAGCGAACGTGAAACCAGCGAACTGGGCAGACCGTCGGGATTATATAGCACTTGTTCATTGAGATCGTGCGCAGCCAAAGTCCAAAGCCGGGCCGTAGGGGTGCTGCCTTCAATTCGGTACTGGCAATTGCGTTCAAGTGGATTTCCACGTTCGTCGGTTCGCGCATGGAAAGCCAGACCTTCAGCGGCACCCAGGGGAACGTCCCCATCTGCCGCGACCTTGGCCTTGGAATAGGGGTCAGCCTGCTGACTGCCCGCCAGAGGCCATGCCGTCCACTGTCCTATGGTCAGTGTACCGAAACCGTGGTTGTTCTGTACAGACAGCCACGCGAGACATCCGCCGACCAACAGGCCGATAAACAGGATGGAAAACAGTTCAGAAAAAGCCCGCACAGATCTACTTTAGCCCTGTTTTGTGAAAGTCGTCAGCCTGCGGCATTAACGTGTCTGCACGTCTTGGTCTGGTGCAGAGACTGATGTACCGGCGGTTGAGCGCACCTGCGAGAGCGACAATCGTCGCAAGCTCGGTGCGTTTCGCAAATCCACTTCCAACTGGCGTAACAATTCACCGGTTTCCAGCGAAAGGGGTTGCTGGCGCACTACTCCAACCGGTGTATCGGCCGGTTGGGTCGAGTCGCCTGCAATCTCCACATCTGACGGTTTTGGTTTTTCCGGTTCAACAAACGGCATTGGACGTAGATCGATATTCTGATGCGCATAGGTCATGAATTTTTTCCACGTCATTGCCGGCAGACGCCCGCCCGTCAGTCGCCTTGTGGGGGAGTAATTGTCATTGCCGAACCAGACTGCAGCCACGAAATTGCCGGTGTAGCCAACGAACCAGGCGTCCCTATAGGCTTGTGTGGTGCCGGTCTTGCCTGCGGTCTTGATGCCTTCCAGTTTTGCTCGGCGTCCTGTGCCCCATTCAGGAACTTGCGACAGCATCACATTCATTGACCGTGTGGCATCCTCAGAAATTACCTCTTCTGGCTTGGGCCCGTCTTTTTTGTGTTCGTATAGAATATTGCCCTTTGTATCGCTGATTTGAAGAATGGTGTGCCGGTTGGTCGACATTCCCCCGGACATGAAAACGCCATAACCGGTGGCTTGTTCCAAAACAGTCATCTCATTGGTGCCAAGCGGCATGGCAGGCTCGGCAGTCAGGGGGGATTCTACACCCATGCGCCTTGTGAGTTCTACAATGGGTCCTCGACCGAGCCGGGCAGCAATGCGCACGGGAACAGTGTTGATGGATTTAACCAGTGCGGTCGTGAGGGACACTCGTCCGAACCGGCGGTTGTTATAGTTTTTCGGGGTCCAGCCTCGAATTGTGATACCGGCTCCGCTTACCATCTGATTTGGCCGGTAGCCCTTTTGAACCGCATAGGTATAGACAAAGGGCTTGAAGGTTGACCCGGGTTGACGCATTGCCCGCGTTGCGCGGTTATATTGGCTTTCACCATAGTCACGACCACCCACCAGTGCACGTACGGCCCCACCATATTCTATAACTGCCATGGCCGCCTGGCTGGCGCGGTAGTCCTCTCCGTACTGACGAAGATGGGAAAGTACAGCGTCGTCTGCTGCCTTTTGGAGGCTCGGGTCGAGTGTGGTCTTCACAATTAGTGTGTTGGTTGGATATCCAGCGGCAATTTCCTTGACCTGCTCAAATGCGTAATCAAGAAAATAGTCCGGCAGATCTGCCTTGTCGCGTTCCACCGCGATGGCCGGATTGCGGCGAGCATTGATGACCTGACCTTCTGTCATGAACTTGGCCTGCACCATGTTGGTCAGAACTTCATTGGCGCGCGCGCGGGCGGCTGGCAGGTTCACATGGGGAGCATATTTCGCTGGAGCCTTGTAAAGCCCAGCCATCATGGCGGCTTCGGCGAGGTTCACATCACGAATGCTCTTTTTGAAATAAAATTCAGAAGCCGCCGCTGCGCCAAATGCGCCGCCGCCCATATAGGCGCGATCGAGATACAGTTTCAAAATCTCTTTTTTGCTCAGATTATATTCCAGCCAAAGGGCGAGAAAGGCTTCCTTGATCTTGCGTTCCAGAGTGCGTTCGCTGGTCAGGAACAGATTCTTCGCCAATTGCTGGGTAATGGTTGACCCACCCTGCACAACGGAATTGGCGCGGGCATTTTCCACCATGGCGCGGGTCAGACCCAGGAAATCAATGCCGAAATGCTCAAAAAAACGTCGGTCTTCGGTCGCCAGGACCGCTTTGATGAAGTGGTCGGGCAGCGAGTCGATCGGTTCGGCATCATTGTGCAAAATACCCCGCTTTCCTACCTCGTTGCCGAAGCGGTCCAGAAAGGTAACTGCGTATTCCTGATTGGCACGCCAGTTTTTCTCTGTTTCCTCAAAAGCCGGCTTGGCAAGAGCCAGCATCAGGATCATTCCCGCGACCCCCAGGGTCAGCCCTTCGCAGCTCATTTCAACCAGGAATTTCTTGAATCCGTAGACTCGAAACCTGCGAAAAAAGATGGTGAGCGACTCCCAGGTTTCTCCACCGCCTGACTTGAACCTGTACATGGCATCGTCCACCCATGAATCTATGCTCATGAGCCAATTGGCAGCAGAACTCTTCTTCTTAGGTGAAAATGGGTCGCGCATCGTCTTTACGCAGGCTCCGCTTCATGCTTCAGGTTTCGTATCAGGAGCAGTTGCCCCCGCACCTTTATTCCATCATTTAGGCCTCGGGGGCAAGTTTGAGATGAAGATTTGGATGATATCGTGAACAACGACAAAACAATGGATACTGCTCCATTTTGGGAAACCAAATCACTTCGTGAAATGACTACGTCCGAATGGGAGAGCTTGTGTGACGGCTGTGGTCGGTGCTGTTTGAACAAGCTGGAAGACTGGGATACCGGCGAAATCCATTTTACCAACATAGCCTGTACTTTGTTTGACAGCGAGACCTGCCGCTGCCGAGACTATGAAAACCGCTTTGCTACAGTGCCGGATTGTGTGAAACTGGAACCGCAACAGGTCTCCTCTTATCACTGGCTGCCTCCGACCTGTGCCTATCGCCGTCTTGACGAAGGAAAATCCCTGTCAGACTGGCATCCGCTTATCACCGGTTCATCCAAAAGCGTTCACGAAGCAGGCATCAGTGCGCGCGGACGCACGATCTCTGAAGACGGCCTCAGCGTGGAAGACTACGAAGACCATCTGGTGGACTGGGTCAATCGGGAGGAGTAATCTTGTTTCGGTGTCTCAGCGCTGATGGCATTTGCAAGGAAGCGGGGTCTTGCGATCCTGAAGCTGACCATGTGTTTGAAAGGTTGTGCATCGGATCGGGCGGGTTCAGTCAGGACTATATAAGAAAAATTTCTTATTATAGGAAATTAATCCTTGACTGCGTAACGGTCGTCCTATAACTTACTGACACAATCGCAGAAGTGGGTAAGTTTCCGGCTGCTGCGCGAAATTTTCATTAAATATTGATCGGAATTGTGCTCATGGGTGAATCGCTCGCCAGGAGATGGAAAGCTGTGCGGGAATTGCGGGAGCAATGGGGTGTGCCATTTGATCTGCTGGACCGCGTCATGGGCCGTGTGGCAGGGACCATTGCTCGACGGGCTGAAAAAGAAATCTGGCAGGATTCTGCTGCAAACCACGCCTCCGATGCTTATTACCAACAATTGGCAGGGCGTTCGTCTGGAGTACTGCATCGACAACTGGTGGATGCTTTTCAGGAGCAATTGGCCCGTTTTCAAACGGAAGACCAAAGCGGGGACGCGGAAAAGCGGGCACGGGCTTTGTCGATCCTTGCCAAGACTCTGGAAACGCTCGCTGAAATTGGAATGAAGCTGGACACATATGGGAACCAAGGAGCAGGACTTGAAAACGGACAGCCTGTCGGCTCTCTTTCCGGACCCCAAGCAAGTGAAACGCAGGAACTGGATCGCCAACTTACAGCGCTTATTGGCAATCTTGTACGCGATGGAGAAAATACCGACCCTTTTGGAGACGGGGATACTGCTAAAGGAACATCTGGTTAAAATGTGGCCCGTGTGGGCGCGCGATCATCAGGTGCCAGAACTCGCCCCATGGACAAATTGGCTGTTGCTCGGCGGGCGGGGTGCAGGCAAGACCCGTGCCGGGGCGGAATGGGTACGCGGCATGGCACTGGGAGAGACCTTTTTTACACCGCAGCCCGTGGCCCAAATTGCCCTTGTTGCGGAAACTTATTCCGATGCCCGCGAAGTCATGATTGAGGGGCAGTCTGGTTTGCTGGCTCTGCACAAGAGGAGCGAAAGGCCTCAATGGATCAGTTCAAGACGGCGGCTGGAATGGCCGAACGGATCTGTGGCGCAGGTCTTTTCTTCCGAGGATCCGGATGCGTTGCGAGGTCCGCAATTTGGAGCAGCCTGGTGTGACGATTTCGGCTATCATCCAGATGACGGGTCCGGCAATGTCTATTTCAATCTTGATCCGCTTTGGGCACATCCAGCGATTTCCGTTGTTGGAATTGACAACTACATGCCGATCAGTGACTGGCGGCGTTCAGGCAGCCCGGACGGGCAGGGCCGAATGAGTACTGATCAGGGAATGTTTTCCAGTGGCATCGTGTCCGGCGAAGGGTATGACTGGTTTTATCGCACCGCGGCCGATCGTGAAGCCGGTCTTCGCAGCACTATCAATGATGGTCTTGGGAAACCCTGGATCTATCGTTACAAGGACTTGAAATCCTGGTGGACCAATCAACATTTCGAGCGCCGCAATGGTGTGGAACTGGCTTCATCCACAGCCTGGATACCGCAAAGCAAGCCCATTTTATTTACCGAGATTGGCTGCCCCGCAATCAATAATGGCGCTGCCCAGCCCAATGTCTTCGTTGATGAGAAGTCGTCAGAGACCGCATTGCCCTATTTCTCTAATGGTGGGCGAAATGACCAGATGCAGGCGGCTTTTATTGAAGCACATCAAGCCCATTGGTTGGGTGAGGACGGAACCGGCAGTACGACCAATAATCCCGTTTCTGAAGTCTATGGTTCGCCCATGGTGGACTTCGAACGAGCCCAGTTCTGGGCCTGGGATGCGCGGCCGTATCCGGTATTTCCCGCAGCAACCGAGATTTGGAGCGATGCTCCCAATTGGCAAACCGGCCACTGGCTGAACGGTCGGCTGGGCATGGTGCGCCTTGCTGATCTCCTGGCAGAATTGTTAAAGGCAAACGGTGTGACCGGATATGATGTGTCACAGGTGAGCGGCATGTTTGACGGCTATCTGATTGCAGATGGCGCATCGACAAGACAAGCCCTTGAAGTTCTCATTTCTCTTTACCGGCTTTCCGTCTTTGAGGATGCCGGACAGATCGTATTTCGTTCCGCTGGCAGGGATGCAGTTACGGTAATTGAAGAAGATGACATCGTCTTTGACCCCAATTCTGCCAGGATTTCGATAACTCGGGAACAGGAGGTTGCTCTTCCCGGCTCGGTTGAGCTTGACCATCTGGATCCGGACTACGATTTTCAGGACACCCAGTCTCAGGCCACGCGCAATAGTATTACAAGCTTACGAAAACAGGCCATTGCTGCACCGCTTGTTGTGAATCGCGGGCAGGCAAGGGTCCTCTTGAGCAGTTGGTTGCATGAAAGGTGGACATCAAGGGACACAGTCACTTTTTCACTGTCGCGAAAACATGCCCGGCTTACCGTCGGCGATGTCATTGCGCTCAAAGATGAAGCGTTGGCACAGACATGGCGGATCACAGGTATTGAGTCCGGCGAACGGCTCGATGTCACGGCAAAGGCAGTTGAGCTGGGAGAAAGCCTGACTTCGCCGGAGCCCGGTCAGATCGCGCGAGTTGCCGCCAACGGCGCCTTCGGGAAGCCCTACAGTATTTTCATGGACCTTCCGCATCTGCCCCTGGTAGATGGAGAAGGGGGAAATTGTATGGCGGTTTCTGCTTCACCCTGGCCGGGCACGCTGTCACTTTACGCCTCACAATCGCAGAACAGCCACACCTTGCAGCAAGCCCTGCAGAATTTTGGATCCACGGGTGAACTGGTCACCCCCTTGCCGGGAACCGCTTCCACCAGCCGCTGGGACAGGCGATCAACTGTCCGGGTCAAATTGTTTCAGGGGGTGCTGCATTCGCAACCTCAATCCACCCTTTTGAACGGGGCCAACGCACTGGCGGTCCGCAGCGCTGATGGAGGGTGGGAAGTGCTGCAGTATGCAAACGCGACGCTGGTTGCTCCCCAATGTTGGGACCTTGACCTGATGCTGCGTGGTCAGGCCGGAACCGAGATCGAGGCCCGCGCTGGGTCGGAACCCGGAACGCAGGTCGCAGTACTCAATTCGGCAGTCTATAATCTGCAATCCGAACAGGCATTGATGGGGTTACAAACAAACTGGCTGCTTGGTCCTGCAGGTCAGCCGCTTGATTCGCCTGGTTTTTCAGCCCAATCCTTTGCACCCGGCTATCGTCGCTTCCAGCCCTTAAGGCCTGTTCATCTCAAGGCGCGACTACGGGAAGGCAACAAGATTGATCTGAACTGGGTCCGCCGGGACAGGGTAAACTCCGATGACTGGTCGCCTGTCGACGTCCCGATGAGCGAGGGGCAGTTGAAGTTTCAAATCACTGCGACTTCGCCATTGTTCGGGGAACTAACCCGCACGGTGGGCGCAAGTTCTGCACACATTACAAGCTCCGACCTGACGGCGGCCTTTGGAGGCATGCCCACGTCTGTTGTCATATCGGTCTCCCAACTCAGCGATATTGTTGGAGCCGGGCCATCAGCCATAACCACAGTTCAACTCAGCTAGAAAGGCAATAAAATGAATGATGTAAAACCCTGGTACCAGTCCAAGACAATCTGGGCCTCAATCGTCTCGCTTGTTGCGGTCATCGCCGCAGCATTCGGGGTGAATATCGATGAATCGATGCAGACGGCATTTGTTGAAGCTGCACTGCAGTTTGTGGCGGTTGGTGGGGCACTGATCGCAGTCATTGGCAGGCTCAGTGCCACCAGCATGATCGAATAGGCAGCACCGGCAAAACCATGGGACAGCTGCAATCCATGTTCCGCATTTTACTGGCGCTGCGCGGATTGTTGCAGGCCGTAAAGCAATGGTCGCTGAGACGTCAAATGAGGAGCGAGATCAATCTTGAGAATCAATCCAGGTCCGCCCGCCGTTTGGAGCGTGTTCGTGAGGCGCTCGCTCGCCATGATCGCCGTAGCGCTGATCCTGACTTCCTGCGCCGTAAGGACCGGTTTCGTCGCAACTGACCTTGGCTGTTTGGCATTTGAACCGATCTCGTGGTCAGTCGCAGATTCCGGCGCCACAATTGCTGCTGTAAAAAGGCATAATGCAAGCTGGGTTGCGCTTTGCACAAAATGAATGAAAACTGTTCATGTCGCGTTCATTGGAACTTTGCTAAGGGGACGCCATGAATAAGTTTGTTCAAACCCGGGTATCTGGATTTCTGGCGATCGGCGCTGTTGTTGCAACTGCGCTGATCAGTGCTGATCACGCCTATGCTGCGTCCTGTAATGCCAAGGCTTCGAGTCTGGCCTCTTCGCAGGGTGGCAGTGTGTTGAGCGTGAGTGCGTCAGGAGGAAAATGCGTGATCAAATTGCTGATCAAGTCCCCGAGCGGACCACCCAAACGCAAGACATTTGTTGTGAACCAATAAACCATGACAAAAGCTGCAAATCACATTACCGGAGCGAACATCAACCACACATTGCAAGGCAAGGGGTGAACAGACATGCGCATTCTGGTTGTGGAAGATGACATAAACCTGAACCGTCAGCTTGTCGAAATGTTGCTCGAGGCGGGGTATGCTGTCGATAAGGCTCATGACGGCGAAGAGGGACATTTTCTGGGGGATACGGAGCCCTATGATGCCGTTATTCTCGATATCGGCCTGCCAGAAATGGATGGCATCACTGTGCTGGAAAATTGGCGGCGGGATGGACGCAATATGCCGGTTTTGATGCTAACGGCACGTGATCGATGGAGCGACAAGGTGGCAGGTATTGATGCCGGGGCTGATGATTACGTTGCCAAGCCGTTTCACTCCGAAGAAGTGTTGGCCCGGTTGCGGGCGTTGATCCGCCGTGCTGCCGGTCATGCAAGTTCGGAAATCGTGGTTGGGGACGTGTGTCTCGACACAAAGCAGTCGCGGGTAACCTACAAGGAACAGCCGGTCAAACTAACTTCCCATGAATTTCGCCTCTTGTCCTATTTGCTGCATCACAAGGACAAGGTAGTGTCGCGAACCGAGTTGATCGAGCACCTTTATGATCAGGATTTCGACAAGGATTCCAATACGATTGAAGTGTTTGTGGGACGACTGCGCAAGAAATTGTTCCCGGAAATCATAGAAACGGTGCGCGGGCTCGGTTACCGGGCGTGAGGTTAGAGTGCTGAACAGGCTGCTCCCAAACTCTCTGGCCTATCGTCTGCTCGCCATGACGGCGTTATGGACCACGCTTGCGCTGTTGGTCACGGGGCTGATCCTGTCGACCGTTTTCAGAACCAATACACAACGCGATTTTGAGCGTCTGTTGCAAGCTCATGCATATAATCTGATGGGGGCAATTGATGTCAGCCAGGAGGGCAGTCTGTCCGGGGAGCCCGATCTGGGTGATTCGCGTTTTGGAACCCCGTTCTCCGGTTGGTATTGGAGCGTGGCAACCGCGGACAACCCGTCGAAACCGCTTATCCACTCTCTCTCCATTCCGGGCGACGCTCTCGATATTCCACCCACCAATGAGCAACCTTTTGACAATGAGTTCAGGCGGCTTACCCTTGTGACGGATGCGCAGGGCAATTCAATCAGACAGCTGGAAGCCCAACTGTTTGTCGGTGAAGGGACTACCCTCTATCAGGTTCTAGTGGCCGGTAATTCAAGCGATATCGAAGAAGCGGTCCATGAGTTCAACAAGACATTGCTGCTGTTTTTTCTGCTGTTCGGCATTGGCACGATCGTAGCCACGTTCTTTGTTATTCGAATTGGATTGCAGCCACTGTCTGCGGCCACAGAGGCCCTGCACAAGGTCAGGGAAGGGCAGGCGGATATGCTTGAGGGAACTTATCCAACCGAAATCCAGCCTCTTGCTGCAGAGATCAATGCCTTGATCGCCACCAATCGCTCCATTGTCGAACGCGCTCGAACCAAGGTTGGCAATCTTGCCCATGCGGTGAAAACACCGCTGGCGGTGATTCTCAATGAAGTGCGCCCTGGAAAGGACGAAAAATCGGCGCTCATCGCTGATCAGGCAGAACTCATGAAATCACAGGTGCAGACCTATCTGGATAGGGCAAGAATTACCGCTCAGCGCAACACCATCGTTGCCAGAACGCAAGTCCGTCCGGTATTGGCCAAGATGCTGCGTGTCATGGAGCGGCTGGCTCCGAACATCACATTCGTTTTGAAGGACGGCGAGGCCGACCCGGTCTTCCGCGGAGAGCAGCAGGACCTTGAGGAGATCCTTGGCAATCTGCTCGAAAACGCATCCCGCTTTGCACGCCACAAAGTGGTGATTTCTATTCAAGACGAGGGCGAGGGCGAATCTGCAACCTCCAGCATGACCATCTTGATCGAAGATGACGGACCCGGTTTGATGGCCACGGAGCGAGATGATGCGCTGAAAAGGGGGATGCGTCTTGATGAATCTCAACCCGGATCAGGGCTGGGCCTGTCTATCGTGCGTGACATCGCCGGGGAATATGGCGGCTCATTTCGGCTGGACGACAGTGCGTTGGGCGGTTTAATGGCCGTCATTGTTTTGCCAAAACTATCTCCCAGATAATAGGCCTTATACGCACAATGGTCCAAACTGTTGCCATGAACCTGATTCGCCCCATTTTTTTGGGAATCCTTGCAAGCCTCTTGTTGAGTGCCTGTTCCAATACGCTTGCAAACAATTCTGCTGCAGATAAGGAAGCTCTTGCACGGGTGTCAGCCGGAGATGCGCTGGCCTTTCAGGCCGATAAGGATTTTGCTCAGGGCCTTTCAAGCCGCGAAAAAGGTGAACTGACATCTGCAGAACTTCAGGCCTTTGAGTTTGGTAAGCCCGGAGAGCCTGTAAAGTGGGGACGCAGCAGTCTCAGCGCTTCGGGCAGCGTTGTCGTAACTCAGCCGTTCCGGGTGGGGCAGTCCAGCTGCCGCCGTTTTTCCCATGAACTGAAAAAGAACGCGAAAACACGACAAACCAACGGCACGGCCTGCCGCAGGGAAGGCGGGGCGTGGAGACTGGTACAATAATTGGTCAAATCACATCAGTTCTCTTCGATTTGACAAGCCGCCGCATTGCAACTGCGGCCCGTCTGGTTAATTAAGCCTCATGCTCTTTTGGATTTTTGCCCTGCTGATGATGTGTGTTGCAATACTGTGTGTATTGCTGCCGCTCGCGCGCAAGCAAACGCAGGCGCCTGATGCTGCGAATTCGATGGATGTCTATATCGAGCAACTGGCCGAAATTGATGGGCGAAAACCCCAGTCAGACGAGGAAAGAGAAGCAATTGAGCAGGAGCGCGCAGAACTGTCGCGCAGAATTCTCAAGCAGGGTCGCACCGGAAACACGTCGCCAGAAACTTCGTCGTCAGGCTCTCGAAATATGGTCATGGCAAGCCTGATTGCCCTTGTGTGCCTGCCGGCTCTGGCCATGGGTACATATTTCTATACCGGCTCACCTTCGGTTCCTGATCACCCTTTGACAGCCAGACTAAATCAGGATCTGAGCAAAAGTTCGGTTGAAGAAATGGTCTTGATGGTGGAGCGACATCTGGCAAGCAATCCCGATGATGCAAAGGGTTGGTCCGTGCTGGCGGGTGTTTATGGGCGCCTGAACCGTCCAAACGATCGCGCTCGCGCATTGCAGGAACTGATCCGCCTTGCTGGTCCTTCTCCTGAACGTTTGACAGATCTTGGAGAGGCCTTGACCGTTGCACAGCAGAATATCGTTCCGGCCCGTGCGCGACTGATGTTTGAACAGGCTCTGCGCGAAAAGCCTGACCATTCCAAGGCCGAACTCTATCTTGCAATTGCCGAGGAGCAGGAGGGCAAACTTGAGCCTTCCCTGCAGCGCTGGCAAAAGCTGGCCTTAATTCGCACCGACGACCAGCGCTGGCAGGCGATGGTCGCTCAAAAGATTGGTGAACTGAACGCCAAGCTGGGCCGCCCGGCACCACCGGCACTTGCTGGCCCAACTGCAGAAGACATTGAGAATGCTGCCAGCCTGTCGCAATCTGACCGTCAGGGCATGATCCTTTCCATGGTGGAGGGGTTAGCTTCCAAACTTGAAGACGAGCCAAATGATTTGCCGGGATGGACTCGGCTCATCCGCTCCTATTCCGTTTTGGGTGAGAGACAGAAAGCACTCGCTGCTTACACAAAGGCCAAGACCGTATTTGCCGATCAACCCGCCAGTGTAGCCAGCCTTGATAGTCAGGCAAGCCAATTAGGTCTGGTGGAGCCTGCACCAAATAGTGCGCCCCAGGAAGGAGAACGCCCGTGAGTCGCCGAGCCAACCGATTGATGTGGATTGGGGCCATCGGCTCCGTCATGGCGCTGGCCATCGGACTGTCCATGTATGCACTGCGTTCCGGCATATCGTTTGCGATGAGCCCCAGCGAGTTGAAGGCTGCCAATGTTGAGCCCGGCCAACGGGTCCGCCTTTTTGGGCTTGTGGAAGAAGGGTCGGTCAAGCGTGGTCAGGGGCTTGATGTCAAATTTACCCTCACCGATCAGGATGAAGCTATAGTGGTTGAGTTTAACAAGATCCTGCCCGACCTGTTTCGTGAAAATCAGGGCATAATAACTGAAGGTGAAATGACAAGCGGTGGTGCGTTCAGGGCCGACACCGTGCTTGCCAAGCATGATGAGAATTACATGCCTGCTGACATGGCAGAAAAACTGAAGGAAAAGGGTCACTGGAAAGGTGGAGAAGGCGAAGAGGGGGCATATCAGTGATTGTAGAACTCGGACATGTCGCCCTCGTTCTGGCTTTTGCGCTTGCTGTCGTTCAAAGCGTTGTGCCCATTTGGGGTAGCCTGACCGGAGATTCCCGGCTCATGGCGACAGCCAATTCAAGCAGTATTGGCATTTTGTTTTTTGTTGCGGTCTCCTTCGGCAGCCTGATGTGGGCCTATGCCGTGTCAGATTTTTCCGTGGTGAATGTCTGGCAGAATTCTCACTCCCAGATGCCGTTTTTGTACAAGCTGACGGGCACATGGGGCAATCATGAAGGCTCGATGTTGCTCTGGGTTCTGATTCTGGCACTGTTTGCAGCGGCAGTCAGTTTTTTCGGACAAAACCTTCCTGTCAGATTAAAGGCTAATGTCCAGTCGGTGCAGGCCTGGTTGCTGGCTACTTTCCTGTTGTTCATCTTGTTGACGTCCAACCCGTTCGAACGCCAGCCCGTAGCTCTGGAAGGGCAGGATCTCAACCCGATCCTTCAGGATATCGGCTTGGCGATCCACCCACCCATGTTGTATCTGGGGTATGTTGGCTTCTCCATTACTTTCGCCTTTGCCATTGCCGCATTGATTGAGGGCAAGATTGATTCTGCTTGGGCGCGATGGGTGAGGCCATGGACCATGATTGCCTGGGTCTTTCTCACCGCGGGCATTTCAATGGGCTCCTATTGGGCCTACTACGAACTGGGTTGGGGTGGCTGGTGGTTCTGGGACCCGGTTGAAAACGCATCATTTTTGCCGTGGCTTTCCGGTACAGCCTTGCTCCATTCCGCTTTAGTGATGGAAAAGCGCGATGCCTTGAAAATCTGGACGGTCCTGTTGGCGATTCTCACATTTTCGCTCTCCCTGCTTGGAACATTCCTCGTCAGGTCAGGTGTGTTGACCTCGGTTCACACTTTTGCCAGCGACCCATCGCGCGGACTGTTCATTCTGGCCATTTTGAGTGCCTTCGTCGGTGGAGCTCTGTTTCTTTTTGTTTTGCGTTCCAGCCGTCTGGAGGCGGGTGGTTTGTTTGCCCCGATTTCCCGTGAAGGGGCGTTGGTCTTCAACAATCTGATATTGTCGGCTTCTGCTGCCACTGTGTTGATCGGGACTCTGTACCCGGTTGTCTACGAAGCTTTTACGGACGCGAAAATTTCCGTGGGTGCGCCGTTTTTCAACCTGTCCTTTGGCCTAATGATGCTGCCGCTTTTGATTGCCTTGCCGTTTGGCCCATTGTTGGCGTGGAAGAGAGGT
Source organism: Rhizobiaceae bacterium (assembly GCA_051009515.1). Taxonomy (GTDB): domain Bacteria; phylum Pseudomonadota; class Alphaproteobacteria; order Rhizobiales; family Rhizobiaceae; genus Pseudahrensia. The sequence goes on along the minus strand of JBPCWM010000173.1, from coordinate 17,959 downwards.
GACCTGCTGGCTGCCGCCCAGCGGCTGTTATTCGTCATAGCTATTTCCATTCTCGCCATTGTCGTGACCGGGGCCTTCATGAAAAAGGGACAATGGCTGGCACCGATCGGTGTGGGCCTGGCCGTTTGGCTCATGGTCGGGTCCTTTGCGGAAGTGGCCCAGCGTGCCGGCTTTCGCAAGGCCCCATGGCGCACGGCCTGGCGGCGCATGACGGGCCTGCCGCGATCTGTGTGGTCAACCGCTCTTGCCCATGCCGGCATTGGTGTAACGCTGTTGGGCATTGTTGTGGTAACAGCTTATGAAACCGAAACTATTACGCTCCTGAAACCCGACAATGAAATCGTGGTGGGTGAATTTACACTGCGTCATCAAGGTTATGTGACTGCAACCGGCCCCAATTATTCCGAACGTAGTGCCCGAATTGGAATTTTCAGGGATGGCAGGCTGGTCGACACGGCCAGTCCCTCAAAACGCTTCTTTCCGGCACGACAAATGCCAACATCGGAGGCTTCCATTCACACTTTCGGGTTCTCGCAACTCTATCTGGCGCTGGGAGACGTAGAACCGGATGGCGGTGTGACACTGCGCATTTGGTGGAAACCTCTGATCACGCTAATATGGCTGGGAACGATTTTCATGGTAATCGCCGGTGCTTTGTCCCTGTCAGACAGGCGATTGCGCATAGGTGCGCCGTCTCGTGACAAAAAGCGCAAGGCCAAGGTGTCCCATGCTTAGGCTGATAATCCTTTTCCTTGCGGTCACACTTTTGCCCCTGCAAGTGCCAGCCGTTGCTGAAACCACGCTTCCTGCTGCACAGGAGGAGCGAGCACGCAAACTGTTCCTGCAATTGCGCTGCGTTGTGTGCCAGAATCAGTCAATCGGGGATTCCGATGCCGACGTAGCGCGTGATTTGCGAGAAATCGTGCGTGAACAGATCAGCGCTGGCAAGACAAATTCTGAAATCAGCCAGTTTCTCGTTGCCAGATATGGTGAGTTCATCTTGCTGAAGCCTGTATTTGCCTGGCATACGGCAGCGCTTTGGGGTGCGCCGATTGTGTTGTTGCTTGTTGGAGGCCTTCTCGCGTGGCGGGCCAGCACGCGCCGCGTCAAAGTTGATGAGAAAGCGCAATTGTCCAGCAAGGAGCAGGACGAACTGCAGAAAATACTGGATCAGCACAGGTCCTGACCTGATATTCCGGGGCAGCAGCCATTACGAAGATTTAATTTCCCCGCCCTCACAGGATCACATTGTCCAACCCATATGGGATGCAGACGGAAGTCGGGCAGACCGGTTTCTGACACTGACATTCTTTAATTTTTTATCTGAAATTCGTGAGGAAAACATGGTTAACAGGACAACAACGGCCAAAACAAAACTTTTGAGCGGTGTGGCCGCGCTCGGACTGACCGGAGCATTTATTTTGGGTGGAGTTGTCACCCCGATCAAACCTGTACTTGCAGATGCGGTACGAGTTGAAGCCCCCAAAGCTCCAAGTTTTGCTGATGTGGTTGAGGCCGTATCCCCAGCAGTAGTGAGTGTACGCGTGAAGGCAAAGGTGCAGCCAGCCAGTAATGACGGAGGCCCAGGCTTTAGAGGCTTTGGCTTTGACCAATTGCCTGACGAGCATCCCTTCCGCCGTTTCTTTGAAGGCCCCAGAGGTAATAAGGAATTTGGTCAAAGGCGTGATCGCCGTGGTGGTGAGAACCGGCGTGCACCGCGCAGATTCGGTTCTTCTCAGGGGTCTGGATTTTTTGTCTCCGATGACGGCTATATCGTGACCAACAACCATGTTGTTGCAGGTGGGTCAGAATTCACAATTATCATGAATAATGGTGATGAGCACGAAGCGCGTTTGATCGGCACCGACCCCAAGACTGATCTGGCGGTGTTGAAAGTCGATACCGAGACGAAGTTCACTTATGTGTCTTTCGCGGAAAAGAAAAGCCGGGTAGGCGAATGGGTCGTGGCAGTGGGCAACCCTTTTGGTCTGGGCGGAACAGTCACCGCTGGCATTGTGTCTGCAAGCGGACGTGACATTGGCTCCGGTCCATATGATGACTTCATTCAGATTGATGCGGCGGTCAACAAAGGCAATTCCGGTGGCCCGGCTTTCAATCTCAATGGTGAAGTGATCGGCGTGAACACCGCAATCTTCTCTCCGTCAGGTGGCAATGTTGGAATCGCCTTCGCGATTTCTGCCAAAACCTCCCAGGAAGTGGTCGATGATCTCATCGATTCCGGCTCCGTCACACGTGGCTGGCTTGGTGTACAGATACAACCTGTGACAGAGGATATTGCAGAATCGCTTGGTCTGGACGAGACCAATGGCGCCATTGTTGCTGATGCGCAGGAAGACAGTCCCGCAGAAACTGGCGGTATTCGTTCCGGTGACATCATCTTGAAGGTCAATCAAAAAGATATTGAAGGCCCCAAGGCACTGGCCAAAGAAATCGCCAATTTGGAGCCGAAGGCAAAAGTGGACATCACGGTCTACCGCGACGGCGAACTTCAGACGCTGGATGTGACTCTTGGAACGCTCCCTGGTGAGAAAAAACTGGCTGCAACGGAGCCGTCCAAAGACTCTGATAAGGTCAGCGTTGATCTCAACGAACTGGGCCTGTCCATTACCAAATCAGGTCAGGACATTGTCGTGACAGACGTGCAGGGCGGGAGTTCTGCAGCGGAAAAAGGTCTAAGACCCGGTGATGTGATTGTTTCCGTTAATGGCGAAAACACAAAATCTGTCAATGAAGTCGGACAGGCAGTGGCCAAAGCGCTGGAAAATGAACGCAAGGCGATCCTTTTTCAGGTGCAATCCGGTGAACGCAACCGCTTTGTGGCTCTGCCCATCGCCAAGGGCTGATTAAGCCGGAAACTATTGCAGGCGGGGTGCGGTCCGATCCGTCTCGTCTGCAATAACTCCAAACCAATGCGTCCAGGGCAACGATTGCGGCGGGCAAGTACCAATTGCCCGCCGATCGTTTTTGTTTATGACTGTGAAAGACTTGAAAGGGGGAGCCATGAATATTCTCATTGTGGAGGATGATGAACAACTGGCCAGCCAGTTGATCGCGTCGTTGACTGACAGCGGGCATGAGGTTGTTCACGCAGCCGATGGAGAATCCGGTGAAGCCGAAGCCAGCGGTTCGGCCTATGATGTCATGATCGTGGACCGCATGTTGCCCAAACAGGATGGTCTGACCCTGATTTCTAATCTGCGCAGCCGGGGTGTGAATACGCCAGTCCTTATACTCTCGGCACTTGGACAGGTTGATGATCGCGTTACGGGATTGCGTGCTGGTGGCGACGATTATCTCTCAAAGCCCTATGCATTTTCAGAATTGCTGGCCCGCGTTGAAATACTTGCCAAGCGCAATGAAACCAACGCCACGGATACCACACTCAAGGTGGATGATCTGGTGTTGGACCGTATCGGACATTTTGCTCAACGGGGCGGGCAAAAAATCACACTGCAGCCGCGCGAATACCGTCTGCTGGAATATCTCATGCGCAATGAGGGTCGGTTGGTGACCCGCACCATGCTGCTGGAACATGTTTGGGATTTGCATTTCGACCCGCAAACCAATGTGATAGACGTCCATATTTCGCGATTGCGCGGCAAAATTGACAAGGGCTTCGATACACCCTTGCTGCATACGGTGCGTGGGCGTGGATATCGCCTCGCAATTGCCGATACACCAGAGGTGTAAATTCGCTTCATGCTGCGCTTGCGTCAAATGTTGAAAACCACAGCAGTCCGTTTGACGCTGATCTACACTTTTCTTTTTGGGCTGCTTGCAGTCGGTGTTGTGGGGTATGTGAGCTACAATACTGGCCGTTTAATCCTGTCCCAGATACAGACAGCGGTCGATGAGGAAGTCTCTCAAATCGCCAGGCAAACCAGACGTCGGGGCGTGCGTAGCCTGATCCCGATGATTGAGCGCAGGTCCCGGCAACCCGGCGCCAACCTCTATTTGGTAGCTGATGTCAACGGCCGTATAATTGCTGGAAATGTAAGGGATCTGGATCGGGACTTATTGGGCGAGGACGGCTGGTTGATCCCACCATTTGAATATATGCGTTTTGGTGAAGACGCCGACGAAGGGCAGGCCATTGCGCGGGTCTTTACTTTGCGCAGCGGGCTTAAACTGCTGGTTGGGCGGGATATTGGAGATGCCGAGCGGTTTCAGCAAATTGTTGGCCGTGCTTCTACCCTTTCCCTTGCGGTCATGGTTTTCACCGGGCTTCTGCTGTGGTTTTTTGTTGGCCGGCGCGCCTTGAAACATATCGATTCAGTCTCCCGGTCCAGCCAGCGCATCATTGATGGAGACTTGTCCCAACGCCTGCCTCTGTCGGGATCAGGTGATGAATTTGATCGATTGTCGTCCAGTCTGAATGAACTCATTTCACGGGTGGAAAAGCTCAACACCGGTGTCAGGGTCATGTCGGACAGTATTGCCCATGACCTGAAAACCCCTCTGACTCGACTCCGCAATCGCGCTGAGGCAGCCCTTGACAAAAGCGCTGATGAAGAAGTGCTGCAGGGCATAATCGCTGACGCCGATGGCCTGATAAAAACATTCAACGCCCTGTTGATGATATCGCAGGTCGAGTCCGGTGCTCGCGCGGTTGAGCTCACGCCTGTTGAACTTGCCTCCGTAGTGCGTGATGTGCACGAATTGTTTGAGCCTTCTGCCGAAGAACTGGATGTCAAACTGAGCCTTTCCATAGAAACCGATGTAACCATTGAGTGCAGTCGCGAATTGATCGCACAGGCGCTTACAAACCTGCTCGACAATGCGTTGAAATATGGCACCGGTTCCAGCGCGCCTGAAATCCGAATTTCTCTCAAACTCCAGGATGCTTATGCCTGTTTAAGCGTTTGCGACAACGGAACTGGTGTGCCTGAGAGGGAAATAGACAGGGTGACAGAACGCTTTGTGCGCATGGAAACCAGCCGTACAAAACCGGGGTCGGGTCTTGGGCTTTCCCTCGTAAAAGCGGTTGCCGGGCTGCACTCTGGAAAACTTGTTCTGAATGACAATCAACCGGGCCTATGTGCGGAATTGAGGTTGCCTCATTCCATATGAATGTCATGATATGACATGACTGCCGCTAGACAACTCAACAGACTAAAAAATGGTGATTTGGACTTGGAAAGCGCCAAATTGTGGTGTCCTCCAGTTGATTTGACCCCTCTAAATGCAAAAAAAGCGCAACATTCGCTAACTGATTGGCTGGAAAGTATTGATGGCGAAATTGGTGACAAGCTGAAAAACAAGCTTGGAGACGACACTCAAGTTCGCGATTTTCTGGCTGCTGCACTCCAGCTTTCGCCCTATCTGGCTGATCTCGCACGGCGCTTCCCCGACGTGATTGCCGAGTGTATCGATCATGGGTTCAAGGAAGCGCTCGACAAATGCCTGCATCCTGTCGAAGCGACGGAGTTTTGCCAAATTTCCGAGGCCGAGCTGTTAAGCGGGCTGAGGGCAGCCAAGCAGCAGGCAGCCCTTGTTTCCGGTCTGGCTGATCTTGGGGGATGGTGGAGTTGGGAGAAAGTGAGCCGCAGCGTTAGTCGCACAGCAGACTCAACGGTTGCGGCAGTTGTCGATCATCTTCTGCTGCAAGCGCATCTGTCTGGTAAACTTAATCTGCCAGATCCTGGGCGGCCTTCGCTGGGCACCGGCTATATCGTTTTGGCTATGGGCAAGCACGGGGCTGGTGAACTGAATTTCTCAAGCGATATTGATTTGATCGTGTTGTTTGACCCTGCCTCACCAGTGCTTGTGGACCCTGATGAAAGCGTCAAGCTCTTTGTGCGCCTGACCCGCAATCTGGTGCGCATCATGCAGGAGCGAACGCCAGATGGCTACGTCTTTCGAACTGATCTGCGTTTGCGACCGGACCCCGGCTCCATGCCTCTGGCCATTCCGCTGCCAATCGCGCTGAACTATTATGAATCACGTGGGCAGAACTGGGAAAGGGCAGCTTTGATCAAGGCTCGTCCTGTGGCTGGCGACCTTGACGCCGGACAGGGGGTTCTCGACGAACTCACTCCATTCATCTGGAGGCGCTATCTTGATTATGCTGCAATTGCAGATGTTCATTCCATAAAGCGCCAAATACAAACCCACAGGGGCTACAACGAACTCAGCGTTCCCGGCCATAACGTTAAACTCGGGCGAGGTGGAATCAGGGAGATAGAGTTTTTTGTGCAAACACAGCAATTGATCGCTGGTGGGCGCAATCCGATCCTCCGCAATCAACGGACTGTCGAGATGTTGCAGTTGCTTCACGAACAAGATTGGATCGAGCAGCTAACTGCCAGCGAACTTGCTCAAAGCTATGCGTTTCTGCGCGATCTGGAACACCGGTTGCAGATTGTATCTGATGCTCAGACCCATTTGTTGCCTGAAGACGAGCAGGAGCTTCAGCGGATCTGTCACATGTGCGGAATGACGTCTTTAAAGGCGTTTTCAAAAGCGACCCTTGCTCACCTGGAGACCGTGGAACGCCATTATGCTGCCCTGTTTGCAAGCGGAGATCAGTTGTCCACCGAATTTGGAAACCTCTCTTTCACCGGTGATGAAGAGGATCCTGGAACGATCGAAAGCTTGCAATCCATGGGCTTTGAGGAACCTGCGCGTGTGATTTCAATTGTCAAAGGCTGGCACTATGGTCGTCATCCTGTCGTTCAGTCTCAAACCGCACGCGAACAACTAACCGCACTGACACCTGCATTGTTGAAGGCATTTGTTGAAACGCAACAGGCTGATGACACGCTTTATGCCTTTGACAAATTCGTCCAGGGCCTGCCCGCTGGCATACAGCTGTTCTCGGTCTTGCAGGCAAATCCAAAACTCTTGAATTTGCTCGTATTGGTTTTGAGTGCAGCACCGCGCCTGGCCAATATCATCACCCGGCGTCCGCACGTTTTTGACGGAGTTCTGGAGCCGGGCTTTTTTGATGCCAAGCCTGGGCCGGAGCTGTGGAACAGCGCTCTGGATCGCAGCCTCAATCAGGCACGTGATTATGAGGACGGGCTGGACCGGGTTCGTGTGTTTGCAGCTGAACAAAAATTTCTGGTTGGCATTCGCCTCATCAGCGGTGCCATCACGCCGGGAGAGGCGGCGGAAATGTTTTCCACTCTGGCGGAAACGCTGCTTCTGGCTATGGCCAAATGGGTCGAGCGTGTTTTTGTCGAAGAACATGGACGTGTTGAAGGCAGCAGTTATGCAATGGTCGCCATGGGCAATCTTGGCACCCATGAACTGACTGCAGGGTCCGATCTTGATGTCATGCTTATCTATGAGTTTGATCCCGATAAGGATGAATCCGATGGACGGCGACCCCTTCATGCCTCCCAGTATTTTGGCCGTTTTACTCAACGTTTGATTGCGGCCATGAATGCACCCACCGCACAGGGGGTGGTTTATGAACTGGATTTTCGGTTGCGGCCAAATGGGGCTTCCGGACCGATAGCCACAAGCCTGATGGCGCTTGAGCGCCATTATGGCGAAAGCGCCTGGACCTGGGAAAAACTGGCTCTTACGCGCGGCAGGATACTGGGCGATGAAACAGAATTTACCTGCAAGCTGGATCGTGTGATCGGGCAGGCCATCACCAATGTGGGTGAGGAGGCAAGAATGGCCAAGGACATTCTTGAAATGCGGAAATTGATGGACAAGGAGCGTCCACCGCGGGATGCCTGGGATGTTAAACTGGTGCCAGGTGGATTAGTGGATATCGAATTCCTCACACAGACGGAGGTTCTGTTCGGTCGTGTTGCAAGAAAAAGAACAACTGCCGACACTCTGCTTTCCTTAACAGGTGATGAATTACAGAATGATAATGTGACATTGTATAAGGCCCACGCTAGCTTTCTTGGTGTTATTCAGGTGCTAAGGCTCTGTCTTGATAAGGAACTCCCTCCTCAGGATGGACCGCGTGGCATGGTCGAATTGCTCCTCAGGCAATTGGATATGCCCGATATGAAGGCAGCCGAAGCCTATCTGAAAGACACTAACCGTGCGGTCAGGAATATCTTCCTGAAACGACTGGAAGCCTATGCCGCACTTTCCTGAACAGGAGATCCATCGGGTCTCAAAAAGGACTGTGTAATGAAAAAGACCTCGATTATTGCTGTCACAATTACCGCTGTTGCAGCGTTCACAACCACAAGTGTAATGGCCAGAGACGGAGCCGGTCGCGACAAGCAGGGCCGTCAGGGCCAGATGCTCAAAAAGGCTGATTCCAACAAGGACGGAAAATTGTCCGTCGATGAAGTGGTTGCACAAGCATCCGCACGTTTCGACAAATCCGATGCGAATGGCGATGGAGAAATAACGCTTCAGGAAATGACCGATCGCATTCAACGTCAGCGTGATGAAAGGCGTGCCAAGAAAATCCTGGAACGCATGGATTTCAATGGTGATGGCAAGGTTACCAAGGATGAAATTGAAGGTCGTGCCAAAAAGCGCTTTGCCCTAATGGACAGAAATGATGACGGCTTCGTTGAGAAAGCCGAACTTCGCAAAGGGCGCAAAGGCATGGGTCGCAAAGGCAAGGAACAACGTCGCTACAAGAAACGCCGCAAAGGCCAGAGCGAACAGTCAGACAACCTTTGATCGATAAACAGGCGGTATTGGGCTGCAGGGCATAGTTCCAAGCTATGCCCGACTATGCCGCCTCGTTGTCTTCAATTTGCAAATCAGCCTCCATGGCGGATTCGCACTCCGGGGCTTGACATTTGAACGGCAGTCGCACTGACACGGTCGTTCCTTCGCCAAGCTTGGAGGTAATCTTGAATGTGCCGCCGTGCAGCGATGTTAGCGATCGGGCGATTGCAAGCCCCAGTCCACTGCCCTTGTGATCCTTGGTGAACTGGTCCTGCACCTGTTCAAATGGCTGCCCCAGTCTGTCCAGAGCCTCGTCGGCAATGCCTATTCCATTGTCCTTGATGACAATATTCACAACGTGTTTTAGTGATTTTGCTGTAACGTCGATCTTGCCGTCTTGCGGTGTAAACTTGACTGCATTTGAAAGTAGGTTGAGCAGAATCTGTTTTACAGCCCGGCGGTCTGCAACAAGTTCCAGCGCTTTTGGAATTTTCTGATTGACCTTGATATTGGCATCGTCGGCCTGAACTTTGATGATTCGCAGGGTTTCATCGAGAAGGTCGTGGAGATGAACCGTCTCTGGTTGCAACTGGAACCGTCCGGCCTCAATCTTTGACATGTCCAGCACGTCGTTGATCACGCCCAGCAAGAAGTTGCCGGATTCGTGGATGTCATTTGCATATTCATCGTATTTGTTGGACCCAAGCGGGCCGAACATCTCGCTGCGCATAATGTCCGAGAAACCGATAATAGCATTGAGTGGTGTGCGCAACTCGTGGGAAATATTGGCAAGAAATTCAGACTTCGCCTTGTTTCCTGCATCCGCACGCATCTTCTCTTCGTTGAGATTGTCTGCAAATTCTACCAGTTTCTGGGCCTGGCGCTCCAATTCCTGCTGGGTTTTGCGCAGGTCCGTGATGGTAGCGAGTTGCATGCGTTCAGACTCAACCAGCTTTTCCTGGTTGCGCTTGATCTGCGTAATGTCAGTGCCCACAGAAACAAAGCCGCCGTCTTGGGTTCGACGCTCACTGATTTGCAACCAGCGTCCATCTTCAATCTGCGCCTCAAATGTGCGGACACCTGTTTCCGACTTGCGGTCGGTCTTGATTTGGTGACGCACGCGTGGTTTTCGGCTTTGTGCCATAACCTCTTGATGGGCCGCACCATTGACAACGGCGCTGGCTGGCAATTGGTAAAGTTGCTGGTATTTACTGTTGCACATAACCAGGCGTTTTTTGGAATCCCACAGTACGAAAGCTTCCGAGATGTTTTCGATTGCGTCGCGTAGCCTGATATCGGCGTTGCGACTTTTTTGCTTGAAAGCTTCCTGTTCTGAAATATCAACAGCGATCCCTATCAGATGCGGGTCGGTGCCCTTGTAGCGCACGAGTTCAGCGCGCAGCCGCATCCAAACCCAACTGCCGGAAGAATGCATGATGCGGAAACGATGATCGATATGTTTTTGGTCTGACTGAAAGGCAAGATTGGCGAGCGCCATGAGGTCCTGATCGTCGGGATGAAGCAGGTTGGCCAGTTCGCCGTATCCCATCACTCCATCGCTAGGGTCCATGCCCAGCATTTGATACATGGATCGTGACCAGACAAACCGGCCACGTGACAAATCCCAGTCCCAAAGTCCGCATCGCCCACGAGCAAGGGCGGTATCAAAACGGGCATTTGTTTCCAGAAACAGGTTGTCAGAATCCCTGGCCCGCGCCCCTTGGGCGAAATAGGCATAGAGAATAACCAACAGCACGGAACTGATGGCGGCAAACAGAGTGATGTTCAGTTTCACCTGCTGGTTCCAATGGGCATAAACTTTTGAGGCAAATATAGTGACCATGAATTGGCCGGCAACTTCTCCATTGAGCGTGAGCGGGCGCAAAGTAGCGAAGGCTCCCTGCTCTCCATCAATCATGATTGCGCGCGCACCGGCGTGTTTCTCAGACAATGTCTGGAGTTGCACACCCCCTGTCAGCCGCAGCATGCTGACACCGTCAAGCGCCTGATTGGCTGGCGACTGGGCAAGCAGTTTGCCCTGCAGATTGAAAAGAAAAACGGATTGACCAGACTTCACACGCATGTCTGCCAAGATTGACTGGAGCAGGTCGAATGCAGTGTCTTGCCCAAAATCCGTAGCGTTCAAGTTTGATTGCGTCCTGATTTTGAGGTCGAGGAGGTCTGCAGTCTGCGAGACATGGTGTTTTGCCGTGTCTTCAATTCGTTTTGCTGATCCAAGCAGCGAGCCGGTTCTGGCCCCGGCGACTAGAATGAGCAACAGAATAATCAGCACGGGAATGCTGCGGCGCAGAAATGTTTCAGATTTCAGGAACCGGGCCCAAAGCGGTGCCGACAACTGTCGGGCCTGTCCACTGAGAGCGAGCAAGGGGGAGGCATATGGATGCCGCCTGGTTCGTTGATGCAATTCGCCAATGGCAGAATCACCTCTTTTGCCGCGTACGCCATTGGCGTTCGCTTGCTCCATCCCGTCTCTCCTGCACAAAAAACTAAAAACTGTCGTTTGCCGCATCGCCCCATTCGGCGGCAAACGAATCACTTTCATTTGAATCCAGTCGAATCCGGATGTCCAGACCAATTGGTCTAGTTTTTTTTCAAGCGCTTATTGCTCAGACAAGATACGATCCACAATTTCCTGCAAGTCTCGTGACAATCCGTCGGTTTGCGCAATGCGTGTCAGGACCGCTTTAGCCTTTTCGCTGCGACTTTTTTCCAAATTTCGCCAATTGTTCATCATCGTCAGTAGTCGCGCTGAGATCTGTGGATTAAAGCTGTCCAACGCCAAGATTTGATCGGCAAAAAATTCATATCCTTCGCCATCTGGCTGATGAAAGGCTGTTAAGTTGGCGCTGGCGAAGGGAGCCAGCAATGACCTTGCTCGGTTGGGATTCTGCAAAGTGAAGGCTTCGTGGTCCATCAACTCTTTGACCCGTGCCAACCCTTTGGTTCCCGGAATCATGGCCTGCGCGGTAAACCATTTGTCGACCACTAGGTGATTGTCCTTATAGCGCTTGTAGAAGGTGTCCAGAGCCTGTGTGGCCAATTTGTCGTCACTCTGTTTCAGCAGGAGGACGTTGAGAGCCGCCATGCGGTCGCTCATGTTTTTCGCATTGCGGTATTGTTTTTCTGTAAATTCCAAGGCGCCGTTGACCTTGGCCCGGACCAACAATGGCAGCATTGCGTTTTTGAGCATTCTCAAGCTTGCTGCGCGGCTGTCGTCGCCTGATCGACCAGCGGCACGCTTCAGTCTCTCCAAACGTTTCACCCCTTCTTGGCCAAGTGCCTTGCCAAGCACCCGTTCCAGCGTTTTCAAAGCATCATGGAGTGAATCGGGATCGACATCCCTTCCAACTGCACGTGCCACATCGGCGAGACTGGGCAGCACCAGTACTTGTGCCCGAAGAGCAGGGTCCAGTGAATCGTCAAACACGGTGGCGGTCACGGCCTCCACAAAATCATCGCCAATGTTGTTTACGCTGGTGTCGCCTGATCTCGAATTTCTGACCAGAAGTTGCGTTGCAATTCCGTTTAACGCTTCCCATCGGTTGTACAGATCGCTGTCATGCCGGGCACGGACCAGTTTTGTAGCTTCGCTTTCCTGATAATCGATGTGAACCGGAGCTGAAAAACCCCTTAGCAACGACAATACCGGGCGTTGTTCCAGCTCGGAAAAGATGATCTTCAATGTTTGGGTCTCGAATATGATGATGTCGTCGCGAACTGCCGGGTTTGCGCATGTCGCCACCAGTTCCCGGCCATCAGCCGCAATGAAGCCAAACCGGATTGGAATTGGGACAGGTTGTTTGTCCGACTGGTTTGGCGTGTCCGGTGTGGATTGTTCCAGTTCCAGTGTGTAGGTCTTGGCCGTTTTGTCGTAGCTGTCCTTGACCGAGACGGTTGGCGTTCCTGCCTGGCTGTACCAGAGGGCAAATCGGGACAGATCATGCCCCCCAGATGTTTCAAACGCACCCAGCCAGTCTTCAACCACGGCTGCGCGCCCGTCATTGGCTTTCAAATAGGTGTCAGTTGCCGCACGATACGCTTTTGGGCCAGCCATTGTAGCCAGCATGCGGACAAGTTCGGCGCCTTTTTGATAAACGGTTGCGGTATAGAAGTTATTGATTTCCTTATAAGATTCCGGGCGCACTGAATGGGCCAGCGGACCTGCATCCTCGGGAAACTGGCTGGCCTTGAGAACACGTGCCTGCTGAATACGTTGAACTGCACGTGAGCGCTGATCAGCAGAAAATTCCTGATCTCGATAGACCGTCAGGCCTTCCTTGAGGCACAGTTGGAACCAGTCGCGACAGGTGATGCGATTGCCTGTCCAGTTGTGAAAATATTCATGAGCAATGATCGTCTCAATGTTCATATAGTCCTGATCTGTTGCCACATCGGGATCGGCTAAAACATATTTATCGTTAAAAACATTCAGCCCCTTGTTCTCCATGGCGCCCATGTTGAAATCGGAAACGGCCACAATATTGAAAACGTCCAGATCATATTCACAGCCATAGACCTCTTCGTCCCAGACCATGCTGCGCTTGAGCGCATCCATCGCAAATTTGGCGCTGTCAGCCTTGCCTTTTTCAACATGGATCTGGAGTTTGACCTTACGACCGGACGCCGTTTTGAACTTGTCACGGCAGGTGTCCAGGTTGCCGGCAACAAGGGCAAACAGATAGCTGGGTTTGGGGTGTGGGTCATGCCATATGGCAAAGTGACGACCCCTGGTTGTGCGACCTTTCCGGACCGGATTTCCATTGGACAGAAGCAGCGGGCATAGTTTGCGCTCAGCTTCGATGCGCACTGTATAAATGGCCAGCACATCCGGGCGGTCCAGAAAGTAGGTTATCCGTCGAAAACCTTCCGCCTCGCACTGTGTGCAATAGACGCCATTGCTCTGGTAAAGACCCATGAGTTTGGCGTTGTCTACCGGTGCGAGTTGGGTTTTTATGTCGACCTTGAACATTTTGCCATCTGGCGGGCTGTAAATTTGCAGTTTCTCGGGTGTGGCCTCGTATTCATTCTGCGCCAGGAGCCGGCCGTTGACAGCTACGCTGACAAGGTTGAGTTCATCACCATCCAATACCAGATTTGCATCTTCCGGTGTTGCCGGTGTGCGAATGAAGGTGATGGATGCGCTGACTTGCGTTGATTTAGGGTCCAGCGAAAAGTCAAGATGCACATCGCGGACATCGAAATCGGTTGGCTGGTAGTCTTCGAGTTTGATCGTCGGAGCAGATTGGGTGCGCATGGTCTGTCATTGAATGGCTTGGTCAATGTCTCCTTATGCCGCTTACCAATGCAAATGTCATCCTGACAATTGTGACCAATTACCGGGACCGAATTCTATTCGAACCAGGGCTGATCAAGCGAGGGGGGCGACTGGAGAAGAGAATATATTCCGCCCGTGCGGTTACCTTGATCTTGTCCTTGGTAAAGGGATTGAGCTCACCAAACAGCCGCTTGGCACTTGTGGTGGCCTGATAGGTCATCACAAGACGTTCGCGATCCCGTTTCCCGCTCAACTGTTTTTTTATACCATTTGTGCGGTGACCTTGCTGGAAATTCACATCAAAGAACCGGTGCGCCCGCCGCACCCGTTTTGACCAGCGCGGGTCGGGCGAAGTCATTGCCGCCATGACCGCTGTATCGGCGGCATGTTGCATGGATGCCTTTGTCTTGTTGTATTCAGCAAACTCCAGGCCACCGGCGATCAATGTCAGCGCCGGCAAAGCGGCTGCCGCTGTGATAAAAGCGAAATTGCCTCTTTCGCAGCGAAAAAATCTATAAAACACCAAGTGCAATGCCTGAACTCCTGAACAATTGGCAAAACAATGGTTTCAGCGCGTGAAAACTGCGCTAACAAGCAGTGTGAACAAACTGTAAAAAATCCGGCGTAGTTAAAATGAGCCGTCAGCAGCCCCGACACCCACAGGCTTCAGGAAACAAATAATGAAAAAAAAGGTAAAACAAGAGCTTGGTAAGCTAACTGATATGTTGGCTGCAAATGATGAGCAGACAATTGCAGCCTTGTTTGAAAATGATGCCAACAGATTTGAGAAATTCTCTTTACGTTGCGGTGATATTCTCTTTGATTTTTCAAAGAACAATATCAGTCCAATGCAAATGCAGGTTCTGTTTGATCTTGCTAAATCTGCGCAGATTTCCGAACGGCGCTCAGCCATGTTCGGTGGTGAGCATATCAATGTGACCGAGGACCGAGCTGTTCAGCACGTCGCGTTGCGGGACATGTCTGATGCATCGATCCAAGTCGACGGAGAGGATGTAAAGCCTCAGATCGCCGAGGTTCGGGGCCGTATGGCAGCATTTTCAAACGGGGTGCGCGACGGTTCAATTTGCGGTGTGGGTGGGCCATTTACAGATATCGTCAATATCGGTATTGGCGGTTCAGATCTCGGGCCGGTCATGGTGACTGCTGCGCTGGCTCCCTATCATGACGGACCAAAGGTACATTTTGTCTCCAACGTAGATGGAGCTGATGTTTCGGACGTTCTGGATGGATTGAATGCCTCGACGACTTTGTTCGTTGTGGCGTCAAAGACCTTTACTACGCAGGAAACCATGACGAATGCCCAAACGGCCAGGGCCTGGTTTGTTGAACGGTGCAGTGAAGAGGCTGTGCAGGATCACTTTGTTGCCCTGTCGACGGCGCTCGACAAAACAGGAGCCTTTGGCATTCGCAATGATAGGGCATTTGGGTTCTGGGACTGGGTTGGTGGGCGATACTCGGTTTGGTCTGCTATAGGGCTTTCGGTGATGCTGGCCGTTGGGCCTGAAAGGTTCGACGAATTCTTAAGCGGCGCACATCAGGTGGACCAACATTTTTTGAATGCGCCGGATGAAGAAAACATGCCGTTGATCATGGCGCTGATCGGAGTTTATCACCGCAATGTCTGTGGTTATGAGACCCACGCCGTATTGCCGTATGACCAGCATCTTCATCGATTTGCAGCTTATCTGCAGCAGCTGGACATGGAGTCCAACGGCAAGCGTATTGATCTTGATGGTCATGTGGTCGAAAGCCAGACCGGTCCCATTGTTTGGGGCGAGCCGGGCACCAACGGACAGCACGCGTTTTACCAATTGATTCATCAGGGTACGACGATCATTCCGGCAGATTTCCTGATTGCCGCCAATTCCAATGATCCCATTGGCGACCATCATCAAAAACTTGCTGCCAACGCTTTTGCACAAACAGAAGCCTTGATGTTGGGCAAGTCACGTCAACAGGTGGAAGTCGATTTGCGTAAGGCAGGCATATTGGAAAAAGACATATCAGCCCTGGCACCGCACAAGGTCTTTCCCGGTAATCGTCCGACCAATACCTTGCTTTACCCCAAACTAAACCCATTCGTGCTGGGGCAATTGATTGCGCTTTATGAGCACAAGGTCTTTGTACAGGGTGTCATCTGGAACATTAATTCCTTCGACCAATGGGGTGTTGAACTGGGTAAGGAACTGGCGGGGCAGTTGTTGCCACTGGTTAAGGGGGAAGCCGATGCGGCGGGGCGCAACGGCTCAACAACAGGATTGCTCAAGACTTTCCTGTCCATGCGTGAGGCCTGATCGCCTTAACTTTGTCTGCTTGCTGCTCGTTGGCTAGGTGTTGGTGAAACCGCGGCCATCGGGGCTGCGTGCCAGCTGGGCATTTACCTTGCGCTCGCGTTGAACCGTATAGATGGAGGCAGCGATAATCACCGCCGCTCCGATCCAGGTGTAGGGGCCGGGCACGGTTTCGAAGACCAGCCAGCCCAAGAAGGTTGCGTAGAGCAGGCGGACATAGTCCAGTGAGGCCAGGACCGAGGCTTCACCCCAGCTATAGGCGTAAATGTTCAGCATTTGCGCACCATATGAAACCAGTCCGATTGCAATCATCAATACCCACTCGAGCGGCGTGGGTGGCAGCCAGTAATAATAAGCCGGCACAGCCACGCACAAGCCCACCAGAAAGGCCTGATAGCTCAGGGTGGTGATGGGTTTGTCGGTTTTGGACAATTTTCGGATGATCACCATGACCAGACCCGCGGCAGCAGCTCCGATGAGTGCATAGATGGAGTTGGGGTCGAATCCCTCCATACCCGGGCGCATCATGACCAAAACACCTACGAAACCGATTGCTACCGCTAACCAACGCCTGATTCCAACGACTTCCTTGAGAATCCAGATTGCAAAAATGGTAACGAAAAAGCTCTTGGCGAATCCGATGGCGACTGCATCAGCCAAAGGCATTTCAATGACTGAATAGAATCCAGCCAGCATCGCGATGAGTGCAAATACAACACGAATGATTTGCAGATCCAGTCGCTTTGTCTTCAGGCAGCCGGGAAAATGATTGAGCACGCTGGGTAGCACAATCAACATCATGATGGTCTGGCGCACCAGGAGTATTTGAGTCACGTGCAGATGCTGACCCACCACTTTGACCAGCAAGACCATCAGTGAAAACCCAAGTGCCGCCGCCATTAAAGTGAACGCACCTTTGAGATTTCCGGGCATGGCCGAAAATCGGGTGGCAATTTCGGAGAAACTGGTCAAAGGGGAATCCCTGCTGTCGATGAATGACACATTGCCAGCGCCAGAGGTGTTCTGCAATCTGTCACAGAATTATTTGCTGGTTGATTATAGCAATGCACCTTGCATTTCGTTTGCAAATACCAAATTCTGAAATAGTGAGTTGTCAAATTAGTTTTGCCGCGAGATCCCGAAAGTCAGGAAAGTCAGATGAACGCATTTACGCCCCCGAAATTTGGACAAAGTGTGGGTATGGGCCAGTCGGTAACCCGCAAGGAAGATTCCGCTTTTATCACAGGACATGGTCAATTTACCGACGACGTGAAATGCGAAGGGGCGCTTCATGCCATAGTGCTGCGGTCGCCCTACGCTCACGCGAAGTTTAAGGTCGAGGATGTCGAAACGGCGCGTTCAATGGACGGTGTCCAGTTGATCCTGACGGCTGCCGATATTGAGGGCCACGGCGGACTGGCCTGCCAGTCTATCCTGCAGCAGGTAGATGGTACCAATCTGACACCAAAAGATATTCCCCTGCTGTGTAAGGACAGGGTACGTTATGTCGGTGATGCTGTGGCTTTTGTCGTAGCCGACACTGTTGCTCAGGCGCGCGAGGCGAGCGAGGCCATTGAGGTGGATTATGACATGCTGGAAGTGGCTGTCGATACGCAAGCGGCCATGGCTGATGATGCCCCGCTGGTCTATGATGACAAGCCAAACAATATCGCCTTTGAAGTTGAGATGGGCAGCGCGGATGATACCGCTGCGGCTTTCAGCGTGGCCAAAC
>JBPCWM010000172.1:0-3172 GCA_051009515.1 Rhizobiaceae bacterium | reverse complement strand
GATCTGAAAATGGAAACAAATAACTTCTGTTCGGCAAGCGCGTTCCTACCAGTGTAATTTTGCGGCACCTTCGTGGTGCATGATGTTCCTTAGCTAGCCAACAAAATTATAACACATTGATTTTAATGGCGATCCCTGGAGGATTCGAACCTCCGACCTACTGCTTAGAAGGCAGTTGCTCTATCCAGCTGAGCTAAGGGACCGTTCTTGGAGTTCACTGGCGTTATCCAACCGCAATGCGGTGAAATCAACCAGAATCTGGTCGTTTATTTGAATAGGTCTGTCCCTAATGGGTCCATGGCACTTTTCGATTATAGTTGAAATTGTCGGAATAGGACATGGGACGACGGCGCTGTTCTTTGGGCTCTATCAAACGGTATTTTATGCCGTTGTTCTCCGCATAACGCACGGCTTCCTCGCGGGTCTCGAATTTGAGCCTGACTTGAGACATCATGTCGGTTGAAGAGGTATAGCCCATCAAGGGTTCCACCTTTCTGGCAGACGTGGGTTCGTGCTCGATAACCCACATGACCGTCTTGCCTTTGCCAGACTGCATGGCTGTTTTTGACGGGCGGTAGATTCTGGCAACCATGGTGTCCTCTCCGTGGAGTATGAAAAATTTTCGCGGTTTGAAAACTTCACAAACCCGAATTTCATCAATCTTTTCAACGTCGCTTTGCAGCGGATTGTCTCAACATTCCGACGTTTCGTTTCATTCGGTTACCGCAAAGGCGATCTCAAATCAAACTAAAAGATTGATGAGTGACAGACAAGCCAGAAGATTGAGACTCCTGCCTCTTAGTCCATTCAGACCGGCTTCGGTGCGTGATCCGACTAACCGGAAAACTACCAGGCAATTTTCGTGTCCAGAATAGGGGTAAGTTCTGTCTGGTGCATGGTATATGCAAAACCGAGCCTTGAGATATGGCCGATTGTAGTCATTGCCTTAGATTCATGTCAGACTGCTGAATTTCCTGGCTGACTTTATGAGGTCCGGCGCTATCTCGAATGAAAGTAGTCTCGGAGATCTTTTCGCACCGCGCGACGTTTTGGCAGATTGGCATCATACTGCTCTGGCGAAACTCCTTCCCAAAGCTGCGACCAAACGCGCATCTTGTTGCCGACATAGATCTTAGCAAGGTCCTCATTGGTGTAACCACGTGCCCAGAGGTCATCTGTGATTGCAGCCAGAATTTTGGCCAGTTCACCTGATCCGGTAGCTCATTTTTCGAAAGCAGAATTCATGTAACCACCATCATTGTAGACATCGGCATTTGCCATGGCGAAGGCAATGATGAGTTCCTCACTGAACATGTCATCGGTAGCAATGCCCACATGATCAACACCGACGAGTTTGACATAATAATCAATCATGTCTGCTGCCTGTTTGGGGCAAAATGCACCCAGATGATACACAGACATTCATCAATCAATTGATTTAAAATATTTTTTACTGCTGATGGTCGGGGCAGCAAGATTCGAACTTGCGACCCCCTGGTCCCAAACCAGGTGCGCTACCAGACTGCGCCATGCCCCGACATCAATCAGATCAAGGATTCTCTAGGGATAAGTGCTGACCTTTGCAAGTGGGAAATGGTGGAATTTCGAGGAAATTTTCAATCAACCGTCAGATATTGCCAACACATAAGCAAGATAGCTTAGACAAGAGCGAGTAATTGGCGAATTTGGGAGATATCTGCCCGGTTGGAATGGGCCTACTGGACGGAAGTTTTCACATAGCGGAACCACTCGGCAGGGAGTGAAGGCACCTTTTACTGGGTTGGCAATATCCAGGGATGCAACATGCGATTACCTTTGGACAGGCCTTGAGAGTCTGCTTCACCGGCGTTGATTTCCAGCACATATCGCACAGGTCCCCGCGACGAAATCACATCAAGTGACTGTGGCACCGCACCTTTGTGAATGTAAGTTATGCGCCCGTTCTCATCGGCGAAAATCATGTCCAGGGGAATGAACGTGTTTTTCATCCACATGGATACAGGTGCCGTGTTCTCGAACCGGAACAACATGCCAGTCATGGGCGCCATGGTCTTTCGAAACATAAGACCTTTTGCGCGAGCCTGATTGTTTGAGGCCAGCTCGATCGACCAGGTTTTTTCACCAGACGTAGTCTGAATGATCACCTCGTCCATGCCTGCAGCTCGCGAGTTTGGGATTTCAACGACGAAACAGGTGGCGATTGTGGCGAATACAATCAGTATGAATTTCATAGGAGCACTACGCGTGGACTTTCAACTGTCGCACCATGCCGTGGTAAGTAGGCAAAAACAAGTTTCGCCAACTAAAAGCGCAATGGAAAAATTACTTTCGTGTTTTCTCGCGGCGCCTAGTGACTTTGCGGGCGACCGGTTGCAGAAATCGGTTGAATCTCCGCTGCCATAAGACCTTTCTGACCATCGCCATAGCGCACCATCACAAATTGACCGGGGCGCAATTCCGTCAGGCCATATCTGCGCAAGGTTTCCATATGGATAAAGATGTCTTCGGTGCCTTCACCGCGGGTCAGGAAACCAAAGCCCTTTGTCCGATTGAACCATTTGACTTCGGCCCGAACCAAATCGCTTGTGGCCTGTACATTGACATGAGTGTTCGCTGGCGGCAGTTGCGAGGGGTGGATCGCCGTTGAATTATCCATGGACAGGATACGAAAAGCCTGCAAGCCGCGCGATTTGCTGACCACTTCGCAAACGATGCGCGCACCTTCATAGGCAGTCTGATAGCCATCATCACGCAGGCATGAGACATGGAGAAGGACGTCGGGCAGATCATCATCCGGCACGACGAAGCCAAAGCCCTTTGAGATATCAAACCACTTGATTGCCCCGGCCACAACGAATACGTCAGATGTTTCTTGTTCCGCCAGGCCCGAACCGGCTCGCGCACCCGTTCCGCTTGAATCAAACCCGCTTGAGGAAGTCAAATCTGTATTGTCGGAAAATGTATCTTGTCTTGCCCCAGGACCAGTTCCAACTTTTGAGTTCATGATGATATCCCCTCACCGCAAACCGGTGACCTCGATAAACCGCCCGGTACGCCGCTATTGCTTGCGACTGATGCACCGTCAGAATTGCAATGCTACCAGCTGATGCAGGCAGCTATTGATTCGCCCCTAAGTTAGCACGATCCCACCATTTTGACGCTAGGTGTAGCT
>JBPCWM010000171.1:0-3319 GCA_051009515.1 Rhizobiaceae bacterium | reverse complement strand
GCAATGTCCTGGAAACTGTCAATTTCATCGCCCTCAATACTGACCACACGGTCGCCAATTTCGAATCCAGCTTCGACCGCCGCCGAGTTTTCCTGAATAGATCCAATAACCGGTGCCAGTTTGGTTTCACCATAATACATGAACATGCCGGTATAGATGACACTTGCCAGCACAAAATTGGCCATCGGTCCGGCGGCAACCACCGCCGCACGCTGCCATAAAGCCTTTTCTTCAAAGGCTCCTTCACGCTCCGCCGCGCTCATATTGGCCAATGACGTCCGATCAGGTCTGCTAGAAGCGTCCTGATCACCATGGAATTTCACATAGCCGCCGAGTGGAATTGCGCAAAGCTTCCAGCGTGTGCCTTTCCGGTCAAAAAATCCTGCCAGCTCAGGACCAAAACCAACGGCAAACACATCGACCTTGACTTTGTTCCAGCGCGCAACGGCAAAGTGTCCAAGCTCATGAAAGAAAACAACAATAGTAAGCACAAATACAAAGGGAACCACTTTGGTCAGTGCAAAATCGAATATCGCAAGAGGCGCTGCTATCAAATCCATAAAGGGCAAATTCCAACTATGTGCAAATGCACATCAAAACAGTGTTTCAATTCAAAAATTCGTCAATCTTGAGGCAATCAAAGATTTTCGATCCAAGTCCAAAATCAGTTCTCACTTTTCTCAAATTTGCCCTGTTTGCAATGCGACCAATAAGGCCATTGGAACGGCTGCTGCAACAAGACCGTCAAGACGATCAAGAAAACCACCGTGGCCAGGAATGAGCTGGCTCGAATCCTTTACTGAAAACAGTCGCTTTACCCAGGATTCAAACAGGTCTCCAAACTGTGAAACTATCGAAAGCACCATTGCGGCCAGTATGGCCACAGTGATCGGGAATATCGGATAGATCAAACAGAAAGCTATTGCTGCAATACAAGCACAAGCAAGCCCCCCAATCGCACCGGACCATGTTTTCTTGGGCGATATGGCAGGCCACAGCTTTGCCCCGCCGAAGTACCGCCCGGCAAAATAGGCAGCAATATCTGTGACCCACACGATAATAAATACAAACAGTATAAGTGCAAAGCCGCCATTTTCACGAATAATGGGGAAGGCCAACGCAGGTATACTACAATAGAGCGCTCCAAGACCTATCCAACGCACATCCGAGCGCTCAACGCCTTTTGTCGACAATTCCAGGATTAGTCCGAGCACTACAAATCCCAAGAATCCAACTGCCAGATAACCCAAAAGATTGGCAATCAGCATAAGCACAAAGGCGGCAGTCAACAGGGCTTCCGGACCATCAAAGCGTGACTGGCGCACCATTGCCTGCCATTCATAGTACAAAAGCAGGGATAAAAGTGTCGACAAAATCGCAAAAGGCCAGCCACCCAACCAGCAAATTACGATTACGATTACCAACATGACAATCGCAGAGACTATCCGCTGACCGAGTTCAGTGGAAAAAAAACCGTGTTGTCCTGCCTTCTGGCTCATGCGCCGGCTCGGGCCCCTGCGGGCGCCGCGGTCGCCGTGACCCCACCAAAGCGTCGTTGACGGCTGTAGAATTCGGCCAAAGCAGTTTCAAACTGGGATTTGTCAAAATCCGGCCAAAGGCAATCGAGAAAGACAAACTCCGAATAAGCAGCCTGCCACAACAGGAAATTTGACAATCGTCGCTCCCCGGACGTTCTGATGATCAGCTCCGGATCGCCCCAATCAGCTGTGTCAAGTGATTGCTCAACTGTGCGATCATCAATGTCTTCGGGCCGTATCTCACCATCGGCCACCTGCTGTGCAACTTTTTGCATCGCCCGGGTAATTTCATCACGGGCACCATAATTGAAAGCAATAACCAGCCGAGTCGCTGTATTGTTGCGGGTAAGATGTTCGGCTTCATCCAAAAGTGGCAAAATGTCTTTTGGTATATTGTTGCGCGAACCGATAATGCAGACTTTCACATTTTCACGGTGCAGATCTGCCAGATCGCGTCGAATAAACATTTTCAACAAGCCGAGTAATTCATTCACTTCGGACTGAGGGCGGCTCCAGTTTTCAGAGGAAAACGAAAACAAGGTGAGCGTTTCAATGTTCAACTCGCCAGCTGCTCGAACCGCTGCGCGAACAGCTTCCACACCTTTTCGATGCCCCCTGGAGCGCGGCAAACCTCGCGCCTCTGCCCAACGTCCGTTGCCATCCATGATGATGGCGACATGGCGTGGAGCAGATTCGCAACCATCACCGTGGGCGATTTGATCGATTTGCAGCGCGGCTTTGTCTGACATATTTTCGGTTCCATTTTAATCGGCATGAAAAAAGTTGGACAGGCCCGGACGTCAGACCTGCATGATTTCGGTTTCCTTGGTCGCCAGTACCTGATCAACCTCAGCCACCATCTCGTCAGTCATCTTCTGGACCTTTTCAGATGAGGCCCGCGCCTCATCTTGACCAACTTCCTTGTCTTTTTCCGCCTTTTTCAATGTTTCCATCGCATCACGGCGAACGTGTCGTATGGCAACTTTGGCGTCTTCGGCATAGCCTTTGGCCACTTTAACCAATTCCCGGCGTCGCTCTTCATTGAGGTCGGGCAAGGGAATGCGAAGATTTTGCCCGTCAACGACCGGGTTCAACCCCAGACCGGCCTCGCGGATGGCCTTATCGACTGGGCCGACCATTGACTTGTCCCAAATTTGCACCGTGATCAATTTTGGTTCCGGAGCCCCTACATTGGCCACCTGGTTGATCGGCATCTTCTGGCCATAGGCATCAACCGTGACAGGCTCAAGCAGGCTAGCTGACGCACGACCGGTTCTCAAACCGCCAAGATCCTTGCCAAAAGAGGCGATGGAGGCTTCCATACGTTTTTTTACATCACCCAGATTGATTGCATCCGCCATTTTACTTTCCTTCGTCAGATTAAACGCCTGAGCCAGCACTTGGACATAAAATGCTTACCCCGCGATTTATTTCTTTTTACTTACCCGTGTGAACTTCCCCTGCCCGCACAAAACACGTGCAAGTTCACCCGGTTGGTGAATTGAGAAAACAACCACATCAATATCATTGTCGCGAGCCAAAGCAACCGCAGATGCATCCATGATTTTAAGCTGCTTCTCCAAAAGGTCACTATGGGTCAGCTGTTCATATCGCGTCGCGTTTTTGTCTTTTTTAGGGTCAGCGGAATAAATTCCGTCAACCTGAGTTCCCTTGAATATCGCATCAGCACCGAATTCAGCAGCTCTAAGCGCGGCTGCTGTGGCCGAAGTGAAGAACGGATTTCCCGTTCCACCTGCAAAGATAATTACATCCCCCCTGTC
>JBPCWM010000170.1:0-22228 GCA_051009515.1 Rhizobiaceae bacterium | reverse complement strand
CCCAGGGGCTATGCGGCGAAATCAGGTACAGGAATAGGGAGCGTAGCATGACGGTTCACTTTATAGGGGCCGGGCCCGGTGCAGCTGACCTGATCACTGTTCGAGGTTTACGGCTCATCGAAAAATGTCCGGTTTGCCTTTATGCAGGCTCTCTCGTGCCGCGCGAGATTGTGGAAGCGGCTCCTTCAGATGCTGTGGTCATGGATACTGCCCCGATGCACCTTGATGCCATTATTGATGCGATGAAGCGGGCCCATGAAGCCGGATACGATGTTGCCAGGGTGCATTCAGGTGACCCGTCCATCTATGGGGCAACTGCAGAGCAGATGCGTCGTCTTGATAAGCTCGGCATTGACTATGAAGTTGTGCCCGGCGTACCTGCCTTTGCAGCAGCGGCTGCCCAATTGAAAACGGAGCTGACACTGCCGGAAATTGCTCAGACCGTGATCGTCACGCGCACTGGCATGAAAGCGTCGTCCATGCCGGAAGGCGAACAGTTGGAAATATTGGGCAAATCTGGCGCGACCCTGGCCATCCACCTGTCGATACGCAATCTTCCCTATATTCGTTCAGCGCTCAGCCCCTATTATGGTGATGATTGCCCTGTAGTAATTGCCTATCGCGCAACATGGCCGGACGAGTTGTATATTCGGACGACGCTTGCAGAAATGAAAGATGCGGTCCGACAGGCCAAAATCACGCGCACCGCATTGGTCATGGTTGGCTCGGTGTTCGGCAATGCAGAATTTCGCGACAGTGATCTTTACAACGCTGATTATTCCCATGTCTTGCGCAACCGCGGAAAGAAGAAAACGGCAATTGCTGAAGAGGCAATCAATTCAGTCTGACAGGTACACCTAGCGGTCCTCGAAAGGCCCATCCGCCGAAATCGACTTCTCCACAGAGTTGAATATCGGGAAAGGTTTCAAACAAAAGCGGCAGGGCGATTTCTGCGATCAAGGCACGGGATGCGGCAGCCCCGGCGCAAAAATGGGGGCCTGCGCCAAATGATATGGCCTTGGACGTGTCGCGGTTGATGTCAAATCGGTCGGGGTGTTCAAATATGTCTTCATCCCGGTTGGCCGATCCAAACATGAAGAACAGCCGCTGCTCCGCCTCCAGCTCTATGCCGTTCCATTCATGTTCTTGCGCAATGCGCCGGGGTGACATGCCGATGGGTGAAATCCACCGGGCATATTCTTCAAAGGCCTGCAGCCAGGTATTGTTTCCGTTACGAACGGCCTCCAGCTGTTGGGGGTGGGCGAGCAGCGCCCATGCGCTTCCAGCAATGGCATCGCGGGGTTCATTTTGTCCACCGCTGATTGCAAGCTTTATGTTGGCGCGGATGCTGTCCATCGGCTGGTCCGTTTGGCCAAGGACCGAGAGCAGGCTGCTGGTTGGCTGGTTCCGGGCGTCAGCGTTCATCGCGTCAATTGCCTGATCAATCAATGCTGTCGCCTGATGGCAGCGCTGTTCGATCTCGCGGTCACCCGCATAATTGCCCACCCCATCGATCATGCCCTGGGAGACAGCGTCCATTTCCTGTGTTGATAAACAGATCAGACCAGTAATGTGGCGCAATGCATTGGCTGAAACCGGCAGCGCGTAGTCTTTGACCAGATCACATTTCCCAACGGATTTCAGCCTGGCCAGTACAGCCCTTGTATCTTGCTCAAACTGTGTTTTCCATACGTCACGTACGGTTCGAGGCGAAAGTGCGGGAAAACATTGGCGGCGCTCCCGCATATGGGCATCGCCATCCTTGCGCATCATGTTTTCTCCCATGAGCACGGTCATCAGACCGCCTGGCTGATCAGAGGAAAAAACGTCGATGTTCTTTTCGCAGGTAAAAATATCATCGCGCTTGACCATCAAGATGGCATTGAGTTCTGGCACATGACAAACAGGGAAACTGGCGCGCATTTTTGCCAATGCTGGATAGGGATCATTCCAAAAAGCTTGTGCGTCAATGGAGACTTCGGGCGGGCGGGTCATCGGGGCATATTGATCAAAATTACGGGAATTGCCAATGATCGGGCCGCAACAATTTTGGCATAGGCTCCGCTTCCTCCCGAGTTGCGGCAGACGATATGGGTAATTTTTTTATCGCGCAGCAGATTTGCCTCGATTTGCCAGTCGCCAGAGGGACGCCCCAGCAGCAACTCGTAGCTTTTCAGATCGGGCGGAGATTCCGGAGCATCGACCATGCGCACCACAAAAGCTACGTCATTGCGTGTCTCAAACGCGTGCAGGTACTGGGAACCCAGTGCCAGTAATACACGGGCACCTTTTGGAATAATTTTGGCGGCCTCGCACAATGTGTCCACTTCCTGCCAGATATCGTCTTTGTGTTTTTGCCAGGGTTTTCTTTGTTTGATATCCAGTTGCACATCAGTAATCGCGCAGGCTGCTTGCGCATTGGCAGAGATTTGCATTGCGAACGGATGGGTTGCATCGACAACCAGGTCGATCCTGTTGGCCGCTATCCATTCGGCCATTTTTTCAACCCCACCGAACCCTCCTGATCGAACGTCGCCGGCAATGGGTTTGGGCTCGCGCGTTCGACCTGCCAGCGATGTGGTGACATTGGCCCCTTCAGCAACCAGCTTTTGAGCCAGTTCCGCTGCTTCCTTGGTCCCCCCCAGGATCAGGACTTTTCTAGACACGGGCGACAACTTTCCCCTTGCGATCCACAACCATGACTTCAACCTGCACCTGTGCACCGCGCAGAGTTTGCATGGCAAATGACTTTGCTTTGCTGGCGATGAGTTCGGGCAGGGCAATTCCCAAATCTTGAGTCATATCAAGCACCTCGGCGGCCGTATTGGCATTTAGAATCGCTTGCTTGAAGTCCTGATTCAATTGGCCCTCATGCAGTGATTCAACCTGTTGGGCCAACCATTGGAAATCCACCTGACTTCTGCCCGAATGCAGGTCCAGCGCGCCCTGTGCCAGCTTGACCAGTTTGGCAAATCCTCCCGCGATTGTAAGCTTTGGCACTGGATGTTGACGCAGATATTTCAACAGGCCACCGGCAAAATCCCCCATGTCCAGCAGGGCGGTTTCTGGCAGGTTGTAAATTTTTTGGGCGGTAGTTTCCGATGTTGAGCCGGTTGCAGCGATCACATGAGGATATTGAGCAGCCCGGGCAACATCGACGCCGCGATGGATGGAATGGATCCACGCTGCACAGGAAAAGGGATGGACAACACCGGTTGTCCCCAAAATGGACAATCCACCGATAATTCCAAGCCGCGGGTTCCAGGTCTGTTGTGCAACATCATCACCGCCAGGCACGCTGATCGTGATTTGTACGTCAGGTGGCATCATGTGTTGCGCACAGACTTCCCCCACGACATCGCGCATCATTTGGCGAGGAACAGGGTTTATTGCCGGTTCGCCTACTGCCACTGGCAGTCCTTTTTTTGTAACCGTGCCGACACCCTCACCAGCCTTGAACTTTACACCTGACCCTTCAGGAAGTGGCACGACATGGGCCATGATGGTTGCGCCATGGGTTACATCCGGATCATCACCTGCATCCTTGACGATGCCCGCGACCGCGCCCGCATCGCTCAATGATTCAAAGCACAGGGCAAATTGCGGAGTTTCCCCCTTGGGCAGGGCGATCTCTACCGGATCGGGAAACTCCCCTGTGATCAGGGCTGTGAGCGCCGCTTTGGTGGCCGCCGTGGCACACGCCCCGGTTGTCCAGCCGCGGCGCAGGCCTCGTTTTGATTTCTGGGAGCGTCCATTGTCCATTAATGGCTTATAGGCGACATGGGCAGGACGTAAAAGCGCTGGTTTTCAAAAGCAGTTTGACGCATATTTCCCGAATGGATGTATTGACTGACACTATGCCTGAATTCCGGCCCGGATGGGTCTGGCTCGTCGGGGCAGGACCGGGTGATCCGGGGCTACTGACTCTGCATGCCTTCAATGCACTCAAACAGGCCGATGTTGTGGTTTATGATGCTCTCGTGAATCAGCACATTCTTAAAGTTGCATCTCCCGCTGCCGCACTTGAATATGCCGGAAAACGTGGCGGCAAACCGTCTGCAAAACAACGTGATATTTCGCTGCGACTGGTAGAACTGGCACGGGAGGGAAAGCGGGTGTGTCGGCTGAAAGGCGGGGACCCGTTTGTCTTTGGGCGGGGCGGGGAAGAATCCCTCACGCTCGTCGAACACGATGTTCCTTTTCGCATAATTCCGGGCATATCTGCAGGAATAGGCGGTCTCGCCTATGCTGGTATTCCCGTCACACACCGTGATACCAACCACAACGTCACCTTTCTTACCGGCCATGATGCCGGTGGCGTGGTGCCTGACGCCATCGACTGGCACAGTGTTGCGAAGGGTTCGCCCGTGATCGTCATGTATATGGCGATGAAACACGCCCACAATATTGTTGCAAAGTTGCTCGAGGCCGGGCGCTCGCCGGATGAGCCAATGGCATTTGTCTGCAATGCAACAACTGAACATATGCAGGTTCATGAAACAACTTTGGGTGGGTTGGGAGATCTGGCAGAACTGGGCCTGTCTCCTCCAGCCATTGTTGTGCTGGGGGAAGTGGTGAAATTGCGTTCGGCGCTCGATTGGCTGGGAGCCATGGAAGGACGGATTCTCGAAAAGGACCCGTTGGGCACCCGTAACCTGACCAAAAGCGCCTGAAACCCATGCCCGCTGGCCTGCTAATCGCCGCACCTCAATCAGGCAGTGGTAAAACCACCCTCACATTGGCACTGTTGCGGGCGCTGACAAGGGCAGGGATAGCAGTAAGTTCGGCCAAGGCGGGGCCGGATTTCATCGACCCGGCATTTCACGCGGCGGCCAGTGGAAAACCCTGTTTCAATCTCGACCCCTGGGCGATGCGACCTCAATTGCTGATGGCCCTAGCCGGGTCGGGCTCTGATCTTCTGGTGGTTGAGGGCATGATGGGCCTTTATGACGGTGGTGCTGACGGCAAGGGATCTGCGGCAGACCTTGCAAACCTGCTGGGTTTCCCGGTGATCCTGGTCGTAGACGCATCCCGACAGTCTCATTCAATCGCCGCTCTTGTGTCGGGCTTTCGTGACTTCCGCAATAATATCGAATTTGCCGGTATTGTTTTGAACCGGGTTGGCAGCGCGCGCCATGACACCATGTTGCGCGACGCACTGGCGGAAATCGGTATGCCGGTTCTGGCTAGCATTTTCAAAGACGAGTCACTAAATCTGCCGGAGCGCCATCTGGGACTGGTTCAGGCGCGTGAGCATGGTGACCTTGATGCCTACCTGGATCACGCGGCTTCTTTGGTTGAGAAAGCCTTCGACCTGGACGGGCTGATCGAATTGGCTAAAGGGCATTCAGGTGGATCGACTGTGGAGAGACTGGCTCCATTGGGGCAAAATATTGCAATTGCACGAGATGACGCTTTTGCTTTCCTCTATCCACATTTGCTGCAGGGGTGGTGGGAGCAGGGGGTAGAACTGAGTTTCTTTTCACCCCTGGCCGATGAAGCTCCGGCGACTGGCTGTGATAGCGTATTCCTGCCAGGTGGCTATCCTGAACTCCATGCCGGAAGCCTGGCGGCCTGCTCCCAGTTTAAGGAAGGGCTGCTATCCGCGGCCAACAGAGGTGCCTTTGTCTACGGGGAATGTGGAGGCTATATGGTGCTGGGAGAGGCGTTGGTGGATGCTGCAGGTGACAGTCACCAGATGGCAGGTTTGTTGCCTGTGACCACGAGTTTTAAAACCCGCAAACTGAGTCTGGGTTATCGTTTGGCCCGTGTCTGCTCCGACCTGCCGTTTGCGTCGACTGATACGGTCCTAACCGGCCATGAATTTCATTATTCCACCATCAAAAGCCAGCAAACCGATACTCCCTTGTTTTATGCACATGATGCCCGTGGGCAAGATCTGGGCGGCTGTGGATTGCGACTTGGGAATGTGGCAGGCTCCTATCTGCATATTGTCGACAAAAGATGAGTGCACAGGTGAGGGAAACTGAGTCGTGGATCAAAACTGATGACAGAAGTGGTACATGGTGGTCGCGTTGACGACGCAGTGGCCCGGTTCGGTGGCAAGAGGGAAGACTGGCTTGATCTTTCAACCGGCATCAATCCGCACAGCTACCCGGTCCCAAAAGTGTCGGATGATTGCTGGACGAATTTACCTGACCGAGGACTTATAGATTCGGCAGGTGCTGCCGCAAAAACCTGTTATGGCGTGCCGGACAGCGCTGCTCTTGGTCTGGCACCGGGCACACAGATGCATATCCAGACCTTGCCATTTCTCTATAAACCACAGTCGGTAGCTATCGTCGGCTACACCTATCAGGAGCACGGCGTTTGCTGGCAGCGCGCAGGACACGAAGTTTATGTAACAGATGGCCTGGAAAGTGCCGAAGCCACCGCCCGTATTGTGATTGTGGTCAACCCAAACAATCCTGACGGCAGGATATTCGAACCTGATGATCTGGTCGCTCTTTCCAGAAGGCTTGGCGCCAAGGGTGGCTTGCTAGTGGTTGATGAGAGTTTTGGCGACCTCAGTCCTGACCATTCTACTATTTCCGAATCCGGCCGGGATGGCTTGATTGTCATGCGGTCCATTGGCAAGTTTTTTGGGCTTGCTGGTGTTCGATTCGGAGTTGCAATTGGAGCGCCCCAATTGGTTGAGCGGTTGGATGACAGGTTGGGCCCCTGGGCGGTTTCCGGTCCGGCGCTTGAAATTGCTGCAACCGCGCTCAATGACAAAAAGTGGCAAACCAGGATACGCCGCAAGCTGATCAGCGAGTGTGAAAAACTCACCGCAGTGCTGGACAAGAACCAGTGTGAGATTTTGGGGAATGCTGGGCTGTTCGTTCTGGTTCGCCACGACAAGGCGGAATTGCTTGCCCGTCATCTGGCAGAATCTCACATTCTGGTTCGCTCCTTTCCCGGTTTGCCGGACTGGTTGAGATTTGGCCTGCCATCAAGGCGGGCCATGTTGAACAGGCTGGACAAAGCTCTTGGTGCGTTCTAACAGCCAGTTTGATCCGGGGCTGCAAAGCCAATCCGGGAGAGCAGGGCGCTTATGGCATTACTGACACTTGCATTGTTGATCGACCTTATTGTTGGCGATCCCGATTGGCTATGGCGCAGGGTTCCGCATCCTGTGGTGTTGATTGGAAAACTGATTGATTGGTTCGAGAAACAATCTGCGAGCCAGGGATTTTCAATGCTGACTCGCGCCGTTGGTATTTCCAGGCCGCAAAACCAGTTGCTGCTGCTGGGATGTTCTTTACTGATTGCATTCCTGCTCATTGCAATCCTTGTTGCACGAATTGTATCCAATCTGGGTATGGTTGGTTGGCTGATCGAATTGCTGCTGGTTACCATTTTGCTGGCCCAACGCAGCCTATACAATCACGTGGCTGATGTGGCGAACGCATTGAAGACCGAAGGCCTTTCCGCTGCCCGCCAGGCTGTCGCCTTGATTGTGGGACGTGATGTGTCGCAGCTGGATGAATCGGGGGTGAGCAAAGCTTCGATTGAAAGTCTGGCTGAAAATTTCTCCGATGGTGTTGTAGCACCCGCGCTTTGGTATCTGATTGGTGGTTTACCGGGTATCCTGTTTTACAAGGCAGTAAATACCGCCGATTCCATGATTGGACATCACAATGAGCGGTATGAGTATTTTGGCAAGCCTGCAGCCAAACTGGATGATTGGCTGAACTGGCCCGCTGCACGTCTGTCATCAGCCATCGTAGTGGTGGCGGTGCTGATTGGGCATGGAGGCAGTGCGGCAGGTAATGTGTGGTCTGCAACAGTGCGGGATGCATCGTCTCATCGCTCCCCCAATGCGGGATGGCCTGAAACAAGCTTTGCGGCGGCTCTAAATCTTACACTTGGTGGTGCGCGTAGCTATGATGGGGATGCGATAGAGGCTGCAACCCTTTACCCGGAAGGACGGGAAATTGCACGGACCGCGGACATCGACAAGTCACTGAGCCTGTTTTTGACGTGTTGTATTTGTCTCATCGGAGCTTGCGGCCTGCTCTGGCTTGCCTTCGGCTAACGGTGGGTCTTCAACAACATCCGTAGCCTCTGGTGCCGCGGGTTTGGATAGTTGAGCCTCAGCCTCAGCCCCGATACCTTGAGGCGGCTCATCATCGCTTAAGGGTGTTTCATCATCACTGACCGCGGATTCTGCCTCCGCTCCTACGGCGAGCACTGGCGCAATTTCGGATTCTGGTTCGGAGCCAGGTTCAACCTCGGAATCAGGCTCGGGTTTGACCTCATCATCCGGTTCTAACTTGTCCAATTCTTCTGGTTCATGAGACGGACCAGTCTCGTCCTGTTTGGCCAATTTCTTTGCTTCTTTGGCAAAACGCTTTAGAACCGAGGTTAGAACTTTCTCATCCACATCTGCAGGTGAAAAGTTAGATTTTGGGTTGTCCGATAGAAAAACAATGCGCTGAACCATATTGCTCTCAGCATTGGTAAGTTGATCCACAATCGTAAAGTGGTTGGCGAACGGGACCGAAACATAATCAGTGGGTGTGCCAAGCATGGTCCAGCGCTCGGCTAGTTGCTTGCTCTGGCGATGATACTCCGATGATTCAGCAGCGCCGACCCAGGCGTCAAATCTTTGAACTGCTTCGGGCATCCAGCGTATGGGACTGGCCGAAAGCGCTTCATTCTCATCCATGCCAACGGCGTCATTGACGCTCGTTTGCTGCAGGGGAACCAGATCGTATAGGCCTGAAATACCCATGCCGGAGGCAACCAGATCACTGGGTAGTTGTGGATGGATCCCTTCCCAGTCCGTCGCCATCATGCAAGCGGCAAGGTGGCCGCCGGCAGAATGACCAATCACCGTCAGCTTCTTCTTATAAGTCTGAAACAGGACCAGGCAGGCGCGACGCATTTCGGTGATAATTCCACTAATCGAAATGTCCGGGCACAGGGTATATGAGGGCATGGCAACTGCGATACCATTGGCATTTAGCCCGATTGCCAAATGGCTGAATGAGGAGCGGTCCATGCGCTGCCAGTATCCGCCGTGAATGAACACTACAATCGGACAGGAATGATCCCGTCCAGCATCCGTATCCGGCCAGAATATGTCGACCATGTTGCGATCACCGGGTCCATAGGAGAGATCCAGCATGGACCGGTCGACGGTCGTTTCGCGGAATTGTGCGGCATCTGAAATATATTTGTTAATCAACTCTGCTGCGTTTTCAACCCGCGCCGAGTTGTCATATTCCGCATTGTAGTCGATTGCACTGGCCATGGCGCACCCCCGTTTATCAAGCCATAGCTATGGCATTTATCCACCTTCGCGCAAGGGGGCATCGAGCGCACGGGCCAGATTGGGTGTTGCCTCGACCAATGTTTTGGCCATTTGCGATTGTGGATTGCCAAAAACTTCACCGGCCGGGCCTCGTTCAACGATCTGTCCTGCATCCATCACCAAAACCTCGTCGCAAAAGGCCTGCACAACTGACAAGTCATGGCTGATGAAAAGATAGGCCAGGCCCAGGCGTTCGCGCAATTCGGTGAGGAGATCAAGCACCTGGGCGCGAATAGAAACGTCCAGTGCGGAAACTGGTTCATCAGCAACAATCAGGGCAGGACGGGTGATCAGGGCGCGCGCGATGGCCAGTCTCTGGCGCTGGCCCCCGGAAAACTGGTGCGGATATCGGTCGAGGGCCGATTCATCCAGTCCGACTTCCTGCAGGGCCACAAGCACACGATCGCGCTTTTGGGAAACCGTCATGGGTGGTTCCAGATAAAGTGGCTCCGCAACAAGGCGGTCGACCTTGTGGCGCGGATTGAAGCTGGAAAACGGATCCTGAAACACCACTTGCATATCGCAGCGCGCCTTTTTGAGCTGCGATGGGGTGGCTTCATTCAGGTTTTTGCCCTGAAACTCGATTGTGCCGCTGCTTGGCTTGTCGAGGGCAAGAATCATGTGGGCGAGGGTGGATTTTCCACACCCGGACTCTCCCACTAGGCCCATTGTCTGCCCAGGATAGATTTCCAGACTTACCTGATTGACGGCCCTGAAGGGGGCTGATGTCTTGAAAAGGTTTTGCCGTTTGGTCGGGTAATCGCGAACTAGTTTGGATGCTCGCACCAGTGGAGCCACCTTTTTTGCCTTTTGATCCTCGCTCGATACTGGTGGTTGGGTTCGTTTCGGCACGTGGGTCGATGCCTCGGCCAATTGCACTGTATAGGGATGGGACGCATTGCGTAGAACCTGACGCGTCGCTCCCCTGTCGACAATTTCCCCGTTGCGCATAACGACCAGCTCATCGGTCATGTCGGCAACGACTGCCAAATCGTGGCTGATCAGGACAAGACCCATTTCCTGTTCTTCAACCAGTGCCCGCAGCAGTCTCAAAATCTGTGCCTGAAGGGTAACGTCCAGCGCCGTTGTTGGTTCATCTGCGATCAACAATTCCGGGTTTTGGGCGCAGGCCATGGCAATCATGACCCGCTGCCTCTGGCCGCCGGACAGTTCATGAGGGTAACGTGACAGGGGAAAACGAGAAATTGGCAGGCCAACCCGCTCAAGCATTGCAATTGTGCGCTGCCTGGCCTGTTCACGACCGGCTTTGGAATGCAGCATGATGCCCTCGGCCACCTGATCACCGATTGAGTGTACCGGGTTCAAGGCTGTCATCGGTTCCTGAAAGATCATTGAAATATCATTGCCACGGATACGCTGCATCTGATCATCATCCAGGTTGAGCAATTCCTGGCCATTGAGTTGGACTGAACCTTCGGTTGTGCTTCCTTGGGGAAGGAGTTGCATGGTGGCGAGCGCCGTCATGGATTTGCCGGACCCGCTTTCGCCGACAATTCCCAAAATTCGGCCTGGCTCTATCGTCAGGCTGATCTGCTTGAGAATGCGGGTTTCTCCAATCCAAAGATCAAGATTTTGGATATTGAGCATCAGTCGCGCTTTCTCGTCAGCCGCGGATCGAGAATATCGCGCAACCCGTCTCCCAACAGGTTGAGGCCCAGTACCGTGATCACAATGGCCAGTCCGGGAATAACCGCCATATGGGGGGCAAAACTCATCATGGTCTGCGCCTCATTGAGCATTTTGCCCCAACTGGGCAGGGGCGGTTGAGTTCCAAGGCCAACATAGGCCAAACCAGCTTCCTGAATAATGCCAAGGGCAAAGGCAATGGTGGCCTGTACAATCAGCAAATTGGCCATGTTGGGGATGATGTGCTCAATCGTAATCCGCGTTCGCGATTTCCCGGCAGTGCGGGCCGCCAATATAAAATCGCGGGGCCACAGGGACAGGGCGGCTCCACGCGAAAGACGGGCGAAGACCGGGATATTGAATATGCCAATGGCAATGATGGCGTTGATGGCACCGGGTCCGAATACGGCAGTAATCATGACCGCAGACAGCAGGGCGGGGAAGGCAAAGATTACATCATTGCCGCGCATCAGCCCCTCGTCCAGCAATCCACCACGCGCTGCTGCGAGACATCCCAGCGGTACGCCAAATCCAATTCCAATGATGACTGCTACCAAAGCCACGGCAATCGAATTGCGTGCACCCACCATGATCATGGAGAATATGTCGCGGCCAAAATGATCTGTTCCAAACCAGTGGGACCAGTCCGGAGCCTTCAGCTTGGCGGAAATATCCAGATCTGTCACATCATAAGGGGTCCAGACAAAGGATAGAGCCGCCAGCACCACGATAATACAGGTGATGGCAAAGCCGATTGTGAAACTGCGGTTTTTAAATGCGCTGGCAAGGAAATCGGTCATGAGTCGCGATGCCTCAGTCTCGGATCAACCAGCAGATAGGCAAGGTCTACCAGCAGGTTGATAACGATAATCGTGGCCACCAGCATCATGATTACGCTCTCCACCACGATCAGATCGCGCAAGGATATGGCTTGAAACACCAGCCGCCCCAATCCAGGCAGATAGAAGACGTTTTCAATGATGATCGTGCCTGCCAGCAAATAGGCGAACTGCAGGCCGAGTATGGTCAGCACAGGAATCATGGCATTGCGCAAGGCGTGTTTCCAGATTGTGGCGCGCTGGCTCAGCCCCTTGGCTCGGGCTGTGCGGATATAGTCTTCTCCCATTGTTTCCAGCAATGCTGACCGGGTCACCCGCGATAATATTGCAGCCTGGGGCAACGCGAGTGAAACGGCAGGTAATATGAGGGATTTCAGGGCTGGCCAGTACCCTGCGTCCCATCCTGGAAACCCGCCTGCTGGTACCAATTGCAGCCAGATTGCAAGAAAATAAACCAGCAGCAGGGCAAACCAGAAATTGGGTATGGCTATGCCCACCTGTGTCAATGCCATGATCCCGGTATCAGCAATACTGCCGCGCTTCATCGCGGCATAAAGCCCGACAGGAATTGCAATTGCAGTGGAGAGGAACAGCGATATCAGAGCCAGTGGCAGGCTGATGGTAATACGATCGGCAACGAGTTCGCTCACCGAAACGGAATATGTATAACTCTTGCCGAAATCGCCCTGCACCAATCCGGTGATCCAGGATAAATATCGTTCCATGACCGGTTTGTTGAGGCCAAGCTCGTTGCGCAGGGCTTCGATGGCTTCGTCGGTGGCATTAATGCCCAGCATAACCTGCGCCGGATCACCGGGTACGATTTCCAATGCTGCAAAGACAAGGACCGACGCGACAGCCAGCGTCGCGACGGCCCAGATCAGTTTTTTGACCAGATAGACAATCACCGATTATTTTCTCCGGTCGCACCTTTGCGCTCAGTCGCTCCAGCTTACTCCCGTCAGGTCATTGGCCTGGACAGGAGAGTTTTCCCATAGCCCGTTGATCTTGGCATTCCATACCCCGGCTTTTGCCAGCTGGAACAGGAAGCCGTTGACAGCATCTTCAGTGATGGTTCTTTGCGCTTCCGCCATAAGGGTATACCGGTCGCGCTCGGCTGTCGTCGTGTTGAGATCGTCGATCACGGCCTTGAAGGCTTCGCTGTCGTAATTGAAGTAATAATCATCGCGTGCGTATATACCGATATCCATGGGTTCGGTATGGGACACAATGGTCAGGTCATAGTCCTTGGCCTTGAAGACTTCCGGCACCCAGACCCCCCATTCCACCGGGATAATTTCCAGATCAATACCGATCTTGCGCAATTGGGCAGCAACGATCTCGCCTCCACGCCGTGCATAGGTTGGTGGCGGCAGTTTCAGCGTAGCCTTAAAACCTTCAGGGAACCCGGCATCCGCAAGCAGTTTTTTGGCCCCCTCAATATCCATTGGATAGCGGTTCACCAGATCAACATAAGCCGGGTGGTGCGGTGCGAAATGGGTACCGATGGGTGTGCCCAGCCCAAACATTGCTCCATCGATTATGGCCTGTCTGTCCAGTGCATGGGCTATTGCGCGGCGCACTCGCAGATCATTGAATGGCGGTTTGGAGTTGTTTGTGGACAGTATGGTTTCACCCTCTGTGGAGCCGATCACCACATTGAAGCGGGGATCCGCACGCAACTGCGGAATGGTTTCCGGTGCGGGGAAGTTTGCAAAAGCATCCACATCTCCGGCCAACATGGCCGACAGCGCAGCGGCCGGGTCGGAGATAAAGCGGAAACTGGCCGTCTCCAGCGCCGCCGGCGAGCCCCAGTATTCATCGTTTTTAGTGAGCTCAACGGACGCACCCTTGACCCAGTTGCCAAATTTGAATGGCCCTGTGCCAATCGGGTTGGCCTTGTTTCCGTCAGCCGATTCCGGTGCGACCATGACAGCATCGCCCCAGCCCATATTGAACAGGAAATTTCCGGCGGGTGATTTAAGCTGCACCTCCACGGTGTAATCATCTTTGACTGTGACGGATTCAATTCCTGCAAACAGAGCTTTCTGGGCATTGGTCGAGCCTTCTGCCCGTGCACGGTCGAGGGAGAATTTCACATCATTGGCGTCAAAGGTCGTGCCATCGTGAAACTTCACCCCTTCTCGCAATTTGAAGCTGTAGGTTTTTCCATCGGCAGAGATATCCCAGCTTTGCGCCAGCGCAGGCAGAACTTCGCCCTTTGAGCCGATCCGGGTCAAACCTTCAAACACATTGGCATAGACCACTTCATCGATCGCTGCGGGCGCTCCTGCGGTTGGGTCAAGATGAGGGGGTTCAAGTACCATTCCCATGATCAGGCTGGTCTTGGCAGCGAGAACTTGCCCATCGATCAACACAGGCATTGTCGCCACGGTCAGAAGGGCGGTTGCGGCCAATTTCTTCAGAATATGCATAATCTGCTACTCCCGGTTAAACTCACAAGTTCAATACTAAAGCACCTTGGTCTGGCTCTGTCAGCCTCTTTGCGCGTCTCATACACCATTGAGCAGCACATCGATTGCGTGAGCCATGACCTTGGTTGATTCAATCATGTCATCAATGGCGACATATTCATCTGCCATGTGGGCCAGATCGAGTATGCCCGGTCCATAGGCGATGCAGTCATGGAGATGGCCAATGCGGGCAATATGTTTTTGATCATAGGTGCCCGGTGAAATGACATATTCCGGTTCCTTGCTCAGGACGGACCGTATTCCATCAGCAACTGCTGCCACGACCGGGGCGTCCCGATCGGTCATTGTGGGCAAGACTTCCATGATGTCGCGAACGGCGTAGTCAAAGGAATCACGGTCGCGCTTCAGCCCCTCCAGAATGGATATGACTTCCGACTTCACCGTTCTGATATCTTCTTCAATCAAGAAACGCCGGTCGAGTATCACGCGGCAACTTTGGGCAACGTTGGGACTGGGTAAACCGTCATAATCATCTGGTTTTCCACCTGCACCGGTTTCGGATTCCCCACCATGAATCGAATTCAGGTTCATGGTGGATTGTTTTGCTCCTTCGGGAACCACCGGCATTTGGGTGCGCTTCTGCGCAAGGCTGGGATAGAGTTGAGTTTCAAATGCGCTGAGCACGGATCCCATATGACGGATTGCACTGTCTCCCAGAAAAGGCATGGATCCGTGAGCCTGGGTGCCAAAGGTTTCAATTTCGGCCCACCAGACACCCCTGTGCCCCAAACATACGCGGTCCTTGTTCAGTGGTTCAGGAATGATGACATGATCGACGCGCGGTTTTGAAAACAGACCCTTATTGGCAAGATAGGCAACGCCACCAAAGCCGCCCGATTCCTCGTCAACCGTGCCTGAAATCTCAATCGCACCGCAAAAATCAGGGTTCAGTTCCAGATAGGTTTCCGCTGCAACGATGGACGCAGCCAATCCTCCTTTCATGTCACAAGCTCCACGGCCATAGACCCGGCCATCACGAACGGTTCCTGCAAAAGGATCAACCGTCCAGCCATCGCCAACTTCCACGACATCAATGTGAGAATTGAAATGCACTGTTTTGCCGGGGCGGTTCGCCTCTCTGCGTGCAACCACATTCAGACGCGGGAACTGATCACTGTCACCGGGCGTGTCGTGGGCGCGGATATACTGCACGGAAAACCCGCGAGCCTTCAGCCGCTTGCCGATATATTCGGCACAAGGCGCGTAGGCTTCACCGGGTGGGTTGATGGTCGGAAACCGGATCAGGTCCGCGGTCAGCTGAACCAGTTCTTCACGCTTGTCATCAATGCGTTTATTGTATTGTTCAAGCAAACTACTGCATTCCACCCCAGACCGACCCTAATTAATCATCACCCAATTTTATAACTGATTGTGACTGGTAAGTTTGCAAAAGATATGGGTAATATGCCGTTGAGGCAACGTTTGTACATATCGATAGTCCCCGATTTGCGGTTTCGGAACCGGAATTTCGATGTGTTCAAATACCAACTGCGCATCTGGATGGCGTAGGGGACGTTTAATCCTGCCTATCCATTTGCATCACAATTGAGACAAAAGCGGGGATCCACGTCCAGCATCCAGCATGGCTGAAACGGTCGGGATTGCTCGAAGTAAACAGAGTAGCATGGGGGGACCCCAATGAAGAAATTAATCCTGTTAACACTATCCCTGTTTGGCTGGCTTGCCGTGGCGGCAACAGCAGCGGAAACGTCAGGGGAAATCAAGGTTGAAGCCACAACCAATGCCTATGTTAAAAAAGACAAGGCTTACTGGACGCGAGTCTGGTATGAAAAACAGGCCAAGAAAGGCAAAATCTACAAGAATTCTGCCTATTACAAGGAAATGCAGGCCAAGAAATCTGCTGCCAAGGTTACAAAGGTCGCGTCAAGCACCAATGCCTATGGCGGAGGTCGTGTTTTGGCCAAAGTTGACCTTTCCCAACAGCGCATGAAAGTCTATCGCAGTGGAAAATTGCTCTACAACTGGCCAGTGTCCACAGGGCGTGCCGGATATCGCACTCCCACTGGTACATGGAGAATCCATCGCATGCACAAGCGCTATTATTCGCGGAAATATGATAATGCACCGATGCCTTATGCGATGTTCTATTATCGTGGCTTCGCTGTGCATGGCACCAGTTCGATCAAGCGCCTGGGCCGTCCTGCATCCCATGGATGTGTGCGTCTTCACCCGTCAAACGCCGCAACCTTGTTTTCTCTGGTTAAACGCAATGGCGGTACCGTTAAGGTTGTTCGGTAAAATCGTCTGATATAGCAATTTAAAAGGCGAGCCCAAGGGTTCGCCTTTTTTGTCGTTGCGTCTTTGACGTCCCAATCTGGCCCCACCCAAATTCGTCGTCTGGCACCCTGCGCTCCCTGTTCATCGGGTGCTGTATGTGGTGAATTGAGGTAGTGCGAATTTGACGCGCCGCATTTTGGAGAAAAGCTATGAACGTGCATGTTGGAGATAACGATATCAGCCACGTGGTGGAGGCCGACAAGGCCCATGTGTGGCACCATCTGACACAACACAAGAAATTCGATGCGACCGACCCCCTGATCATTGTCGAGGGCAAGGGGATGCGGGTCTGGAACCAGGCCGGTCGAGAACATCTCGACGCGGTTTCCGGCGGTGTCTGGACAGTAAATGTTGGCTATGGCCGGACGTCTATTGCAGATGCTGTTCGCGATCAATTGGTCAAAATGAACTATTTCGCCGGGTCCATGGGCAGCGTGCCCGGTGCACTGTTTGCCGAAAAACTGATTGAAAAAATGCCAGGCATGAGCCGGGTCTACTATTCCAATTCCGGCTCGGAGGCGAATGAGAAAACCTACAAGATTGTGCGCCAGATTGCCCACAACAAATATGGTGGCAAGAAGCACAAGATTCTTTACCGCAATCGAGACTATCACGGCACCACCATCACGGCCCTGTCTTCAGGTGGTCAGGATGAACGCAAGGGTCAGTACGGTCCCTTTACTCCCGGATTTGTAGAAGTCCCGCATTGTCTCGAATACCGTTCGCAATGGGGTGAGGTCGACAATTACGGAATTCGCGCCGCAAATGCCATCGAAGAGGTGATCCTGCGTGAAGGCGCTGACACCGTTGGCGCAATTATTCTGGAGCCGATTACTGCGGGGGGAGGGGTGATCACTCCGCCTGAAGGCTATTGGCCGCGGGTACAGGAAATCTGCGACAAGTATGATATTTTGTTGATTATCGACGAAGTTGTGTGCGGTATGGGTCGCACCGGCACGTGGTTTGGTTATCAGCATTACGGCATCAAGCCGGACATGGTGACAATGGCCAAGGGAGTTGCTTCCGGTTACGCGGCAATCTCTTGCACAGTGACCACTGAAGAAGTCTTCCAGATGTTCAAGGCTGATCCCGATGATCCCATGAGCTATTTCCGCGATATCTCAACTTTTGGCGGCTGTACATCCGGTCCCGCTGCGGCGCTGGAAAACATGCGCATCCTGGAAGAAGAAAAGCTGCTGGAAAATACAACCGCAATGGGTGAATACCTCGTAGAACAGTTGGAAGTTCTGAAAGGCAAGCACAAGATCATTGGTGACGTTCGCGGCAAGGGTCTGTTTGTGGGTGCCGAACTGGTGAGCGATCGCGAAACCCGTGAGCCAGCCGATGAAGCTATAGCGCAGGCAATTGTCGCTGAATGTTTCAAGCAGGATGCGGTTGTAATCGGTGTGACCAATCGCTCGTTGGCTGGATTTAACAACACGCTTTGCCTCAGCCCGG
Source organism: Rhizobiaceae bacterium (assembly GCA_051009515.1). Lineage (GTDB taxonomy): Bacteria > Pseudomonadota > Alphaproteobacteria > Rhizobiales > Rhizobiaceae > Pseudahrensia. The sequence goes on along the minus strand of JBPCWM010000170.1, from coordinate 4,172 downwards.
CACTGATCTGCACCAAGTCCGATATCGATGAAATCGTGACCAGTATTGATGGGGCCATCAGCCGCGTTTTAGCCGCCTGATACTGACAATCGGACAGGTAAAATAAACGGCCACCGCGACTATCGTCGCGGTGGCCGTTTGCTATTCAGGCTGCTCAGAAGTGTGAGATTATGTCTGAACTTGACATGTGGACCCATTGGGCGGACAAGAATTGGACCCAATTTGCTCGCCCACCGGTTATATTTTGAGAGACTTCCTGATTTCGCTGGATCGCAATGCAAGCAAGAGTTTGCAGGCCCAGTTGCGGGAAGTATTGGTAAGCGCGATTCTGGCTGGGCATTTGCGGCCTGGAGACAAACTGCCTTCCACGAGACATCTGTCACGCCAGCTTGGGATTTCCCGCAATACATCCGTTCTGGTCTATCAGGGATTGACGGATGACGGTTATCTTCGGACCTCGGAACGGTCGGGTTATTTCGTCAACGAGACCGTGCTTGAGATGGGGGTCCATAGTTCTGTTGGAACTCAGACATCGATTGTGTCGGATGGCGATGCGCAACCGATTGATTGGACGTCCAGACTGCTGAAACATCCCGCCGGTCAGCGTAATATCCACAAGCCGCGCGACTGGCAAAGTCTTCCCTATCCCTTCATCTATGGGCAGCCTGATCAATCCCTGTTCCCAATAACTGACTGGCGCGACTGTGTTTACAAAGCCATGGGGAAACGCTGGCTGGATGAATGGAGTCAGGACACTCTGGATAACGACGACCCCATGCTGATAGACCAGATTCGTACCCGGATATTACCACGACGCGGCATTTTGGTGGGTGAAGACCAGATATTGGTGACCCTGGGAGCTCAACAGGCGCTATATACTCTGGCTAGTCTGCTTGTCGGACCTGAAACTCGCATTGTTGTGGAGGAACCGGGCTATCCTGATGCGCGTAATATTTTCGCGCTGCGCAGCGAGTACATTGTTCCTGTTCAGGTGGATGGGGATGGACTCCCGGTTGGTGAAGAACTGAAAAGTGCCGAACTTGTTTATGTCACACCCAGCCATCAATTGCCGACCACCGTGACCATGACTGATGCGCGGAGAAGGGCGTTGCTGAAAACCGCCCGCGAGCGTGAATTTGTCATAATTGAGGATGACTATGAGTTGGAATCCAACTATGTCGGCAAGCCACTACCGGCCCTGAAAAGTCTGGATCAGGATGGCCGGGTGATCTATGTCGGCTCGTTTTCCAAAACCCTGTTTCCCGGCCTTCGCCTTGGGTTTGTTGTGGCTTCGGCAGAGTTGATCCATGAGATGCGGGCTTTGCGACGGCTTATGGTGCGCCATCCCCCTACAAACAATCAGCGCAGCACAGCATTCTTTCTGTCGCTCGGGTATTACGATGTCTTTGTGCGGCGCCTTCATCGGTCCTATCGGCAACGTTGGTCTGCCATGGGAGCAGCATTGGCGCAACATTTTCCGGACGCGGATATGGTGCAAGGCATGGGTGGTTCATCCTATTGGGTCAATCTGGGGGACAGTTCTGCTGTCGACACGGATCAGCTTGCCCGCCGCGCCCTGAAGGAAGGTATCTTGATCGAACCCGGCAGTGTGTATTTTGGCAGTGCTGACAACCGCTCATGTTTCAGGCTTGGATTTTCATCTATTGAAGCCCAAAAAATAGATGCCGGGTTGGAATTGCTCGCCAGGATGACGAAATAGATTGATGTCAACCGAACAGGGTATCAGCCCGTATTCTATGTCAACGCAGGGAAACGGAAACATCATGCAGCTAACCAGTGGCCACAATGGCCAGGAAAGTGACATAATCGATCTGTTCACAACAACTTTTTCTGCGTCAGAGGGTGCAGAAGAGGGAAAAGTTATCGGGCAATTCGTCACTGACCTGATACAGACAACACCGCAGCAGGACTTGTATGTGTTCTCGGCACACCAGGGTGACGTGTTAGCTGGTTGCATCTTCTTTTCACGGCTGCTGTTTCAGCTGGACAAGCGCACGGTATTCATTTTGTCGCCTGTTGCCGTACGAACAGACATGCAGAAACAGGGGACTGGACAAAAGCTCATTGCATTTGGATTGGACGGGCTTCGCCGGGAGGGGGTGGACATTGCCGTGACTTATGGTGATCCCGACTACTATTCAAAAGTAGGATTTGCCCAGATTTCAGAAGACACTGCCAGTGCGCCCCAAAAATTGCAGTATCCACATGGCTGGCTGGGGCAGAACTTGAACGGTGGAGAGATCAAGCCGCTCGCAGGTGCATCAGATTGTGTACCTGCCTTGAACAATCCAGACTTGTGGTGAGGCCGCCCAGCTTCCAGCGCCGGCAAGGACACAGGATCAATTGACTTCGGTTATACTGACGAAACTAATCGCGCTCGTTGTCCACAGGCTGGCACCGCAACAACCTGCATTTCTCAGATTTTGTCGGCACAGTCTGTCTGATAGTCCTTTCCCCGGTTTTACAAAAACTGCGATCAGCAACAAAGCGAAAATACACCGAACTGCTTTTGGTATTCAAAACAATCGCCCCCTGTTGAAACACCAGGTCTTTCAAATCTGCACAGGTATAGCTACGGGTACTCAAACGGGCTTGTGCTGCACTCGACATCACTGCCAATGCCAACAAACTCAGGGTGATTCTGGAACTGCGCCTGTGGTTCCAGAAACTGCACCGCTTATTGATTGTCATCGTGTTGCGCTCCCTCAACCCATGCCCGCAAAAGTCTCAACGGCAGTATGATGATCCCTATTACATTCAATAAACATCTGCAGAGGCCTGCTGCAAGATCGAATTTGGTACCAACACAAGCAGCCATTTGGTCCTAAACCCTTGCCATTGAAGCTGAGTATCATGTGTGTTACTAACGAAAATTGAGACTTGTTGTCCCGTTTTTTAAGCGAATGAGAGATATTCATGACCAAAATGACTACTGAAGAAGCCTTCGTAAAAGTGCTGCAAATGCATGGAATTGAACATGCATTTGGCATTATCGGATCGGCCATGATGCCGATTTCCGATCTTTTCCCAACTGCGGGCATCAGTTTTTGGGACTGTGCGCATGAATGTAATGCGGGCATGATGGCTGATGGTTTCACCCGCTCCACGGGCAAGATGTCGATGATGGTCGCGCAGAACGGTCCCGGAATCACAAATTTCGTGACACCGGTCAAGACTGCCTATTGGAATCACACACCGCTTCTTCTGGTCACACCCCAGGCTGCCAACAAGACCATCGGTCAGGGGGGCTTCCAGGAAATCGAACAGATGAAACTGTTCGAGGATATGGTCTGCTATCAGGAAGAAGTTCGCGACCCTAGCCGCATTGCTGAAGTTCTCAACCGGGTTATCGCACAGGCCTGGCGCGGTTGCGCGCCTGCTCAGATCAATATCCCGCGTGACTACTGGACACAGGTTATAGATATTGAACTGCCGCAGATCGTCGAGTTTGAATTGCCATCCGGAGGTGAGCAGGCGATCGAGGAAGCTGCGAAATTGCTGTCTGAAGCCGAGTTCCCCGTTATCCTGAACGGTGCGGGCGTGGTGTTAGGTGGAGCAATTGACGCGTCCCGTGAATTGGCTGAAAAACTATCGGCACCGGTGTGCTGCAACTATCAGCACAATGATGCATTCCCGGGCAGCCACAGACTGTCTGTAGGTCCGCTTGGCTATAATGGCTCCAAGGCCGCTATGGAATTGATTGCCAAGGCAGACGTTGTTCTGGCTCTGGGCACCCGTCTCAATCCGTTTTCGACATTGCCGGGATATGGTATCGACTACTGGCCAAAGGATGCGAAACTCATTCAGGTCGACATCAACGCAGACCGGATTGGCCTGACCAAGCCAGTTACGGTCGGAATTCAGGGTGATGCGTTGAAAGTGGCACAAAAGCTGACTGAACTTGTCAGCCCTGCGGCTTCCGCAGATGTGTTGAAAGACCGCGAAGCCACCATACACCAGACAAAGTCGTCCTGGCTTCAAACCCTGTCCTCCATGGACCATGAAGATGATGATCCGGGCACAACCTGGAATGAACGCTCGCGCAAGCGTGAGCCTGAAAAAATGTCCCCCCGCATGGCTTGGCGTGCCATCCAGCAGGCACTGCCCAAAGAGGCCATCATTTCCTCCGACATTGGCAACAACTGCGCCAT
>JBPCWM010000169.1:0-5259 GCA_051009515.1 Rhizobiaceae bacterium | reverse complement strand
CATTGAGAGTCCAATTTGTTGGGGCGACTAGATCAGCAATTTCATCTTACCAATCCACTCACTACACGGTTTGATCTGGTTGACCTGCATTGTCCGAACATAATTGCGATAGGACGGGCGAAATAGCCTCCAAAGAGTTCATGAAATGGCATCCTGAAGAAAAAACTACAGTCTCATCTTAGGGGCTGTGAAGCCCGATTTGAGTGTTTCAGAGTCGCATATGAGGGACACATATAGATTTACCATAGGGAGTGAGGCTTGTTGTTTGGCTCCGTGTGTCAGCAGCACAGCCAGGGCAAGCACATGAGTGGATAAATACCCTAATTAGTGCCGGTTTGATCGCGTCCCATTTGCGACGCCGATTCTACTTCTGCAAAGGGCTCGAAGCCGTCATTAGCTCGATTTCCGTCAATGACTGATATGCGGACATTTTGACTATGTATACCAGTTGTCGATATTCCATTGGCGACCAGAAATGAACGCGTGCAATTCAATAAATTCAACCGTACTGCATGCAGTGAATGTTTAGGCAATAATCTGCATGGCGCTGTGTTTTGGGAATTTCCTCGAAGATCGTTAGTTTTAGTCCGCTGCAAACATTGTACCCCAGTACACATCAGCGATCTTCCTTTACAAGATAAATACTGTCCTGCCCTCGATCGACATATAAAATCCGACTATCCGGTATAGTCGTATAGGAAGAATTTATCTCAAACTACCACCTGCACAACGCTAACTGTACCTTGAGGGTAATGCCGTCGGGCATTAAAAGTGCAGTTGGTCGCTTCAAAGTTGTGCAGGTGGCGAGGCATGCCTTGCGCCCCAAGCATGCCGCGCCACCATATACTTCGTATGAGCTAAAAATTAGACGACTTGATGCCGCACGCACATCAAAGAGCTGAATTTGCGGCGCGCGATTCATTGGCGCTCACTCCGCGCAATTGCTCCTCAACAAAGTCTGTATTGGGAATTACCCAGCTGTTGGTTATTGCTTATCGGGACTTTCTCCAGCAGGCCTCGTAACCCAGAAGGAGAGCGAGCCCACCATCGCCGTTGGACTTAGCAATCCCGGTTGAACCCGACGATGTATTGCAGAAACGTGCTGATTCATTTTCAAAGCGGCTGCGGGACAGTTCGGCCAGAAACACAGCCGTCGTCACCCATGGGAATTTCATTCGCGCGTTGACCGGCATACAGCCCGAAAACTGCAAGATCATCGAAATTGAGCCCTACTGACTTGGACGGTGATTGCGCGGTCAGATTAGATCCGAGTACCCGTTTCATCATCAAACAAGTGGATATGCTCAGCTCCAGGTGAGAATCTCATACTTTCTATAGCCGGGTCCAGCACATGAATGCCGGGCAAGCTGACTGAGAGCGGAACCTCAGAGCCCGCAAGTGTGCCATGTATCAGTGTGTTTGCGCCGAGAGGTTCAGCCAGTGACGCAACAAGCTCAATCGTGCCCGCTTTATCTGGCACGAGATGCTCGGGTCGCAGCCCCACTTTCACAGGACCGGAACGATCGAGATCAAACTTCAATACTGCTCCGTTTGCCAAAACGATGCGGCCCTTTTCGGAGCGACCATCAATAATGTTCATCGATGGGCTGCCGATAAACTCGGCCGCAAACAACGTTTGCGGTGTCTCGTAGACCTCCAGCGGGGTGCCGATCTGTTCGGCAATACCACCGTTCATAACAATCATGCGGTCGGCCATGGTCATGGCCTCGACTTGATCGTGAGTCACGTAAAGTGCAGTTATCCCAAGCCGCGCCTGAAGTTCCTTGATTTCCACACGCATTTGCACCCGCAACTTGGCGTCCAGATTAGACAGGGGTTCATCAAACAAAAAGACCGAGGGCTCGCGTACAATTGCACGGCCCATTGCCACACGTTGTCTTTGGCCACCTGACAATTGCCGGGGCCTGCGATCCAGATAGGATTCCAATTGCAACAATTGGGCGGCCTCATCCACCCGTTGGTCAATTTCTGCCTTTGGCTTGCCAGCAATTTTCAGGCCGTAAGCCATATTCTGCCGCACCGACATATGCGGATAGAGTGCATAGTTTTGGAACACCATGGCGATATCGCGATCCATCGGCTCTTTTTCGTTGACCCTTTGCTGGTCAATTTGGATTTCGCCTTCGCTCACCGATTCTAACCCGGCAACCATGCGTAACAGTGTGGACTTGCCGCAGCCTGATGGACCTACGATCACGATGAATTCACCGTCGTGTATGTCGACATCCACGCCATGGATCACCTCGGTCGAACCAAAGCGTTTTTTGACGTTTTTGAGGGAAAGAGTTGCCATTTTATTTCTCGCTATCGACCATTCCGCGGACAAACAGTTTCTGCATGGAGATCACCACAATCACTGGTGGGATCATGGCCAGCAGGGAAGTCGCCATTATCACAGGCCAGTCCGCTGTATCATCGCCCGATGGGAACATCTGCTTAATACCCATGACGATGGTGTTCATGTCAGGTTCGGTTGTGATCAGTAGCGGCCATAGATATTGATTCCAGCCATAGATGAACAGGATGACGAACAGTGCAGCAATGTTGGTCCGGCTCATCGGCACGACGATGTCGACAAAGAATCGCATGGGACGTGCGCCGTCGACGCGGGCGGCTTCGGCCAATTCATCGGGAATGGTCATGAAAAACTGCCGGAAGAGGAAGGTGGCGGTTGCGGATGCAATGAGCGGAAAAATTAAGCCTGAATAGGAATTCAGCATGCCAAACCCCGCCACGACTTCGTAGGTTGGCACGATTCGAACCTCCACCGGCAACATTAAGGTAATGAAGATGAGCCAGAAGAAGGTGTTGCGTCCGGGGAATCGGAAATAGACGATCGCAAAGGCCGACAACAACGAGATGACAATTTTTCCAACGGCGATTCCTACCGCCATGACCAGCGAATTGAACAGCATGGTTGCCACCGGCACATTCACGCCGGAAAACAGTGCCCGACTGTAGTTCTCCCAAAAGTGTCCACCGGGCAGCAGCGGCATGGGGGGGGAAACAATTTCTGGTTGCGTAACCGTGGAGGCCACGAATGCCAGCCAGATAGGGAAAAAAATTATCAATACGCCAAAGATCATCAGCGCATGGGTCAGCCACAAACCATGGCCACGCTTTTCTACCATGCCGGGCGGTGGTTCCGTGGAAGGAGAATTGAAAGTCCGCGTTTTCATCAGTAATGCACCCGCTTCTCAACAAACTTGAACTGCAACACGGTCAGCGCACCTACCACAACAAGCAAGATTACAGACTGTGCCGCGGAAGAACCGAGATCCTGACCAACAAATCCATCGGAGAACACCTTGTAGACCAAGATAGTGGTTGCCTGTTGGGGGCCGCCCGCCGTGATCGTGTGGATAACGCCAAAGGTTTCAAAGAAGGAATAGACCACATTTACCACCAGCAGGAAAAATGTGGTGGGGGACAACAGGGGAAGAACAATGGTGAAGAACCGCCGCCAAAAACGTGCGCCGTCGATTGCAGCCGCTTCGATCACCGACTTGGGAACCGCCTGCAATGCGGCGAAGAAGAATAAGAAGTTATAACTGATGCGTCCCCATGCTGATGCAACGACAACAAGCCCCATTGCCTCGCCGTCATTGAGGACATGGTTCCAGTCATAGCCCAGTTGTCCCAAATACCACGACACCACACCCACACGGGTGTTGAACATGAAAAGCCACAAAACCCCGGCAACCGCAGGCGCGACGGCATAGGGCCAGATCAACATGGTGCGATAGGCGCCGGACCCTTTGATCAGACGATCCGCCAAAACAGCGAGGAAAAGCGCCGGTATCATCGAGACAAGGGTAACGAGTATCGAGAATACTGCCGTCGTAACAAACGAGGCGCGGTAATATTTATCTGAAAGCAGGAATTGAAAATTTTCCAAGCCAACAAACTGAGCCGACAGGCCAAATGGATCCGGAATGAAGAGCGATTGCCAGACCGCCTGAGCGGTAGGATAAAAAAAGAAGATCCCCGATATCAGGATCTGCGGGAACACCAAAGCAAGCGGCAGGAACCACCCTTTAAATGTAACACGCTTTTCCATCGGATACCGGAGACTTTATGGGCGTCAACGGCGGGGAGTTCCGCCGCTGACGCTCTGACCAAGAGAACTAGTTGCTGGCGCGCTCGAAACGGCGCAGCAGTTGGTTGCCACGCTCGGCAGCGCTGTCCATGGCTTCCTGTGCAGACTTGTCGCCTGACCAGATGCCTTCCAGTTCTTCGTCGATAATGCCGCGAATCTGGTCAAACGAACCAAGACGAAGGCCCTTCGAATTGGCAGTTGGTGCCTTTGCGGTCATCTGGATGACGGCGATATCTGTGCCAGGATTTTTTTCATAAAAACCATCGGCCCGTGTTTTCTCACCAGCTGCAGAAGTAATCGGTAGGTAACCCGTATCCTGGTGCCATTTCGCCTGAATATCAGTTGAAGACAGGAAGTTCAGGAAGGCGGCGACGCCTTTATATTCATCGGATTTATGGCCTTGCATTACCCACAGCGAAGCGCCGCCAATGATGGTGTTCTGCGGAGCACCGGATACGCCTTCCCAATAAGGAAGGGGGCGCACGGAGAAGTCGAACTTAGCTTCTTTCTTGATGCCAGCATATCCGGCAGAGCTTTCTGTGAACAGCGCGCATGCGCCAGCACGGAAGTCTGCACCACCCTCGTTGCGGCGGCCCTTGTAGACGAACTTGCCGTCCTTGGCCCAATCGCCCATCTGCTGCAGATGTTTAACTTGAACAGGTCCGTTCAGAGCCAGCTCAGTGTCGAGGCCGGCAAACCCGTTGTCTTTCGTCGCAAACGGCGTGTTATGGTAGGCTGACATGTTTTCCAGATGGATCCAGCTCTGCCAGGCGGTTGTGAGTGGGCATTCATGGCCCGACGCCTTCAGTTTATCCAGTACGCCGCCTACCTTCTGCCAAGTTGAAAGGTCTACGGATGCCTCAACACCAGCGGCTTTCAAAGCATCGTTGTTGACCCAAAGAACCGGTGTCGAAGAGTTGAACGGCAGAGACAGCATTTGGCCTTCGGTGGTTGTGTAATAGCCCTTCACCGAGCCGATATAGGCATCGGGGTCAAAGTCAGCGCCAGCTTCTGCCATGACTTCGTAGACCGGCTTGATCGCGCCTTTGGCCCCCATCATTGTGGCGGTGCCAACTTCGAATACCATCAAGATATGCGGCTGTTCCTGTGCCCTGAAAGCGGCAATGCCGGCATTGAGC
>JBPCWM010000168.1:0-2915 GCA_051009515.1 Rhizobiaceae bacterium | reverse complement strand
CAGGTGCTGTTCCCGTGGCCCGGGATTGCGAACAAAATCAATCTTCATTCCGGCAGCCGGGTGACCATTGGCCGTATCCAGTACGTGAGTGGAGAGTTTTGACATTCTTGCCTCAGTTTTCCTGGGTGAGAAGGGCTTCGAGCCTGAAACGCCCGATTTCACCTATTTGGCGCAGAGCTTCGATCTTTTCCTGATCCGCATCGTTTTCAAGGCGGGTCCTGAATGACTGGAGGATGGATGTCTTGTCATGACCTTTCACAGCCAGAATAAACGGAAAACCAAACTTGGACTTATAGGCGTCGTTGAGTTTGTGAAATTCGGCATATTCCTCATTGCTCAAACTGTCGAGACCAGCACCAGCTTGTTCAGAAGTGGAGGATTCGGTCAATTCACCCGCCAGTGCGGCTTTTCCAGCAAGATCGGGGTGAGCACAGATCAGATCAATCTGTTTGCGTTTTGATGCATCAGCGACCGCCTGAACCATAGTTGAATGGAGAGTTCGCAAAGATTGAAAGGGGCGCTTGTCGGCAACACTGTTTGCAACCCAGGGCGAATGCTCAAAAATATCCTTGAGTTGCTCAACAAATTCCCCTGTGCTCATGTCATTGAGTTCGTCAAGCGTGATCATCCATCTTCTCCCGCAGCCACACGCTTTTGCATGTCTTCCACAGCAAACAGGACACGTTCCGGTGTCGCCGGTGCATCCAAATTGGCTGCCAACTTGCCATCTGAAAGCGACGACACCGCATCCCGAAGGGCCAACCAGACAGATACAGCCAGCATCAACGGAGGTTCGCCAATGGCTTTTGAGCGATAAACTGTTTCTTGTACATTTGGCTTGTCCTCGAGAATCTCTACGTTGAATTCTGGCGGCACGTCGCGAGATCCCGGAATCTTGTAGGTAGAGGGGCCAATTGTCCTCAACCGACCATTCTTGTCCCACCAGAGTTCCTCGCAGGTGAGCCATCCCATGCCCTGAACGAAAGCTCCTTCAATCTGACCAAGGTCCAGCGTCGGGTTCAAGGGCAGTCCGCAATCCTGAACGATGTCAGCACGCAGGCAGCGGTTTTCACCGGTCAGTGTATCAATAACAACTTCGGCCACAGCCGCGCCATAGGTGAAATAGTAGAACGGACGGCCTTTTAGCTTTTGGCCATCCCAATGGATTTTAGGGGTGGCATAAAACCCGGAAGCCGAAAGGCTTATGCGGGAAAACCAACATTCGTGAGCCAGATCTGCAAAGCTTATGGTCTGGCCTGGACCACTCACCTGGTGGTTTGAAAATTCAACTTCATCGACCGTGCACTCGAACGATTGCGCAGCCACTTCGGCCATGCGGGTCTTGATCGTGTTTGATGCGTTAAATGCTGCTGCACCATTGAGGTCAGAACCGGATGAGGCAGCCGTGGCAGATGTATTGGGCACCTTGCCCGTGGTGGTAGCGGTGATCTTCACGTCCGCAAGTTCAAGCCCGAAAACTTCCGCCACCACCTGGGCAACCTTTGTATAGAGGCCCTGCCCCATTTCGGTACCGCCATGATTTAGGTGAACCGACCCGTCTTGATAGACATGGACAAGGCTGCCTGCCTGATTGAGCGCCGTCAGGTTGAACGAAATCCCGAATTTGACCGGCATCATCGCCAGCCCTTTCTTCAGAACCGAGTTTGAGCTGTTAAACTGGTCAATCTCGCTCCGACGCCTGTCCCATTCAGCATTTTGCAGGACCCGGTCGACAACATCGGTGATGCGATTGTCGTCTACCGGTTGCTCGTAGGGTGTTACCTCGCCCGTAGTCGGTCCATAATAATTAATTCTCCGCAACTCATTTGGATCCATAACAAGCGTGCGGGCCGCACAATCGATCATGGCTTCCGTGGCCAGAATGCCCTGCGGTCCGCCAAATCCACGAAATGCCGTATTGGAAACGGTATTGGTTTTCGCCGCAAAACCCAGAAAATCGGACGCAGGGAAATGATAACAATTGTCCAGATGGGTCAAAGTACGGGTGACCACGGGGCCGCTCAGGTCAGCCACATGGCCTGAATTGGCCAGTGCCTCCACTTTGAGGCCGGTAAAGCGGCCACTTTTTTCCAGTCCCAGGTCATATTTGATGACATAGCCGTGTCGTTTTCCGGTGGCTGCCATATCAGCATCACGACGCAGTCTGAATCGACAGGGCTGACCAGTTGCCCGCGCAGCTAGGGCAGCAATTGCCGCAATGATTGTAGCCTGGCTTTCCTTGCCACCGAATGCACCACCCATGCGGCGTACCTGAACATCGACCTCATGATTTTTTATTCCAAGCGCCAACGCAACATGGGTCTGGACTTCACTCGGATGCTGCGTCGATGACCAGACGAGCATCTCATCGTCTTCACCGGGCAAAGCATAGGCCACCATACCTTCCAGATAAAAATGGTCCTGTCCTCCCATTTCCAGACGACCAGTTAATCGTACAGGCGCAGCTTTCACGGCAGCAGATGCGTCACCGTCAATCAAATGTTGAGTAGGGTGCGTATGTGCCCCCGCCCTGAATGCGGATTCCACATCGAGAGTAGCGTCCTCTTCGTGGAATTTCATTTTGACCTTGTCAGCGGCCTGTATGGCAAGAGCTAATGTCTTGCCAACCACAACCGCAATAATCTGCCCCACATGCTCCACTTTGCCATCAGCAAGGATTGGCTCCCCATGCAGGATTGGTGCAGCTTCATTCTCGCCAGGAATATCTTCTGCCGTCAGTACGACGATCACCCCTTCGCTTTTCCTGACTGCGTCCAGATCAAGAACTTGTATCTCGCCATGTGCAACCGGTGACAGAATTGGCGCAAGATGAAGTGTGCCGGGCAGGTCCGGCATGTCGTCAATGTAGACGGCTTCACCGCGCACGTGCCGCCGGGCACTGTCGTGAGCATAAC
>JBPCWM010000167.1:0-5869 GCA_051009515.1 Rhizobiaceae bacterium | reverse complement strand
TTCAATCGCAGCCACGAAATCTTCAAGAGACTCGGTGGGGATGATTCGGTCTTTCAACTCACCCGCTTCTGCATGGAATTCCGGTGCTCTGGCTGTGGTGCGGTTAAACACGGCAATGCTGTTGCCTTTCTCCGCGATATTCAGTGCCAGATTGGATCCCATGGTTCCCAGCCCAATCAGGCCGTAGGAAGGTGTGTTGGAAGAGGTCATAGACGCCGATACCCCATGCAGTCAGGAAATTTACTCATCAGACATGGTTATTCATCAATTGGTGTTGTGTCCATGACGGATCGTCTGTACCCAAATGTTAATTGTTTGACTATTGCAGGAACGACAACATGAAACGTGGACTGAAACTTTTTGACCTCACCGGAAAAACGGCTTTGGTCACGGGGTCTTCGCAAGGCATTGGATTTGCGCTTGCGCAAGGATTGATGGATGCTGGTGCTGATATTGTTCTCAACGGCCGTGACAAGGACAAGTTGGCTGCAGCTGCCGAAAAATTGTCTGCAAGTGGATCAAATGTTCATAGGCTGGCCTTTGATGCCACCGATCATGCAGCAGCAAAAACTAGTGTCGATGGATTTGAGGCCGATCACGGCGCGATTGATATTTTGATTAACAATGCAGGAATGCAATTCCGCACGCCTCTTGAAGATTTTCCAGCCGACATGTTCACCAAGTTGCTGGAAACCAATGTTTCGAGCGTTTTTAATGTCGGGCAGGCGGTTGCCCGGCACATGATAAAGCGCGGCAGCGGCAAGATCATCAATATTGCGTCGGTACAGACTTTGCTCGCGCGACCTGGCATTGCACCCTATACAGCCACGAAAGGAGCGGTTGGTAATCTTACCAAGGGAATGGCGACGGACTGGGCCCAATATGGCTTGCAGATCAACGCCATCGCGCCCGGCTATTTCGATACACCGCTCAACGAGGCGTTGGTCAATGATTCTGAATTCAGCGCATGGCTTGAAAAACGCACTCCCGCTGGTCGCTGGGGCAATGTTGAGGAGTTGGTCGGGGCCTGTATTTTCCTGTCTTCACCGGCATCAAGTTTTGTCAATGGACACACGCTGTTTGTCGATGGCGGGATCACCGCCTCATTGTAAAATGACCAACTATTTGCCCGCGAATTCGGGCTTCTTCTTTTCGAAAAAGGCCTGAACTCCAGTTTTGAAGTCTTCGCTGTAGGCCAAGGTGGCCTGTTCACGGGCTTCCGCGCTGATCGCTTGTTCATAAGGCATTTGTCCAACCTTGCGAAGCAAGCGCTTTGCCGCCGACATGGCAAGCGGGGCGCCCGTTGCAAGCGCTTGTGCCCAGGCCATTGTTTGCACCGCAAGTTCGTCACTGGCGAAGAGTTTGTTGGCGATGCCGCAAGTCATGCAGTCCTGAGCGGTAAGTTTCCCGCCCTCAAGCACCGTTTGGAGGGCGCGATGATAGCCGAGATTTTGTAGTAGTAATTGGGTGTTGCCACCATCGGGAACCAGGGCGATTGCGGCAAAAGCCATATAAATTGAAGCATCGTCGGCCATGCTCATCAAATCGCAATTCATAGCATATGCAGCACCGATTCCGGCTGCAGATCCGTGCACCTGCGCGATCCAGATTTTTGGACTGTCGGCAATGCCTGCAAGGGCTGGTTTGTATTCACGCTCAATATGAGCATCCAGTGGATGATCCAGGCCGCCTGCAAGGTCTGCCCCTGCACAAAATCCGCGGCCCGCGCCCTTCAGAATGACGACGCGAATTGCATCGTCCTGGTCTATCATGGTGACGATTGCCCTGAGTTGTTTGCGCAGCTCTTCATCCAATGCATTATACATTTTTGGCCGATTAAGAGTGACTGTGGCGACTGGTCCATCGGTTTCATGGATCAGCACGGGTTGGAAATCGGGGTCAGACACGGTACATCTCCATAAGGCGGGTTTAGCTGTAATCTGTAATCTTGGAATAATTCATGCAGTTTGACCGCATGTAAATCAGAAAATCGCCATGGTCATTGACATGGCGGCCATATCAACCAATTGGTAGGCGGCATTTCACTGCAATCCAGTCTGAAAATCATGTTGAACCCCGATCAAATTCAGTTTCTTGAGGCGTGCCGCAGGGCGCTGGAGGATGAGTCTTTCAAACGGGCGGTTTTCACAGGGGCCAAAAAGGGAAAAGACAAGTTTCAGGCGAAGTTTGATCTCGTTCTTGGAGAAAAAAACAGGTTCATCGACTATTCCGACACAAACATGCCAACGCCCGAGCGCAGCAAACTGGATGTAAATGTGCTTTCTGAACGTATGTCTGAGTCACCAGTGGCACCGTTTCGTGCGGCTTTGTTGTGCACGACGAACAGAGATTACCATTATGCGGAGAACCGCAAGGGCGTATCCCGTCTTTATCAAGCCAAGGCCACAATGAAGAATGTGGATCAACAGCATAATCGAAACAAGAACTATGTGCTGACCAAGGACCGTCCCTATCTGACAGGACTGGGTGTCGCAAACGGGCGCGGTGAAATCGTCAAGAAACACTACTCCAAGTTCCGCCAGATCGCTAATTTTGTAGAAATCATCGACCGCGATATTGGCACCTTTGTCCGTGAAGCCGAAGAGCCTATTTCAATTCTCGATCTTGGTTGCGGAAAAGGTTATTTGACGTTTGCTGCATATGACTATGTGCGTTCCAATGCGCGACGGGAGCCGTTGGTGCGCGGTATCGATATCAAGCCCAACGTGATTGATCTGTGCAATGGCATTTCTGAAGAGCTGAAGTTTGAAGGTCTGGTTTTTGAAAATGCTTATATCCAACCTGACGAGAAACACGCGAAGATTGGTGATCTTGATATTTTGATTGCGCTTCATGCCTGCGATACAGCAACTGATGATGCGCTGGCCCTGGGATTGCGTTCCAGGATGAAGTTTTTCTTCTGCGCCCCCTGTTGTCAGGCCCAAATCGCTGCGCAGATCGTTCCCCAGGATTCGGGAGCATCGAAGGAATTCGGTCTGATCAATCAATTTCCGCTGATGAAACGGCGTCAGGCGGATATCGTCACTGATGTGTGTCGCGCTCTGCTGTTGCAGTCCTTCGGATACAATGTGAAATTCCTGGAGTTTACGCCGCTGGAACACACTTTGAAAAACGTCATGCTGGTTGGAAAACTGGACCCTTCCGTTGATCGTGAGCAGGCTTGGCGAGATTATGAGGCGCTCAAGGTAAGCTACGGCTTCAAGATTCATGCGCTGGAAGAAAATACCTGCAGCCTGCGGTAAGCTAAATTGAGAAGTATGGGTTGAAGATGAGCAAGAACGCGTTGGGATTTGATCAAGACAGGTTATTGCGCATTGATGACTGGATGCGGCGCAACGTCGAGATTGGGCGATATACCGGATCTTCCGTATTGATAGCCCGCCACGGAGAAGTGGCTCATTTTTCAGCGACGGGTCTGAGTTCCGTAGTGCGCAACCTCGCCTATGAGCGAGATACCATCCTTCGTGTCTACTCTATGACCAAGATGATTACGACGGTCGGTTTCATGATGTTACTTGAACGGGGGTGCGTGAATTTACACGATCCCGTTTCCCACTATCTGCCTGAATTCTCCAATTGCTCTGCGTTGATTGAAGGGGCCACTCGCGTTGATCAAATTGAGTCTGTTCCAGCGCCGACCTTGCATCAACTGCTCACCCATACAAGCGGGATGACCTATGCATTCAATCCGGGCTTACTTGCCGAGCACTATGAGCAAGTTGGTATCAATTTTGATTGCGGCTCAGGTGGTCTGGACAAGGTCTGCAAGAGTGTTGCCGAACAACCGCTGGCATTTCGTCCGGGCAGGAACTGGCACTATTCCATTGGAATAGATGTGATTGGCCGGGTGATTGAAGTGTTGGACGGCCGAACACTCGACAGTTATTTGCGTGAGGAAGTGTTTGACCCGTTGGGCATGGTTGATACGGGATTTGATGTGCCTGAACAGAAGGTGCCCAGATTTGCAGATTGTTTTGTCAAAACAGAGGTCAATCCGCTCTATTGTTTTGACTCAGGAACCCACAGCGAGTTCCTGGAGGGTAAGGTGACAACCTTTTCAGGCGGTGGTGGGCTTTTGTCCACTCTGGACGACTATTTTCGCTTCGGTGAAATGGTGCGACGAGGGGGGGAGTTCAATGGTCAACGATTGTTGTCACCGCGTACTCTCGCCTTTATGCGCAGAAATCATCTGCCCGGAGATATTGCTTCCATGGGGCCCGATTCCTTTGCCGAAATGCCAATGAAAGGTGTGGGTTTTGGTCTTGGTGGTGCTGTGATGGTTGAACCGGCACGGTCTGGCATGGTTGGCTCGGTTGGTGATTTTGGCTGGGGTGGGATGGCGAGTACCTATTTCTGGACTGATCCGGTCGAGGATCTGAACTGCACTTTCTTTACCCAATTGGTTCCCTCCAGCAGTTACCCAAATCGCGCAGAGCTTAAAGCTCTGGTCCATGCCGCCTTGGTAGACTGAACAAACTCAGGAGTATTGTTATGGCATTTAGCCATCCGTTTTATTTTTTGCGTCACGGTGAAACGTCATGGAACAAGGCACGAAAGACGCAGGGACAATCGGATAGTCAATTGAATGAGACCGGCAGGGCTCAGGCCCTGCGCGCCGGTGAACTGCTTGCCAACGAGCCTATTGAGCGGATTGTCTCCAGCCCGCTGACCCGTGTGCGCCACACCGCAGAAGCTGTTGCTCAGCATCATGACGTCGAAATCATTTTTGATGACGGTTTGATGGAGTGCCATCTTGGTGACATGCAGGGCCAACCCCACGGCCCTTGGCTTGCCGAATACTGGACAGGAGAATTCGAGCCGCCCAACGGCGAGACATTTTCGCAGTTTGCTGAACGTGTGTGGCACGCCATGAGACGGGCAGTGGACCTGGGGCCGAATACGTTGATTGTCGCCCATGGCGGGTTGTGGATTGCAGCCCATGAATTTGTAAAAGTGGAGCCTGCCCTGCGCCCGATGCCAAATGCGCTTCCGCTCAAGATCACCCCGGTCAATAATGCCTGGTACCACGAAATTCTGGACAGGGAAAATGCCAGTCGTCGGCTGGGTCCAAACGAAGTGGTCTGAGGCGAGTTACACAATCCCCTTGACTTTCAGTCGAGCAACCTCGTCCTGAGACATGCCAAGTAACCGCTGAAGCACCTCGCTTGTATCCTCTCCAAGCATGGGGGCGGATTTTTCAAATTCCAGTTTTGTCTTTGAGTACTTTAGGGGAGTTGCCATGCCGGGCATGGTTCCTGCCAAGGGGTGATCCACATCGATCCTCATATCGCGCGCCTTGACCTGCGGGTCTTCAAAAGCCTGTTTGATATTGTTGATGGGGGAGGCGGGTACGTTGCTTTTTTGAAATTGCTTTACCCAATAGGCAACCGGTTTTTGCCGCGTTCGTTTGTTGATGAGTTCTTCCATAACGGCCCGGTTCTTGTTGCGCATTGGATTTGTTGAAAATCGCTCGTCCGTTGCCATTTCGGGTGATCCGATGACTCGACACATGTCAGAAAATTGCGTGTCATTTCCAACTGCTATAACGATTTGATCATCTTCAGTATCAAATGGTTGATAGGGGGCGAGTGCCGGGTGCCAGCTCCCGGTACGTACTGGAACGCGACCTGTCAGGAGATGGTTGAAACCCTGGTTTGCAAGACCGGCAATCTGGGTATCAAGCAGGGCGAGATCGACATATTGCCCCTCGCCGGTGAGATGCCGGTGATGAAGTGCCGCCAGCATGCCAATCCCGCCCATTAGCCCGGTCTGGAGATCGCAAGTGGCCACTCCGGCCCTGACCGGACCCGCGCCTGGTGCACCGTCTTCGGGTCCAGTTACGCTCATC
>JBPCWM010000166.1:0-6771 GCA_051009515.1 Rhizobiaceae bacterium | reverse complement strand
GCTCATATCCGGCTTCGGCGAACGCCTGCCAGCTTTTGGCATCATAGGAAGCTGTAAGGCTTTGCTGTAACACCCCCACCACGGCGGTGCGATCTGCATCGACACTGTGCCAGTTGTAGAAGGCACCAAGTCGTAATCCAACTTGTTCGACTTCTCCGCCTCCATAGGCCCCAAGTGACCAGGTGTTGGATTTGGACTGCGATAATACTGCGTCCAACGTTGCCTTGTTGTTGGAGTTTCCGCCAACTATGCCTCCGTTCCAGCCATTGTCGAAATTGCCGTCGACTCCGATCAGCCAACCATAGAGCTGGGTATCCAGGGCGGCGGTCAATGTGGTAGCATCAATGTCGCTGCGTTCACCATAGGCCGAGGCCCACCATCCGCCCTCAACGGCTGCCCCGTTGCCAAGGGCGAGCCCATAAGCGCTTGGGTCTTCTGATGACGCTGGAAATGCGCTTGCAAGACGACGGATTACCATATCAGACCTGCGTTCCCCCTCACCAATCATGACGGACCGGAATGAGGCATGAACTTCACCGGCAATGGTGGCCAGGGCAAAATCCAGTTCGCTCACGGTTGTCAGGCTGTTAAGGTAGGATCTAACCTCGCTGTCACTTGCGAGAGACTCTCCTGCGAGGCAGGTTTGCGGGTTTGTCGCAATGTCGCAAATCTCGACTCCATTGGATGTTGTGGAGACCTGCAATTCTGTCGCCGTCGACGTAAGTGCGAGATCCACAAAAAGACTTTCACCGACGACTTAAGCTGCTGCTGGTATGGCCGGAACGCTCGACGCTTCGAGGATCGTGTAGGTCTGATCAACGAGGATCGGTCCGCTCACGGTTACGGTTCCACCATTGAAAGTGAACGTGCTGGTTACCGTAACAAGATCCGGTGTGCCGAATCCGTCAATCTCAACTTCAAACAGCGAACCATCTTCCAAAGTCAGATTCGAAACCGTAATTGTGCCAACGGAATTGCCCGGTGCTATTGTGCCTCCGGAATTCACGATCACGTTGCCAAATATGCTGCCTTCGCCTCCCAGTGTACCACCGTCATTGACATTCACATCTCCACCAAAATCATGGTTGATCGCAAGTATGCCACCATCGATTTTGGCGAATCCGGTGAACGTACTTGCATCACCATTGAGGTTTGTGTGACCGTTTTCATGGAGAATGAGGTGGCTGTCTGCCGGCGTTTGTCTGGAATCGAGAGAGGCAGCAAATTCATATCCGCCAGTCAGGTCCGTGTGGTTGAATGTGACGGTAACAGGATTACCTGCAGAGCCTCGCCAGAACTCAATCAAACCGGCTGCCAGCGTGCCTGGAGCCACCGCTGAATCGCCTGATTTTGCTCCGATATTGATGTGACTGTTTGAAGTATTTCTTTTGCCCAATTCTGCCTTCCCGTTTCCACCATTAACGGACACCATCCCTCCGTCAGAAATGGTCAATGCTCCGTTCCCACTGCCTCCCACTTGAAGAACGCTACCCGCCGACAAGGTGGACCCCATGCCCGTAACAACGACAGCTCCAATTCCTGTTGCTCCATTGCCAATTGTCACATTGTTGTTTGTGCTCACTTTACCGCCGTTGGAAATCGAAAGATTACCTTCACCATTGTCGCCAACCCACAGACCGCCAGTCATGTTCCATTGTGAGCCTGCGCCATCCACCCATGCTGTTCCCATGCCGCGGCCGAACACACCATTGTAGTCATTGCCATCGCCGGCGCCCAGATTACCATTATTACTTGTCACCACACCGCCATTGAGAATATGCAGTGTACCCGTGCCGAAATCACCCACCGTGAGGTTGCTTCCATTGCCGATATTAAGCTCGGAACCCGGACCTGTAACAACAACCGTTCCGTTGGAACCCGAATTCCGCCCCACCAAAATGTAATTGACGGGACCAATTGGAAGGCCGCCATTCGCATTCAGTATGCTGCCATTTTCAATTCGTAGTTTGGCGGTGCCGGTGTCGCCAATTTCGAGCCCATTGATATCAACGGTTTGGCCTGTGCCGATCAGTGTTTCATTGCGATGGTATTGATCAAAACATCGGTGGTTGCATCAGGTGCCTCGACCGGGTTCCAGTTATTGGCGTTAAACCAGTCCTGAGAAGCATTGCCCGTCCATTCCAGGGTTTGGCCAAAAGCTGCAGGAATTGCGAGACTGGCCATGCCGGCAATGATGGTTGTTGAAAGAAGCGCGCGCCGCAAAAATGGGCGCACCGCTCCGCACGGTGTTGTAGAATGCATCTGGTCCCTCAGTGTACATATATTGCATTATTATGCGCATTCTAACTATCAAAAATATATACACCACTGCTCAAATATTAGGGAAAAAATACAAATTAAATCATATAAATAAGTATATTATTGGAAACTTTTCCATCGAAAATATGTATTAAAAATAGGTAAAAATATGAAGAATCTTAGAGAGCGTCATGGGGCGAATCTGTGATCGTTTTTGACGCCGGGGCCCCAAGGTCAATGAGAGCTGACGCGTCTATTTTTTGCCCGCAAAAGTGTCCTGGGCCGAGAGATCAGTATCGGCGGTCGGACAGGTGACAGCGGCGATATAGTGGGCTTTGACGTTTTCACGAATCATGTAGTCACGTTTTTTGTGCTCAAGTATTCGCCATTTCCGTGCTTTGGTCAGTTCGTCCATGCGGGAGGGAAAACCGCCACTCTCCCACACCCCTTCGTTGACCGTAAAGCAGATCAGCCCACCGGTTCTTGTAATCCGCATTAATTCGTCAATGCCCTCCGGCCCCAGGTGGCCATGGGTAAAAACACCAACGCACAGTGTGGCGTCATAGGCGCCGTTCAAGACTGGCAGCGGGGTGTCCGTTACCAGCTCCAGCAATTGTCGGTACCCTCGGGTACGGGCGTGTTGCATCATTTCCGAGGAAATATCGGTACCGTCGTAAGTCGTGAATCCGGCAGCGGCCAGATGATGACCGACCAAACCGGTTCCGCATCCAACATCCATGATTTCGGTGCCACGGTTGGAGAGGTGGCGCGAAAGCATCTCCACGGTCATGGGTTGGGACACTGTGCCCAGCTTGTGGTCATTGTCGTGATCATACTGGTCGGCCCATTGGGAATAAACAGATTTCAGTTGTTCAGCCTGATCCGTTGCGCCATCAAAGTGGTGGTATTTGTCAATACCGTGGGTTTTGGAATCCTTGCCGCCATCACTCATCCCACGTACGCCCTCCTGCCAACCATGACCGTAATCAAGACTGCAATTGCAAACAGTACCATTTCAACCGTTATGGTTTCGCCCAGGACTGCTGCTGCAATAGCCAGCGTAAAAAAGGTTTGCAGCAATTGCAATTGTCCCACTGCGGCTATGCCACCCAGTTTCAGCCCCACATTCCAGGCAAAGAAACCCAAAAACATCGAGCCAAATGCAACATAGGCAAAGGCCAGAGCTTGCGGGGCCGATGGGGCGAGATAGGCAGGCTGCCAGAAGAAGATGCAACCGATTGCTGAAGCCGGCAAAAATAGCACCAATGCCCACGATATGACCTCCCATCCGGGCATGTCGCGGCTCAGTTTGCCTGAAACGACATAGCCGGATGCTGCTGTTATAGCAGCAATAAAAAGCCAGAAATCACCTGCAGCAAATCCAAACTCACCATCGCGCAATGTAAAGACGATGATGAGTACGGTGCCTGTAATTCCACATATCCAAAACAGCGGGGAGGGACGCTCACCAGCAAGCAGCGTGGCGAAAACAGCAGTTGCCAGCGGTAATATTCCAAGCACGACTCCACCGTGGGATGCCGGAACAGTCACCATGGCCAGGGTCATGAAACCGGGAAATCCGTAAACCAGTGTCAAACCGGCAAACAGCAATGGCCAAAGCTTTTTTCGAGGAAACGGTTTGCGCATTATAAGAAGGCAAAGAGTGGCCGCAAGGCCTGCGGCAAATGCCCGTCCAAACGTCAAAAAACCAGCATCGTAGAGCTCAATCGCGATGCGTGTTGCTGGCAGGGTTCCCGCAAAGGTCAGGACCCCGACCAAACCAAGAATAACGCCTAGACGGGAGCGGGAGTGTGACGAGCGGGAATTGCACATTCATCATGTTTAAATTGTGATCGCCTCACGGTCGACAAAATTATGTGACATTATGGCATCTGATTTTACTCGCAAGTCCTGCGTCAACTCTCTAAGCTCTTCCCATGTCCATCTGGTTTGACATAAGCAGATATCTGTCCACCATTGCCGCTGACGCCTTGTCATCGGTCATGGAAGGCCTGCGCACTGTTTTTGCCGATAACCGGGAAAAACGCAGGCGCGTGGCTTTTTCAGTCGCGCTGATTGCTCTGTCCGCAAAGATGGCAAAGGCCGATGGCGTTGTGACCCAGGACGAGGTCGATGCATTTCGCGATGTTTTCAAGGTGCCACCTGAAGAGCTCGGCAATGTGTCGCGGCTTTACAATCTGGCAAAACAGGACGTTGCGGGCTTTGATTCCTATTGCCGTCAGGTCAAGTCACTGTTCCCCGGCGATGACCCCAGTGACGGCGACGTCCTGCAGGATGTTCTTGAAGCTCTGTTTCATATTGCCAAGGCAGATGGCCTTGTGCACGAAAACGAAGGCTATTTCCTTGATGAAGTGGCCTATCTGTTCGGGTTCGAGGAACGTGCCTATCAGCGCATCAAGATGCGGCACATGCATCCGGCAAACTCCAATCCATATTTTGTTCTCGATGCTGATCCGCAATGGGATTTTGCACAGCTCAAGAGCCACTACCGCAAACGCGTGGCAGAGAGCCATCCCGACCGCTTGATTGCCCGAGGTGTGCCGTCTGAATTTGTGGTGATCGCAACTGACAGGTTGGCAGCACTCAATGCAGCCTGGGAAGCTATCGAAGCCATCCACTCACCGCGCGCTCCGGTTGGGGTGAGTTGAGTTTTTCTGCTGACTCCAGTTGCGTGAATGAATTCCGTGCCGCCGTCAATTTTGGCGACCGCAGGGGAGACACCGGAATTGATATCTTGCTGCTGCACTATACAGGCATGGAAGACGGGCCGGGCGCTCTAGACTGGCTTTGTTGCGAAGAAAGCGGTGTATCCTGCCATTATTTTGTGCAGGAAGATGGGTACATTGTTCAGCTCGTGCCGGAAGAGAAGCGGGCCCATCATGCAGGCGCCGGGGTGTGGGAGGGCAATACCGATACCAATTCCAGGTCGGTCGGGATTGAAATCGTCAATGCCGGTCATCCTGCAGGACTGCCTGAGTTTCCAGAAGTGCAAATGGAAGCGTTGGCCACGCTCTCGCGTGATATCATTAATCGTCACTCGATTGCGCCGCGCCGGGTTCTGGCCCATTCCGACATCGCACCGGGGCGCAAGATAGATCCGGGAGAAAAATTCAACTGGGCCTGGCTGCACAAGAAAGGGGTTGGCCACTGGATCGAGCCAGCAGACATTCGTTCGGGACGGTTTTTCCAGCAAGGGGATCAGGGCGAGCCGGTCGAGGCGCTGCAGGCCATGTTGTCGCTTTATGGTTATGGGGTGAGTATCACAGGTGAATTTGACGACACGACCCGACTGGTCGTTGAGGCATTCCAGCGCCATTTTAGACAGGCGCGGGTGGATGGTGTCGCTGACATGTCGACCATCGAGACATTGCACAGCCTGTTGAAAAGTCTGCCCGATCAGGCCGGGCTTTGAATTTTGTCCTGGTGATGTAGCTCAATGTGGCAAATGTGGCCTGGTTGCCTTATTTTCGTACAGATTGGGTGTGAAGCACGATCTGCTTACGTCAATTGCCCCGTGCACTAAAGCCATGGGCGACTTTTCGAAGGTTCTTGAATGAGAGCGCTACGCCTGTTTGTGATTGCTGGATTGATGCCATTTGGCCTGGCTGCCTGCCAGAACACCATGTCGACTACCAATAATTATGGTGGCGACGATTTCAACAAACCGGTTACTGGTTCATCCGGGCTGTTCAGTCTTGCAGCAAGCAATGAAGCTGCCAGCAAAGCCGGCAGGCTATCGAACAATTCAACAGGCAGGGCCACGGTTGAATCCAGATTGCTGCCAGCCAACGAAAGCCTGTCCAGCGCGACACCTGCAGTCGCAGCCGCTACCAAGCTTGCGACTACCAAGAAGCCGCTAAGAAAGCTTACACCCAAGGAAAAGTTGGCAGACAGTCGTAAAGTCTATGGCCCGCTCATTGCCAAACATGCAAAACAACACGGCGTTCCCGTGAAACTGGCCATGGCGGTTGTGCAGGTGGAATCGAACTATCGCCCTGAGGCCGTGGGCAAGCGTGGTGAAATCGGACTGATGCAATTGTTGCCCCAAACTGCGCGCTATATCGGCTATGATGGCAAAATGAAACAACTGCACCATCCCGATACCAATATTCGCTATGGCATGAAATATCTCGGCAAGGCCTACAAGCTTGGTGGTGGAACGACTTGTGGCACTATTCTTAAATATAATGCTGGTCACGGTGCCAAGCGCATGAACAAGGTCAGCCGCCACTATTGTGCCCGTGTTCAGCAGATCATGCGCCAAATCTGATTTTAAACGCGCTGAAATCCAGCGCGAAGTTGATCGACCTCCACTTACCTCTTGGTTTTTGCCTTAAACCCTTTGACCTGGCTCGCATTTCCCGTCACAAGGACTGGCCAGCTGGCTGGATGATCGCTCCCTGCAATGTCGAAAGATGGTAGGGGGAGGAAAGTCCGGGCTCCATGGAAACACGGTGCCGGGTAACGCCCGGCGGGGGTGACCCCAGGGAA
>JBPCWM010000165.1:0-18670 GCA_051009515.1 Rhizobiaceae bacterium | reverse complement strand
CTCTTTACGCTCATGATAGCAATCCAATCAGTTCCCTGATGGCCAGGGAAGGCTTGAGGGCTATGCGGGATGCTCTGCCCGCGATCGTCTCGAAGGCAGACAATATTGAGGCACGGCAAACTGCGCTCTATGGCGCCTGGCTATGTGGTGCTGTTTTGGGCCAGGTGTCCATGGCCCTGCACCACAAGATTTGCCATACGCTGGGGGGAGCTTTGAACACGCCTCATGCTGAAACCCACGCTATTATGCTGCCCCATACAATCGGGTTTAACGGAGAGGTTGCAAAGCACGAACTTCAACCCGTTGCCGATCTGTTTGGCACAGCACCGGGGGTTGCGCTTTATGACTTTGCCGCCAGTATTGGTGCGCCGCGATCGCTGAAATCACTCGGGCTGAAGGAGGCTGATCTGGATCTGGTGGCCAAAATGGCCCTGCAGAAGCCCTATTGGAACCCGCGCAGCTTTGACCAATTCGGGATCAGGTCAATGCTGCAGGATGCCTATGAGGGAAGACGCCCGGAGAATTGAGATAAAAAGGCCAGACGCAGGCTAAAAAGAAAGGGCGGGCATCTTCCCGATTTGGAATTTGCCCCTATTGTGAACGAGGATTGAACCGGGGGTCAGGCACGGCCCTGCAGGAAAATATCGGGACACTCGGGAGGAAACCAAATGGCCGACATCTCAACTGACGTACTTATAATCGGAACCGGCCCCGCCGGATCATCGATGGCTGCTCTGCTCTCCACGTACGGGGTGGAGAATATGGTGATCAACCGTTATCGCTGGCTCGCCAACACGCCGCGAGCCCACATAACTAACCAGCGGACGATGGAAGTTCTCCGTGATCTGGGACGCGATGTTGAAGATGAAGCCTATATGCACGCTACCGAAAAGGAGTTGATGGGTGAAAACGTGTTTTGTACCTCCCTTTCGGGTGAAGAAATCGGCCGCCTGAAGACGTGGGGAACGCATCCCAACTCAGCCGCTGAACATTTGCTTTCCTCTCCCACATTTATGAATGATCTGCCGCAAACTTTTATGGAACCACTGCTGTTCAAGACGGCCTGTTCACGGGGTACACAAGCCCGCATGTCGACCGAGTATCTGCGACATGAACAGGATACAGACGGAGTTACCACAACCTGCCTTGATCGGCTGACCGGCAAGGAATTTACCATCCGTTCGAAATACCTTTACGGAGCAGATGGCGGCAATTCGCTTGTCGCCGAACATGCGGGACTGGAGTTTGCCGGACAGATGGGGGTGGCCGGTTCGATCAACCTCCTTTTTAAGGCGGACCTGTCCAAATATGTCGCCCACCGCCCGTCCGTCCTTTATTGGGTGCTGCAGCCCGGCTCCAATGTCGGAGGTATTGGCATGGGCGTAGTCAGAATGATTCGCCCATGGAACGAATGGCTGGCCATATGGGGTTATGACATTAACGAAGGAGCTCCTGAGGTCACGGACGACTTTGCCAAGAAGACTATTCGCGGCCTCGTAGGAGACGAGGATCTGGAAATCGACGTGACATCCGTGTCCACCTGGACCGTCAACAACATGTATGCCACGACCAATTACAATGGCCGGGTTTTCTGCGGTGGCGATGCCACCCACAGACACCCTCCATCCAATGGACTTGGCTCCAATACGTCGATCCAGGATTCATTCAATCTGGCCTGGAAACTGGCTGCCGTTCTGAAGGGACAGGCTGCTCCGGGCCTGCTTGAAACCTATCAGACCGAGCGTGCTCCGGTGGCCAAACAGATCGTGACTCGAGCCAATCAATCCATTGAGGAATTCGGCCCAATTTTCGGCGCTCTCGGGCTACTCGATTCCATCGATCCGGTCAAAATGCAGGCCAACATGGACGCGCGATGCGATGATACGGAAGCTGCTGAAGTGCAACGCAAAGCAGTTGCCGATGCTATTGCATTCAAGAAGTATGAGTTTGACTGCCACGGTGTTGAAATGAACCAACGCTATGAATCCACTGCCATTGTAAGTGACGGGACTGATGAACCCGAGTTCGCAATGGATGCGGAACTGCATTACCACCCGACAACCTGGCCAGGTGCACGCATCCCCCATGTCTGGCTGTTCGATAATCACGGTGGCAAAACCTCCACCCTGGACCTGTGCGGGCAGGGCCGCTTCACCATCTTCACCGGAATCGGCGGCGATTGCTGGGAAGAAGCCGCCCGGACCGTTGGCGAAGAACTGGGTGTGGACATTGTCTGCCACAAGATAGGTCCGCGCCAGAAATACCAGGACTTTGCCGGTGACTGGGGCCGAACCAAAGAAACGGCAGACGGTGGCATGATTTTGGTTCGCCCGGACCAGCACGTGGCCTGGCGGGTTCAGGGCACACGCAATGATGCTGCAAGCGAGTTACAACGCGCAATGAAGCAAATACTGGCACAATAGGAGACCCAAATGGAAAATATCGACAAAGGGTATTTTACCGAGGAAAACTCAGCAGATGTCGTCAATGCACGTATGAGCCAGGACACCGATCCGCGGCTTGCAAAGGTGATGGAAGTCATTGTGCGCAAGCTACATGAGGCGGTGAAGGAAATTGAACCAAGTCAGGACGAATGGATGCAGGCGATCCAGTTTCTGACCCGCACCGGCCACAAGAGCGATGACTGGCGTCAGGAATTTATTCTGCTGTCCGATATTCTCGGCGTCTCCATGCTGGTCGATGCGATCAATTCACGCCGCCCCACTGGAGCTTCTGAAAATACAGTGCTTGGCCCATTCCACCTTGAAGATGCGCCGGAACTCCCCATGGGGTCGAATATCTGCCTCGATGGCAGGGGCGAACCGATGTATGTGCATGGGCGAATTCTGGATACAGAGGGCAATCCTGTTGGCGGTGCCAAGATAGATGTCTGGCAGGCTAATGATGAAGGCTTCTATGATGTGCAGCAAAAGGGCATTCAGCCTGATTTCAACCTGCGCGGTGTCTTCCGCACAGATGAAGACGGACGCTATTTCTTTTCTGCCATCAAACCTCGCTACTACCCCATTCCTGCCGACGGGCCAGTAGGTGACTTGCTCAATGCCATGGGTCGGCAACCCAATCGTCCCGCTCACTTCCATTACATAATCGAAAAGGATGGCTATGACCGGCTGACCACTCACATTTTCGATCCCGATGATGAATTTATCCATTCCGATGCCGTGTTCGGTGTGAAAGAAAGCCTCATGGCAGAGTTCAAACCGGTGGATGATTCACAAAAGGCGAAGGAATTCGGCTTTGAAGGTCGCTACTATGACGTCGAGCACGATTTTGTTCTTGCAAAGCTGTAAAGGCACACATGGCTTTCCTATCCAGTCTTGAGAAGGCAATCGCCGAAAATATCCAATCCGGTGATACTGCAGCCTTTGAAGGATTCACCCACCTCATTCCCCATGCCGCAGCCCATGAGGTCATGCGCCAGGGCATGACGGATTTGACCTTGATGCGTATGACACCGGATCTGGTCTATGATCAGTTTGTCGGGCTGGGCCGGGTTGAGAAAATGATTTTCTCCTATGCTGGAAATCCAGGTGTCGGATTGCTGCGGCGGGTGCGTGACGCAGTGGAGAACCAATGGCCACGACCGCTGGAAATTGTCGAACATTCCCATGCAGCCATGGCCAATGCCTATGAGGCGGGGGCAGCTGGTCTGCCAATGGCAGTATTTCGAGGTTATGCCGGAGCTGAACTCAAGGATGTCAATCCAGATATCAAATTCATCACCTGTCCGTTCACGGGAGAAAGATTCGCAGCCGTTCCTGCCAACCGCCCGGATGTCACCTTCATTCATGCCCAAAAGGCAAACAAGAAGGGCGATGTCCTGATTGAGGGCATTGTGGGGTTGCAAAAGGAAGCGGTACTTGCAGCCAAGCGGGCCGTCGTGACGGTTGAAGAAATTGTCGACAGTTTTGATGATGTGCATCCCAATGCTACGATCCTGCCTGCATGGACCATCAATGCCGTTTGCAAGGTGGAAGGCGGCGCACATCCATCCTATGCCCGTGGCTATTATGACCGCGACAACGCCGCCTATCTGGAATGGGACAGGATCGCTGCCGACCGAGACAAGTTCCTGCAGTGGATGGAAGAAAATGTAATGAACGCCGATCCTGAGATTTTTGCCACGCGTATTGCCAATACGGGGAGTACTCAATGAGCGATGTCACAGCCTCTGAAATGATGACCATTGCGGCCTCACGCGTACTTGGAAATGATGATGTCTGCTTTGTTGGCATCGGAGCTCCGTCGGCCGCCTGCAATGTGGCACGGCTGACCCATGCCCCTGACATCACCTTGATTTACGAATCCGGTACCATCGGAACCGCACCGGACGTGCTGCCGCTCTCCATTGGTGATGGTGAATTATGTGAAACGGCACTGACCACGGTCAGCGTACCGGAGATGTTTCGCTACTGGCTGCAAGGGGGGCGCGTAACTGTCGGTTTTCTGGGCGCTGCTCAACTGGACAAGTTTGGCAATATCAACACAACGGTGATTGGCGACTACCACAATCCCAAAACCCGATTGCCGGGTGGTGGTGGTGCACCGGAGATTGCTTCCTCATCGGGTCAGGTTTACATCACGATGAAGCAAAGCCTGCGTGGCATGGTTGAAAAAATTGATTTCTATACAAGCTTCGGACATGGAGACGGCGGCGATCACAGGCAAAGACTGGGACTCACCACCGCGGGTCCCACATTGCTGATCACCGATCTTGCGGTTTGGACACCTGACAGCGTGAGCAAGGAATTCACCGTTCGCTCCCTGCATCCCGGTATCACACGTCAAATGGTTCAGGATACATGTGGGTGGGCTGTTTCATTTGACCCCCAGGTGGAAGAGACATCGCCTCCTACAGAACTGGAATTGACAACGCTGCGCGAACTGAATGCGCGCACAGCTGCTGCGCACGCTGCCTGAAAGTAAAGCACATGACTGAAGCCTATATCTGCGACTATATCCGCACCCCCATTGGCCGGTTTGGAGGCGCACTGTCTTCGGTCCGCACCGATGATCTGGCCGCTGAGCCACTCAGGGCCTTGCAGAGACGAAACCCGGCCGTTGACTGGGACGCGGTCGACGATGTGCTGTATGGATGCGCCAACCAGGCGGGTGAAGACAATCGTAATGTTGCACGTATGGCAGTGCTCTTGTCCGGCCTGCCGCAAGTTATCCCTGCTGCCACCATCAATCGTCTTTGCGGATCGGGAATGAATGCCATCATCGACGCGGCGCGGGCCATCAAGGCACAGGAGGCCGAGCTGGTGATTGCGGGTGGCGTGGAAAGCATGTCCCGTGCCCCGTTTGTCATGCCGAAGGCAGCAAGTGCATTTTCCCGCAATGCCGAAATTTATGACACCACTATAGGCTGGCGTTTCGTCAATCCGGTTTTGGAAAAACAGTATGGCATAGACTCCATGCCTGAGACTGGTGAGAACGTGGCCGAGCAGTTCGATATTTCCCGGCAGGATCAGGACAGATTTGCCTTGAGGAGCCAGGAAAAAGCAGCTGCCGCACAGGAGAATGGCCGGCTCACCCAGGAAATCGTACCCGTCACCATTGCGCAAAGGCGGAGTGAAGATATGGTTGTCGACCGTGACGAACATCCGCGTCTCACCAGCCTTGAAAAGCTGGCCTCCCTGCCCACACCATTCAGAGATTCGGGCACCGTGACTGCCGGCAATGCGTCCGGGGTCAATGACGGTGCAGCAGCTCTGATCATCGCATCACAGGATGCGGCAAAGAAGCATGGCTTGACCCCTGTTGCCCGAATTCTCGGTGGCGCAGCAGCAGGCGTTGAACCACGCATCATGGGTATTGGTCCGGCACCGGCAACAGAAAAACTTTGCGCGCGCCTTGGCTTGAAGCCCTCGGACTTCGACACAATTGAACTCAACGAGGCGTTTGCCTCCCAAGGCATTGCGGTGCTGCGTAAATTGGGGCTGGACGAGACCTCTCCCTATATCAACCCCAATGGAGGGGCCATTGCACTTGGCCATCCGCTTGGCATGTCAGGGGCCAGAATCACCGGAACCGCAGCGCTGCAACTGAAGTTGAGTGGCGGCCGCTTTGGTCTTGCCACCATGTGCATCGGGGTTGGTCAGGGTATTGCCATTGGCCTTGAACGGGTCTGAGTTTCAGCCCCGTTTATACCTCGCGGACGCAACTCCATTTTGCAAGTTTATGCATGACGGAACGATCTGTTCGGACTATCCTGTTCCCTTCGACTCGGTAGATGTCGAATCCCCAGTCATCGGAGATATTTATGAAATTCAGTAAACTCGGCCATTCAGATATCAAGGTCAGTGAAATCTGCCTCGGCACCATGACGTGGGGGTCGCAAAATTCTGAGGCACAAGCCCATGAGCAACTGGATTATGCCATCGGGGAAGGGGTAAATTTCATTGATACAGCGGAAATGTATCCGACAACTCCAAGACGAATGGAAACCACTGGACTGACTGAAGAACTGATCGGCACATGGTTGCGCGGGCGCGCCGACAGGGACGGTCTGGTTGTGGCAACCAAGGTAACCGGTGAGGGAAACAAGGATATTCGCGATGGCGCACGGGTGAGTGGTACCATAGTGCGTGAAGCATTGGAGGCCAGTCTGATTCGGCTTCAGACCGACCACATCGACCTCTACCAACTCCATTGGCCAAACCGGGGATCCTATCACTTTCGCAAATACTGGACTTTTGATCCAACCGGGTTGAATCCCGGTGACATTGATCACGAAATTGCGGACCTGCTGGGTGAAGTTGAAAAACTACAACAGGAAGGCAAGCTGCGCAGTTTTGGCCTGTCCAATGAAAGTGCCTGGGGCACGATGAAATTCCTCAATGTGGCCGCACAGCACAATTTGCCACGGGTGGTTTCCGTGCAAAACGAATACAGCCTGATCTGCCGCATCTTCGACACCGATATGGCCGAACTGAGCCAATTGGAGAATGTTGGCTTGCTTGCCTTTTCTCCACTGGCCGCAGGTGTTCTGTCAGGCAAATATGTGAGCGGTGAGATTCCTGCGGGATCGAGACGCTCGCTGCAGGAAGGACTGAACGGTCGTTATGGTCCACAAAGCGCAGCTGCCACCAAACTCTATGCCGATGTCGCGCAAAAGCACAGTCTGATTCTCCCCCAGATGGCCCTTGCCTTTTGCCTGACACGGTCGTTTATGACCAGCGTGATCATTGGTGCCACCTCAATGGACCAGTTGAAAATCAATATTGCTGCAAAAGATTTGCAACTGTCTGAAGATGTAATGGACGATATCCAGAAGATATATCGAGATAACCCGCGCCCGATGTAGTGGCCCACAGGAGAGGCCCCCAATAACGCTGTGGCGGGCTTGTTTCTCAAACCTTGCGCAAGGCCTCTCCAAAGGCCTTGAACAATACCGTGTTCACCGGGTTGGAGTGCGGATCGTATTCGGCATGCCACTGCACGCCTAGTGCAAAAGTCTTTGCACCTTCCACGCTGATGGCTTCGACCGTTCCGTCCTCGGCCGTGCCTTCAATCACAATGCGGCCGCCACCGTCCAGCACACCCTGACCGTGCAAAGAGTTCACGCGAATCTGCGTTTTGCCGTAAAGGCGCACAAATTCACCATCCTCGATAAAGTTGACATCATGTCGGTCGGCAAAAATCACCTCAGGGTCAGGATGAATTTCACCGTTTTCCAGACGTGGCATACGGTGATTCATGCGCCCGGGAATGTCGCGAATTTCCGGATGCAGCGAACCGCCATAGGCAACATTGATTTCCTGCATGCCACGACAAATGCCAAACAATGGTACGCCGTGATCCACACAGGCTCTGATCAGCGACAAAGCCATCTCGTCGCGGCGCTCATCATAAGGTTCGTAAGCTTCCTCAGGGTCGGTGCCAAAATGATTTGGATGAACATTGGCCCTGGCACCGGTCAACACGATTCCATCGACACAGTCGAGAAGCGTATTGATGTCTGTAATCTCGGGCGCACCGGCAAAGACCAGCGGCAGCGCATCGCATACCGTGGCCAAAGCGCTCATATTTGCTTCGCCGGTGACCTGAACCTGAAAGCGATCCTCAATTCTGTAACCATTGCCAATGACGCCAACAATGGGTTTGCTCATGACGATTCTGCTTGCACCTGTGTTTCCAACGCGGCCAGTAGTGCCTTCGTCCTGCCCCAGCGTCAAGCCACGCCGGTCAACAGGCAAGGCGTCACCCTGCCAAACCCTGACCTGATCCTCCAGCAGAGGGTCTAGGGTCGCTCGGCAAACGAGTGTCCAAGGGCTTGTTCATAATCCTCTTCATCATAGACACCGATAATAACTCCCGGAGGTTCGTCGCCGGTGATGGATTCCAGAGTTTCAAATGTCTTTGTCGTGCGATTGTGGTGGCGCCTGGCCCATTCAAAAATGCGCTGTTCCATCAGGTGGCAGACTTCCAAATGTTCAGGCTCGGTGCTGGCCCCCAGATCATTGAGTTCGTTGGGATCGTTTTCCAAGTCAAACAGCATTGGCCAAAACCCTTCCGAGTGAACAAATTTCCATCTCTGGTCGGCACACATCACCAGGCGAGCCTTGTCCACATCAACACCCAGAATACTGCGGGGTTCACGGGTGACATAATCATACTCCGATATAGCCCAGTCCCGAACCTTGTCGGTTTCTCCACGCAATATTGGCATCAGGTTGCAACCTTCCAGAATTTGCGGCTTTTGCTTACCCCCAAAATAGTCCAGCAACGTTGGTGCAATATCGATCCCCTCAACCAGCGCTTGCGACACCATTCCCCGGCTGGCGTCGCAACCGGTATCCGGGTCCTTGATGATAAGGGGAACTCTCACAGAGCAATCGTGAAACAGGTCCTTCTCGCCCATCCAGTGGTCACCCAGATAATCGCCGTGGTCGGACGACATGATAATCATCGTGTTGTCCATCAGGCCGGTGGAGCGCATGTGATCAAACAGTCGACCGAGGTGATCGTCGATCTGCTTAATCAAGCCCATATAGGCGCCCAGCATAGCATCGCGCACCTTGTCTTGAGCAAAAGCGCGGCAGATGCGTGACCGTATGTAGGCGTCAAATACCGGCTGGGCATTAATCTTCTCTTCCTCCGAGCGATTAACCGGCAGCCAGGTTTCTGGAGGATACATGTCATGGTACGGTTCCGGAACGATATACGGCCAATGTGGTTTAATATAGGAAAGATGACACATCCACGGTTGTTCTCCGGCGCCATCCATGAACTCCATGGCGCGTCGGGTCATATAGGCTGTTTCAGAATGTTCTTCAGGAATGCGGGCTGCAGCGCCGTTGTTCTTGATCAGCCAGCCGGACAACAATTCACCATCATCCGCCACAGCTGAATTGGCCCAGTCATGCCAGGGATTGTCGCCATTAAACCCCTGTTGGCGCAGGTAATCATCATAGTCATAGTCCTGAAATCTGGTGGTTGTATGAAGTCCGTCATCGCGGTCAAAAGCTTCAAATCCACATTGAGCGTGATTGACGCCAACATCGGACTCCGGGTCGATACCAAGCCATTCCATCCCTTCGGTATCGGCCATCATGTGGGTTTTGCCGACCAGGACACTGCGGACATCCAGTTCACGCAGATGATCACCCAGAGTGTATTCCCCAATTCTCAGTGGGAAAAAATTCCAGGTCGCCCCGTGGCTGCGGCAATAGCGCCCGGTATAGTAGGACATGCGCGAAGCTCCGCACACAGGCGCGTTGACATAGGCGCGATTGAAACGCACTCCCTGATCGGCCAGCCAATCGATATTTGGTGTGTGCAGATGGGGGTGGCCATAGCAACTCAGGTAATCCCAGCGCAACTGGTCGGCCATAATCCAAAGAACGTTTTTGCGTTGTGTCATTGCACCATCCGTAGTCGATACCGGTCAACCAATTGTCCAGTTCTTCATCGGTCTGACCCGATTTTTCTGACACACCGTGCCGCCACAATTGGCCATATGCAAGAGTGGCACGGACAATCAATGCAAGTTCATGATGTTTCACTGGGCAAGGACAGCCGGGCAAACCTGCTGCATCTTGTTGGCAGCCTCAAAACCTGTCAGAAATTCTTTATCGCCAACCCATCGGACCTGTTCACAACTTGACCTCACATTCCCCGAACATGCCCACGAACATGCCCACGAACACGCCCACGAATACGCCACCGAACATGCAGGTTTCCGTTTGGCGAGAGACCGGTGGAGAAGGTGCGTTTGAAGATTTCTCCGTACCCGCCCACGACAACCAAACCGTTCTGGACGTCGTGGCCTGGATACAGCAAAATCGCGATCCGACACTCACCTATCGCTTTGCCTGCCGTGTCGGCATGTGTGGTTCCTGCGCTATGATGGTCAACGGAGAACCGCGCTGGACCTGTCGCACTCACATTGGAAAAGTGTTGAAGGGCAATCGGCTGACCATATCGCCACTGCGCAATCTGCCCGTTATCAAGGATCTCGCCACCGATATGGATCCGTTTTTTGACAAATGGGTGTCCGCCGAGGCCGTCCATCACCCTTCCTCAACGCGCGATGACCCTATTGCACCAATTGACCCGCAAAGCAGTGACCGCCTGCAAGTCAATGAGGGAATCGAATGTATCAATTGCGCAGTCTGTTATGCGGCATGCGACACAGTTGAGGGCAATCCCGATTATCTGGGGCCAGCCGCCCTGCAAAGAGCCTGGACCCTTTATCAGGATGCAAAAGATTCAGGGCGACAGGAAATTTTGCAGGCAGTTTCCGGCACAGATGGTTGTCACAATTGCCACAGCCAGGGCAGCTGCAGCCATTATTGCCCAAATGAACTTAACCCGATGAAGGCCATTTCCGGGCTGAAGCGTGCCAGTGCGGCACGTTTTTTCAGGAGGTCGACCTGATGCTTGATATGCGCCTATATATGCTACAGCGCGTAACAGCGCTGATCATGGCCCCGCTTACACTGGGCCATATCGCGGTCATGATCTATGCGGTGCAGGGCGGACTGTCTGCGGCTGAAATTCTCGCACGC
Organism: Rhizobiaceae bacterium; assembly: GCA_051009515.1. Lineage (GTDB taxonomy): Bacteria > Pseudomonadota > Alphaproteobacteria > Rhizobiales > Rhizobiaceae > Pseudahrensia. Next base: position 7,634 of record JBPCWM010000165.1, on the reverse strand, counting down.
ACGCAGGGCAGTGTTTTCTGGTTCCTGTTTTACGGAAGTTTCGTTGTGGCGGTTTCTATCCATGCTGCGATTGGAGTCCGCGTGATTGTGCATGAGACACTGGCCATCACTGGACGACCACTCACCCTGCTGACCTGGTCCATTGCGCTTGGCCTTCTCGCACTTGGTCTGAAAGCGGTATTGGCGGTGACCCTATGAAACTGCAGCCCCACCAAAAACATGGTCTTTGGCTGGCCTATGCCCTGCATCGTCTATCCGGGTTGGTGCTTGCGCTGTTTCTGCCTCTGCATTTCTACGTCCTCTCACTGGCGCTGAGCGACCCTGACGGACTGGATGACTTTTTGAGCTGGACGGACATGCCTCTGGTCAAGTTGCTTGAGTTCGCGCTGGTGTTCTTGCTCGCCGTGCATCTTTTTGGTGGCTTGCGCTTGCTCGCTCTTGAATGGCTGCCTTGGAGCGGCCGCCAGAAAACGCTGGCAGCAACAGCCATTGCCGGTGCCTTGTTCCTTTCAACCAGTTTTTTTCTGACGGCAATCTGACATGTTAAAGAGCCAACTTGAACGCCACGACACGGATATTCTTATTCTCGGTAGCGGTGGGGCAGGTCTGTTTGCTGCTTTGCACGCGCAACAAACTGCACCGAAAGGTACGCGCATAACGATGGCCGTGAAGGGGCTTATTGGCAAATGCGGCTGCACACGCATGGTTCAGGGTGGATACAATGTTGCCCTTGGTGGAGGGGATACCGTCGAACGTCACTTCATGGACACGATAATCGGGGGCAAATGGTTACCCAATCAGGACATGGCATGGAAACTTTGCGAGCAGGCCGTAGTCCGCATTCGGGAATTGGAGAACGAAGTCGGATGTTTTTTTGATCGCAATCCCGACGGAAGCCTGCACCAAAAAGCCTTTGCCGGACAGACCGCAGACCGAACTGTGCACAAGGGAGACCTCACTGGCATTGAAATTATCAACCGTTTGATGGAACAGGTGTTGAGTCGCAATATAGAAAAATTGCAGGAGCATCGCGCCGTTGGACTGGTGCCTTCACGGGACGGCAGTGGCCTGTCTGGAGTATTACTCATTGACATGCGCACGGGCGGGCTGAGGTTTGTGCGGGCCAAAACGGTGCTCATGGCCACCGGCGGTGGCCCCACAATGTACAAATACCATACACCTTCCGGCGACAAGACCATGGACGGACTGGCCATGGCACTGCGGGCAGGGCTGGAATTGCGGGACATGGAAATGGTGCAGTTTCACCCAACCGGGTTGCTGGCCGGGGATCACACCAAGATGACCGGGACCGTTTTGGAAGAAGGCCTGCGTGGTGCAGGTGGCCACCTTCTGAACGGGGCGGAAAATCGCTTCATGTTTGACTATGATGCAAAGGGAGAACGCGCGACCCGTGATGTGGTTAGCCGGGGCATCTATGCGGAAATGCGCAAGAATAATTCATCCAAAAACGGTGGAGTTTACATTTCAATGGCCCACCTGGGCGTCGATAACGTGCGCGAGAAGTTCAAAGGCATGGTCAAACGATGTGAGGATTGCGGCTTCGATCTGGCCGGAGGCTTGGTCGAAGTGGTCCCTACTGCCCATTATTTCATGGGAGGCGTTGTCGTCGATGAACACACGCGCACGGCTCTGGAAGGACTGTATGTTGCCGGGGAAGATGCGGGTGGTGCACATGGATCAAACCGCCTGGGGGGCAATGGGGTTGCGAATTCCACGGTCTATGGTGGTGTCGCCGGAGATGTGATGGGGCAAGATATCCAAAAAATGGGGGCCTTGAGGGATCCGGACGAACAAATACTGGATGCTGAAATTGAACGGTTGCAGATTCCCTTCGGAAAGGCTGTGGATCATATCCACCCCCTGCGAAACGAGTTACAGGAAGCCATGTGGGATGATGTCGGAGTGACCCGAACCAGAACCGGGATGGAGCGGGGAATTGAACGCATTGATGCCATACAAGGCCGGTTGATGGACACTGGTGTGGCGTCAGATAATCTGGCCTTCAATTTAACGTGGCACGATTGGCTGAACGTTGCGAGCCTGTGCGACATATCACGGGTAATTGCCAAGGCCGGACTAGCGCGGGAGAACTCACGCGGTGCCCATTATCGTGAAGACTTCACCGATACCGGTTCACTGGAAGAGTCCTATTTCACGGTAGCCAGACAAAATGCCGACGTCTTGGACGTGACAAGAGAGGCCGTAAAGTTCACAATTGTCAAACCGGGTGAGACAATACTGCCCGACCATGAACCCGAAACCCTGGTGGCCAACCCATGATCAAGATTGATGTGATTCAGGAAACGGCCGAAATCCTGATGGACAAGGCCGCAATCGAAATTCCGCAGGACTATCTTGATGGCCTGAAAGCCACAGCATCGGTCGAAGATGGCGACCTGTCTTCCTTCGTACTGCAGGCCATGCTGGAAAATTACGAAGCAGCCAAGGAAGACCGGCGGGCCATGTGTGGTGATACCGGCACCCCGCGCTGGTATGTCAAAATGGGCAATGAGACAACGATTGAAGGCGGCCCGATCGCACTAGAAGCGGCTCTGCGTCGCGCAACGGCCAATGCGACAAACGGCGTACCTCTCCGCCCAAACCGGGTTCACCCACTTTGGCGCACCGACCATGATAACAATGTCGGAATCGGAGCACCGGAAATCGAATATGGCTATGAACCAGGCGGCGAGTGGATTGATCTCATCACCGTGCACAAGGGTGGGTTGTTCGGCACTGATTATCGCATGCTCTTCCCTTCTGACGGGATCGAAGGGATCAAGCGTTTTTATCTGGATTGTCTGGTCGCCTTTGGAAAACGCGGACTGGCCTGTCAGCCGGCAATCATGGGGATTGGACTGGGTGGCAGCAAGGATGCCTGCATGGTGCTTGGCAAACGGGCGGCGTGCCTGAGAGTAGTCGGATCCAAGAACTCGGATCCAAAAATCGCAGAACTTGAAGACGAATTAAAGGAACTTGGCAATTCAATCGGAATGGGAGCCATGGGTTTTGTTGGAAAATCCATGGTTGTCGATGCCCATATCGAAGTTGGCTATTGCCACACAGGTGGTATGCAAATGTCGGTTCACGCCTTCTGCCTTTCTTCGCGACGGGCCGTTGCACGCATCTATGGAGATGGACGAGTGGAATATAGAACCGACCCGGACTGGTTCACCGATTATCAACGCAGGGAAACAGTGGAATGGGAAATGCCCCAAGCTACCGAAAAATCCGCCTGAGCACGACGCCCACGCCTGAAGCGCTGGCGGAGCTGCGTCTTGGTGACGTGGTCTATCTGGACGGTTTGATCTACACGGCTCGTGAGGGTGTCTATATGCGCGCACTGGAAAAACAGGCCAATATTCCCATGGAACTGCCTGCGGAAAGTGTAGCCAATTTCCATTGCTCACCCGCAGCCCGGATCAATGAGGACGGCAGTTACGAACTGGGTGCGGTAACCGCAACCGCGTCTTTTCGCTTTTCAAAGTGGATCGGTGAATGGATGGCCAAATCCGGCGCGAAACTGATCATCGGCAAAGGTGGGATGAGCGCGGAAGATTACAAAAAGCACTTTGTTCCAAACGGTGCCATTTATTTGACAACAGTTGGCTACGGCACCGGCGCTTTGTTGGGCCGTGGCGTCAAGCGCGTCAAAACCGTGCACTGGAACAAGGAACTCGGCCTTGCCCAGGCCATGTGGGTTTTGGAAGCAGACAACATGGGGCCGTTTATTGTGGAAAGCGATCTGGCTGGTAATAGCCTGTTTGAGCGCGAAAACGCCAAGATATCTGCCAATCTTGACCGTGTTTATGAAGGTACACGACCGGCCACGCTGAAACGCTTTGGAGAGACCGACGATAAATCCGACGAGCTTATTGGTTAGGCAGATTCACCTTCAGACTATATTGCAGATTCCAAAACGATGCTCAAGCGGCGCCCAAATTCGACCGGGTCGCTGGGCGCTTCGCCATCATAAATGCGCGCCTGATCGAGCAGGAGATGGGCTGCATCCTTCAAAAGGCCATCATCTGCTGCGCCATCATCCTGCGCTCGTTCGGCCAATTTTTTAATCAGATTATGCCCTGGATTGAGCTCAAGGACGCGCGGCATGGCGGTTTTAAGCTGACCATGGCGCTGTAGCAGGCGTTCCAGATTGACATCCATGTCGCCCTCATCAGCGATCAGGCAAACGGCACTGCTCGTCAACCGTTTGGACGACCGAACATCCTTGACCGAATCCCCAAGTTCAAGCTTGATCGAAGCGATCAGCTTATCGATGGTCGCAGTCTCCTCCGGCTTGTCCTTCTCGGTGTCCTTGTCTTCTGTCTTGATACTATCAAGATCAGCGGCGCCACGAGTGATGGAACGGAAAGCCTTGCCATCAAATTCAGGTACATGCTGCAGCCAGAATTCATCTACCGGATCAGAAAGCAACAGAACTTCTACACCCTTGGCGACAAAACCTTCAAGGTGCGGAGAGCGGGCAATTTTCTCGCGATCCTCGCCAGCGATGTAGTAGATGGCATCCTGCCCCTCCTTCATACGCTCGGCATAATCCGTCAGGCTGGTTAACTCATCCCCCTTGCTCGAGGTGAAGCGGCAGATTTCCAGAATCTTGTCTCTCAATGCCCCATCTTCAACAAGACCCTCTTTCAGTACGGCACCGAAATTATCCCAGAAAGACTTGTAGTCTTCCGGGGCCTTGGTAGCTTTCTTTTTCAGTTCAGCGAGGACTTTCTTGGTCAGGCCCGAGCGAATTTTGGCAAGTTTGGGGTCGCTTTGCAGCATTTCACGCGAAACATTGAGCGACAGGTCTTCGGAATCCACCACACCGCGCAGAAAACGCAGCCATGCTGGCAATAACTCCTTTGTGTCTTCGGTAATGAACACCCTATTCACATAGAGTTTTACATGGTTTTTCCGATCTGGCTCAAACAGGTCAAAAGGTGGAGTGGAAGGAATGAAGAGCAGATTGGTATAACTGATCATGCCTTCGACCCGGTTGTGCAAGGTCAGCCAGGGGTCATCAAAAGCATGTGCTGTGTGGTGGTAAAATTCCTTGTACTGCTCAGCCGTTATGTCTTTTGCAGCGCGGGTCCACAGGGCAGAGGCTTCATTAAGCGCCTCTTCACCAAACATGACGGGGAAACTGATGTGATCGGAATAGGTCTTGATGATGTGACGAATGCGGGAATCTTCGAGAAACTCCTTGGCATCTTTTTTCAAATGCAAGGTCACCGTTGTTCCGCGTGTTTCACGTTCAGACGGTTCGATGGAAAACTCACCCTTGCCATCTGACGACCATAGCCAGCTTTCACTTTCCCCCGCCTTTCTGGTCAGCACATCAACCCGGTCTGCCACCATAAACGCAGAATAGAACCCAACGCCAAATTGGCCGATCAGCCCCACGTCGCCCTTCTCGCCATCCTTCAAACTCTGCAGGAAGGAACTGGTGCCGGAACGGGCAATGGTTCCCAAAGTATCCAGCAGGTCCTGATGGTTCATACCGATACCGTTATCAGAGACGGTTAGTATTTTGGATTTCTTCGTTACATCGATGCTAATTCGAAAGGATTGATCATCGCCAAGCAGGCCCGGTTCAGTCAGCGCTTCATAGCGGAGCTTGTCACAGGCATCTGATGCATTTGACACTAATTCCCGCAAAAAGATTTCCCGGTTGGAATAGAGGGAACCCGCAACAATATCCAGCAGTTGACCAACTTCGGTCTGAAAGGAAAATGTCTCTTTCGCCACTGTTTCACCCATAACTGACTTACGCTCCTGAATTCTGTAAAACCAATTCTGTCGAACCTCGACACGACCGTTCATTAAGCTGGTGGTCTTGGCTCGGTCAGGCATAACCAATAGCCATCAGATCGACCACTTGGTGCTGCCAATCGCATATAGGAAGCCGAATTTACCGAACAAGACGGGAAGGACGAATGAATCCGGTCTGATCGGTCAGGTTTTTCAGTATTCGTGAAACAATCTCTTCTGTGCTGGTATCAATATCGACGTGAATGGCATTTTCATCCCTGCTGGGTACTTCGAGTGTTTCAAACTGGCTGTCGAGCAGTGAAGTCGGCATGAAATGGCCTTCCCGCTTGCCCATGCGACCGGCGATAAGTTCCCGCGATCCGTCCAGATAGACAAAAAGTACCGGCTCGCCTGCCGCCCTGGTGATGTGTTCGCGATAGACACGTTTCAGCGCGGAACACCCGCCAACAACATATCCTTTTCGCTTTGATATTTCCTGTCCAAATGTGGCAAGCCAAGGCCAGCGGTCTTCATCGGTCAATGGGACGCCGCTGCTCATTTTTTCGATATTCCTTGGTGGGTGATAGGCGTCTCCGTCCAGGAATTTGCCCGAGATGGCATTTGCCAGCGCCTCACCGATTGTGGTTTTGCCGCAACCGGCTACACCCATCACGACCATGAGACGCGGGCCGTCCGGCTGACCATTATCCGGTTCTCCTGATTGCAAATCCAGCTCCTGGCGATCAATCAAATTTTCTTGCCGAAAGCTAAGCACCATTCGATTGATCAGTCGATGCTTGCGTGTGGTGGTGAAACCTATAATTTGCTCAAAAACCAATCACCGAGACAACCTGACCATGCGTGCGATCACCATTCACAAGGCAAAAGACCTGCGGATTGATGAGTATCAGGCAGATGAGGCGGGGGCTGGTCAGGTTAGAATTAAGCTGGCCAGCGGAGGAATTTGCGGCTCTGACCTCCATTATTACAATCACGGTGGATTTGGCCCCGTTCAGCTGAAAGAACCAATGATTTTGGGGCACGAAGTGTCCGGCCATGTGGAAGCCATTGGCGACGACGTTGAAGGTCTTCAAATTGGTGATCTTGTTGCCGTATCTCCATCGCGTCCCTGTGGCGCCTGTCGCTATTGTGGGGAAGGATTGCGTAACCATTGTGAAAATATGCGGTTTTACGGATCGGCCATGCCGTTCCCGCATATTCAGGGAGCATTCCGGGAAGTGCTGGTTGCTGATGCCACCCAATGTGTGGTGGCCAATGGATTGACGTCTGGAGAAGCGGCTATGGCTGAACCACTTTCCGTTGTGCTCCATGCCAGCCGCCGTGCGGGTGATCTGCTGGGAAAATCGGTTCTGGTGACTGGCTGCGGACCGATTGGCACATTGGCGATATTGTCTGCCCGCGCCGCCGGGGCTGCACGAATCGTGGCCACGGACCTTTCACAAAACGCACTGTTATATGCTGCGCGAACTGGGGCCGACGAAACCATCAACATGGTGGATCAGGCCGACGCTCTTCAGCCTTATCAGCAAGGCAAAGGGGTGTTTGACGTCTTGTTTGAATGTTCAGGCGCTCCCCAGGCGTTGAGTGCAGGCATCGCCGCCATGCGGCCGCGAGGCATTGTCATGCAACTCGGACTGGGCGGGGACATGTCTGTGCCCATGATGCAGATCACTGCCAAGGAGCTTGATCTGCGTGGTTCCTTTCGCTTCCACGAGGAATTCCCGACGGCTGTCGCGCTGATGAAATCAGGACGTATCGATGTAAAGCCTCTGATTTCCCACACTTTGCCTTTGGACAGGGCGGTGGAAGCCTTCGAACTGGCATCAGATCGCAAA
>JBPCWM010000164.1:0-5549 GCA_051009515.1 Rhizobiaceae bacterium | reverse complement strand
GGACACCATTGGGTGCGTGCGATCGATACTGCAGCTACAGACATATTTGCCGTTTGCGAATTTGATGGCTTGTCTATGGAAGTCGCAGGCCATTCAGTCGTTGCTGCAGTCTCCAAACCGGACACGGTGTCCCGATGAATCAGGACGAAGCTCTGCGCCGACTGGCATCGGAATTTGGAATCCTGGCAAGCTACATTGATATGGCCGGAATTGAACAAAAGACCTCACCTGAAACGATGCGCGCCCTGTTGAACGCCAATGGTCTTGAACTGAACTCGGCGCAGGACAGCGTGGAACACCTCAGACATCATCAAGCGACAAAAGCTAACAAATGCTTGCCGCAAACCCTTGTCGGCATTCCGGGTCGACGCTATCAACAGCGGATTCAAGAGGGCTGGTCCTACAGATTGATTCATGAATCCAACCAAGCCGTGCTTGCCGAAGGGCGGTCCAATGGCTTGGTCCGGTTACCATCATTGCCACTTGGTGTTCACGTGCTGGAGGCATGGTCGGGCACGGACAAGCAGGAATGCCTGCTCATCATTGCCCCGACTAAAGCCCCGTCCCTGCAAAGCAAAACGGCAGGCACACGCGTATGGGGTATCAATGCAGCGCTTTATGGATTGCATTCAAAGTCCAACCCGGAGTTTGGCACGTATGGCGAACTGGCAGCACTGTGCGAATTAGCGGCGGCCAGCGGCGCAGATTTCGCGGGAATCAATCCAGTTCACGCCATTGGGTGGTGTGACGGTGCCATATGCAGTCCGTACTCCCCAACCCATCGCGGATTTCTGAATACCGGCCATATTGATCTGAACCTGATGCAATACGTAAGCCAAAAAACAATGGCAATGATTGAGGCACGCCCTAGCAATGCTCAAAATAACCCAGCCACAGGTTTGATAGACTACGTACAGTTTGCTCAAACACACCATCCCATCCTCGAATCCGGTTTCAAGGATTTCGTTCGCAATGCAAGCGAAAAATTCCGGCAGGCATTTTCTGAATTTTGCGATGATCAGGGCGAGCAATTGGCGCTGTTTGCAGATTTTGAAACAAGATCAGAAAGACTGGGCTCGGACTGGAGAAGCTGGCAAGCTGACCAGATTGATGACAGGCATACGCGCAAAATCGTCGGGCCGCTGGATGCTGGCAATCGGCCCATGTTTCATGCCTGGCTTCAGTGGCTGGCAGACCGGCAATTGACACGGGCCCATGACCGTGCCTGCAAATCAGGCATGGGCTTTGGACTTTATCTTGACCTGGCGGTTGGTGCGCGTAGATCAGGTGCGGAAGCCTGGTGTGAAAGAAATGTTATTGCACAGGGTATTTCAATAGGTGCCCCGCCAGACCATTTGAGCCCCGCCGGGCAGAATTGGAACTTGTCTGGCTTTGCCCCAGCAAAGCTCCGCAACAACAGGTTTGCCGCTTTCCGGCGTATCCTGCGCAAAGTCATGCAGCATTGTGGTGTCATTCGCATCGATCACATTTTAGGCTTTGATCGCAGTTTCTGGATCCCGGACAACGGGGCGCCGGGCGGCTACGTTCGGCAGGACTTTGAAGCTCTGATCGCGCTCACCCGACTGGAAGCCCATCTGAGCAACACAATTGTGGTTGGAGAAGATCTCGGTTTGGTGCCAGATGGCATCCGCGCCAAACTGAAGTCGAGTGGTATCTACTCTTACAGTGTTTGGCAGTTTGAAAAGACAAAGGCCGGAAGATTTAAATCCCCGTCCCGTCTGCGCGCGCAGTCTCTGGCTTGTTTTGGAACACACGACACTCCAACACTTGCAGGTTATACATGGGCTGTTGATATTGACTGGTGGAACAAGCTGGGATGGGTGGATGAAGAGCAAGCCAAGTCAGCAAAGTCGGAGCGCAAAAGGGATGTTCGGCTCTTAGCCAAACATGCCACACCAGAAAGTCGTGAAGCAGAAACATGCGATACAGCGCTGACCAACGCCGTATATGGTGCCCTTGCATGTTCCAATGTTGCCATGGTGTCAGTACAGCTGGACGATATAATGCAGGCTCGACAGGCCCAGAACCTGCCCGGCACGATAGATGAACACCCGAACTGGAAACGCCGCTACGAATTGTCCGTAACAGACATGGACCGTTCTCACGGGATTGCCGATATCGGCATTATAATGGCAGAAAATGGCAGATCCAACGCAACCAAATTGCGCAAGGAATACAAGCAATGACAACGATCACAGTCACAACTACGCCTGTTGAAGGTCAAAAACCGGGCACATCCGGATTGCGTAAGAAAACCCGCATTTTCATGCAAGTGGGTTTTCTGGAGAACTTCGTGCAATCCATATTCAATGCAATAGGCGGCGCTCAGGGCAAGACATTTGTGGTAGGTGGGGACGGACGCTATTTCAACACACAGGCCATTCAAACGATCATCAAAATGGCCGCTGCAAATGGAGCAGCGCGCCTCATCATTGGCAGCGACGGTTTGCTTTCAACCCCTGCAGCTTCACATCTGATCCGCCTGAACGGCACAGATGGCGGTTTGATCCTGTCAGCGAGCCACAACCCAGGCGGCTTGGATGAGGATTTCGGGCTGAAGTTCAACACACCCAACGGTGGACCAGCGCCGGAATCGGTAACAGACGCGATTTTTGCCCAAACCGAATCCCTCCAGCATTACCTGACCAACGATAGACCAGATGTTGACCTCTCAACCCTTGGTACAGTTCAACTTGACACCATGGAGGTGGACATTGTTGATCCGGTTCAGGACTACTGTGCTCTGATGCAATCCCTGTTTGATTTTGACGCGATCAAAGACCTTTTTGCATCCGGCTTTTCCATGCGCTTCGATGCCATGCATGCAGTGACCGGTCCATATGCCAAAGCGATCCTTGAAGACTTGTTGGGTGCAAGCAAAGGTACCGTGATGAATGGAACACCCAAGGAAGACTTTGGCGGTGGACACCCTGATCCAAATCCAGTTTGGGCCAAAGACCTCATGGCGGTTATGATGAGTGAGACTGCACCAGATTTTGGCGCTGCATCAGATGGCGACGGGGACCGCAACATGATTTTGGGGCGTAACGCCTATGTAACCCCCTCCGACAGTCTCGCCATATTGGCAGCAAATGCTCACCTGGCACCTGGCTACAGCGATGGCTTGGCTGGAGTTGCTCGTTCCATGCCTACCAGTGCCGCCGCCGAACGGGTGGCCCACGGACTCGGCATTGAGGCTTATGAGACCCCTACGGGCTGGCAGTTCTTTGGTAATCTGCTCGATGAAGGCATTGCCACGCTTTGTGGAGAAGAAAGCGCGGGGACGGGATCAAATCATGTGAGGGAAAAGGACGGCCTGTGGGCTGTATTGCTGTGGCTCAACATATTGGCCGTGAAGCAAATGTCGGTCAGGCAATTGCTCACCCAACACTGGCAGAAGTTTGGTCGCGATTATTATTCTCGTCACGATTATGAAGCTATCCCAACGGACCAGGCCAACGATCTGATGGCAGGACTCCGCGACCGGCTGGCAAGCCTTGCTGGTCAGACATTTGCCGGACAGACTGTCGCTACAAGCGATGAGTTTTCCTACCACGATCCGGTTGACAATTCAGTCAGTCGAAAACAGGGGGTGCGCATATATTTTGAGTCCGGTAGCCGGGCGGTTTTCCGACTTTCAGGAACCGGCACGGAAGGGGCAACTTTGCGTATCTATCTGGAGCAGTACGCCCCGCCAGAGGCTGACCACTTTCAGGATCCACAACAAGTCTTACAGGACGTCAGGAATGCCGCAAATGCAGTTTGTGACCTGGAGAACATGACCGGTCGGAGCGAACCCGACGTCAAAACCTAATCGCATTTTACCGTACCGCCTTTTCAACAAATTCCTGGAGGACCCCGTGAACTCAGCAAGCACACTCCGTAACCTGCTTGCACAGGACACATGCCATATCATGCCCTGCTGCTTTGATGCATTATCTGCCAAGCTGATCGAACAGGAAGGCTATGCACTGACCTTTATGTCAGGCTTTGCGGCGTCGGCGTCACGCATTGGTGCTCCAGACCTCGGCCTCATGTCCTATGGAGAAGTCGCCGATCAGGCCCGCAACATTGCATCCGCCATTTCCATCCCTCTTATTGGCGATGGCGATACCGGCTATGGCAATGCCATGAATGTGCGGCGCACAGTGGAAGGAATGGCACGGACCGGATGCGCGGCTGTGATGATAGAAGATCAACTTGCACCCAAGCGGTGCGGCCATACTCCGGGCAAGGAAGTTGTTGGTCGTACGGAAGCATTTGATCGCATCAGAGCTGCTATAGACTGTCGCAATCAATTGCGTGAACAAGGCCTGGACATTTGCATTCTTGCACGCACGGATGCGCGCCATGAGCACGGACTGGTTGAAGCCATCACACGTGCTGAAAAATTCAGCGAACTGGGGGCAGACATCCTGTTTGTGGAGGCTCCCAAGACCCGGGAAGAAATGCAGCAGATTTGCAATGCCCTGCCTGCACCCAATATGGCAAATATCGTGGAGGGTGGCGAAACTCCCGATCTCCCCATATCCGAACTGCACGACATAGGATACAGGCTGGCGGCCTATCCCCTGACCGTGATGGCAAGCGCCATGCAGGCCATGGTGCAAACTCTGCGTGATATGAAAAGTGACCAGCGCAACGGGCTGATGGATTTTGGGGAGTTACGCAAACGGATCGGTTTTGATGACTATTATGAACAGTCGGAAAAATACAGTTCTACCCATCGGTAGGCGCTCAAATATAGCCTATTGCAGGACCTGATTCAGGGCCTGATCGAGTTTGCCAACAATCTCGTCAACATGCTCTTCCTGCATGATGTAAGGTGGCGCCAGTAAAATGTGGTCACCCCACTTTCCGTCGAGGGTTCCACCCATCGGGTAGCAGATTAACCCGGCGTCAAAAGCTGCTTTCTTGATTTCCTTGTTGAGCGCCCTGCCCGGATCAAAGGGCTGTTTACTCACCCTGTCTTCGACAAGCTCCATGCCCAGAAACAACCCCCTCCCCCGTATGTCACCCACATGCGGATGCTGACCAAATCTATTGCGCAAGGCGATGTCCAGCTTCTCTCCTATCACCTTCACCTTCTTAATCAGTTGGCGTTCTCCTATGGCCCGCAGGACAGCGAGCGCCGCTGCACAAGCTGTTGGATGGGCTAGATATGTGTGCCCATGTTGAAAAAAGCCTGTTCCCTGCTCAATCGTTTTGAATATTTCAGCTGAACACAACATCGCGCCAATGGGCTGGTAACCACCGCCAAGCCCCTTGGCGATACACAGGATATCAGGGGCAACGCCCTCTTGCTCACAGGCAAACAAGCTGCCTGTTCGGCCCATTCCGCACATGACTTCGTCCAGGATTAGAAGGATGCCATATTGGTCACAGATCTCGCGTATCCGTTTGAAATATCCGTCAACGGCAGGCACTGCCCCCAGTGTGGCCCCCACCACTGGCTCTGCAATGAAGGCCATGACCGTCCCAACACCAACCCGCTGGATTTCAGCCTCCAGCTCATTCGCTACCCGCTG
>JBPCWM010000163.1:0-20644 GCA_051009515.1 Rhizobiaceae bacterium | reverse complement strand
CTACACTGAGTTTGTGCTTGTTGTCTCCGTTGATGCCCTTGATCAATCCTGAGGCTATCAGAAAAGCACAATACGCCCGGATACACAGGGACTCCAGCTTAGATGTGAATGCTAACCTAAGCGGCATAGTCAGTAGCTGCAAACTAACTTGGTGTAGTAATCTGCCTAACCAAGGGCCATGCCATTGTAGCGACACGCCTGCAGAATTATTTCGCCATCAGAGCGGTTTCAATTGCTCAATGGTGCCCCGTAGAGCCTCTAAATCTTGTCCACCTGAGTACAGCCCGTAGCTCATGGTCTTGAGGTTGTGGCCAAGAATTCTCGACGCTTTCAATTCATCAACTCCCGAGTTTTCAAAACAAGTTGCTACATATTTTCTGATACTGTGAAACGTCTTTTCCCGTCCCTTGTAGCCAAGCCCAACCAGTCTTCGGTTGATCTGTTTTCCAATAGCATCTGATCTTTTGCCCTCTTCACCAACAGGTCTGTATTTACCCTGCATCTTGGCAATGGCTTCAGCATTCAATGCGCTATGAAGTGGAATAGTTCGGACACCAGCCTCCGTCTTGGAGTTGCCAATGACTATACTCTGTGTAGCTGCACTGAACTCGCTACTCATGATTTCCTCAATTCGCATACCTGTCAGAGCTGCAGACTGAACAAGTAGCCTCAGGTCTTCATTATCAAGAGAGTCATATATTTCTTCCAATTCCGTTCTGTTAGCGGCAGCGTCTCCTGAGTGCACCTGACCGACCAAGAGGGGGACTACGTTCCCACGGTTTTTCATCTGCAATCTTTGACGAGAAACACCTGTTTAAGCATCAACGATGCAACCCATTACAAGCTCATGTGTACAGTCTTAGTGTATACGGTTTGTGTATACGGTTAATATCCTAGGACCTAGAGAAACCATATGTTCTATGGTATTTTGGAAAGGATGGTGACCCCAAGTGGATTCGAACCACTGGCCTCAGGATTAGGAATCCTGCGCTCTATCCGGCTGAGCTATGGGGCCTCTTTGCGCACATAGCAAAAGCGAACGGCCTTCGCCAGTGGTTTCAGTCTTTGAATTCAGAGACCTGGTATTGCGACTGCTCAAGCCATTGGGGATTGATCTCAACACCCCAGCCCGGTTCATCACTCACCGTGGCATGGCCGTCCACGATTGCATATGGACCGCTAACAAAGAGGTTGTCCTGCCAAGGATAATAATCACTGCCTTCAATGGAGAATTCCAGATACTTTCCGGCATTGGGAATGGCCCGCAACAAATGCATCGTGAACAGGGTGACCAGAGAGAGGTTGGCGCAATGGGGGGTGCAGGGCAGACCCGCCTGTTGGGCCATATCTGCAACCCGCAATGTTCGGGTCAAGCCGCCGAGATAACAGATGTCAGGCTGGACGATGTCCACAGCACGCATGTCGATCATGCCGCGCCAGTTTTGCAATTCGCAGTCCTGTTCACCTCCGGTTACATCGATGGAGAGAGCTCTGGTGACTTGTTGAGTTTGCTCATATTCCCAATAGGGGCATGGTTCTTCGTAATGGGAAATTCCATTGTCCTCCAGCATCCCGCCTACCTCAATCGCCTGTTCGGGCGGGTAACAGGAATTGGCATCGACGAGTAATGCAACATCATCACCCATTGCCTTGCGCATGGTGGGTACAATTTCTTCGGTTCGGCCAGGCCATTCATCCTGCCCACGCCCGCATTCAGCGCCGATGCGAAATTTGAAGGCGTCAAACCCGCAGGAGTCCCGCAGGCGAGCCAGCCTGTCTGCTTCATCTGCGGGTGTGATATCCCGCTTCATGGAGGAGCCATAGGTCCTGACCTTTCCTGGAGTGCCGCCGATGAGTTCACAAACCGGCTTGCCCTGCCCGCGCCCGCGCAAATCCCAGAGCGCGGTATCGAGCCCGCCAATTGCCCGTCGGAGATAAGAGCCCGGAAATTTGTGCTCCCGTTCAGGAATGAGATCTACAAGTGCATCAATGTCATCAGCATCCTGCCCCAACGCATAGGGTGCAACCTGCCGATGTAGAACAAGGGCGGTTATGTCGGCATGGTAGGGGGCGACCTGGCCCCATCCGAAATCCCCACTGTCTGTGGTCACGCGAACGAAGCTGACAAATTCATTTGAAAAGGTCTCGATTTTGGCAATTTTCATCAATTGTCTCACAGGAAATAACGCAAGGCTGACTTGCAGGGCGCACCGATTGGTGGCGATATCCTGACCGATTGTTCAATCAGCCGCAATGAGCCACGCCATGAAAAGTCAGGCCCCTGATCACGACATTGATACATTTGATTTTGTTATTGTTGGCGCCGGGTCAGCCGGCTGTGTTCTCGCCAATAGACTGACTGAAAACGGCAAATATACAGTTCTTCTTCTGGAAGCAGGAGGCCATGATCGCAGTTTCTGGATCTGGATGCCGATCGGTTATGGCAAGTCGTTTTACAACAGCCGCATCAACTGGATGTATCAAACGGAGCCGGACCCCGGCACCAATAATCGCCGCAGTTATTGGCCACGCGGCAAGGTGATAGGCGGATCGAGTTCAATCAATGCGATGGTCTATATTCGCGGCCACAGGACGGATTTCGACCACTGGAAGGAGATGGGCAACCCCGGCTGGGGCTGGGATGATGTCTTGCCATATTTTAAGAAGGCCGAAACCAATGACCGGGGTGCGGATGAATGGCGGGGGGACGACGGTCCATTGCATGTCGCGACACTGGACCGCGACCTTCATCCTACCTGTCAGAATTTTATACGGGCCGGTGTGGAGGCAGGATTAGTTCACCGCGAAGATCTGAACGGAGGCGACCCTGAAGGCGTTGGACTTTATCAGAACACGGCAAAGGACGGGTTCAGGATGTCCAGTGCGCGTGCCTATCTGCACCCAGTCCGCCATCGCCGAAATCTGAAAGTGGTAAAGAATGCTCTGGTCAGCGGAGTGATATTTGAGGCAAAGCGGGCAGTAGGTGTCAGATATAGGCAGGGGAACCGCCAAAACTCCATTCGGGCCCGACGGGAAGTCATTGTTTGTGGCGGCTCCATTAACTCACCGCAATTGCTGCAGCTTTCCGGTATTGGCCCGGCGAGACTGTTGCGTGAGAAGGGAATTGAAGTCCTGCATAACAGCCAGGCGGTTGGCCAAAATCTGCAAGACCATATCGCAATCGACAACATTTACCGATCCAGGGTTCCAACGCTGAACGATGAGTTGCGCCCTCTTTTCGGTAGGTTGCGCCATGGCATAAATTATGTGCTGCGCCGCCGGGGGCCACTCTCACTGGGGGTTAATCAGGGAGGTGGATTTTTCCGCTCCAATGACCAGCTCGACCGACCCAATATGCAATTGTACTTCTCGCCGGTGAGTTATACAAAGTCTCCACCGGGCAAACGGCCATTGATGTCACCTGACAAATTTTCAGGCTTCCTGCTGGGCATTCAGCCCACACGCCCGACCAGCCGTGGTCATCTGGAAATAAAATCAGCAGATCCAAACGAGCCACCAGCCATCCACCCAAACTACCTGTCCAATAACCGCGACATGGTCGAGATGATCGAAGGCGCCAGATTCATGCGCAAACTTGCAGCATGCCCTGCCCTCGCAGAAATCATCGAAGAGGAAGTGCTACCGGGCAAAGACGTGCAAACTGACAAGGAGATTGCTGATGACATCAGGGCCCGGGCCGGAACCGTTTTCCACCCGGTCAGCACATGTCGCATGGGGCCGGACCCCAATGTTGATGTCGTTGATGCACGATTGAAGGTTTATGGAGTGGATGGCTTGCGGGTGGTTGATGCATCGGTCTTTCCAACCGTCACCTCCGGCAATACCAATGCCCCGACAATCATGATTGCCGAAAAGGCCGCAGACATGATCCTGCAGGATAATCAAACGCGCTAAGTGAGTTGCTGTTTTTCAGCTTCAGCAAGTTCTTCCCAACGATGGCAGGCCACGTCATGTTCAACGCCGGAATGCTGCAGTTCCGGCTCTTTCTGCTTGCAAATATCAATCGCGTGGGGACACCGTGTGTGAAACTTGCAACCGGGAGGCGGGTTCGTCGGCGAAGGTATTTCACCCTCCAGCTTTTGATTGTTGCCCCGATTATCCGGGTCAAGAGAGGGAATCGCTGACAAAAGTGCCTTGGTATAAGGGTGGCGCGGAGCGGCAAAAAGGTCGCGGGTTGGCGCTGTTTCCACCAGGCGCCCGAGATACATGACCGCCACGTGATCGCAAATATGTGCAACAACCGACAGGTCATGGCTGATAAACAGGTAGGTCAGCCCCATATCACGCTGCAATTCCTTGAGCAGATTTAGGATATCAGCCTGAATGGACACATCGAGCGCTGCGACACTTTCATCGGCAACGACGAAACGGGGATTGGAGACCAAAGCCCGGGCAATGGAAATGCGCTGGCGTTGCCCGCCGGAGAATGCGTGCGGGAATCGTCTCAAATGTTCCAAATTCAAGCGGCACCGAGCCGCTATCTCCCGAACCCGTTCATCGGTTTCTTCGCGTGAACTGGTTAGCCCCATGACTTCAAGGGGCTCAGCAATAATGTCACGGACCGTCATGCGAGGGCTGAGCGCGGCATAAGGGTCCTGAAATATCAATTGCGCCCTTTTTCTGTAATCCTTGAGGTTCTCCTTTGAGAGATTTCGCAGATCGTAATCAACCTCTCCATCATCATATTGAACTTCACCACGGGTGATGGTCAGCGCCTTTAGGAAAGCACGGCCCAGTGTGGTTTTGCCTGAGCCACTCTCTCCTACCAGTCCGAAGAACGATCCCTTTGGAATATCCAGATTCACCGCCTCAACGGCCTTTAGTGTGTGAGCGCTGAACAAGCCACCACCGCGCAGTTTAAAATGAACCGACAGATCTTTTGCTGAAAGCAATGGTTGCTCGTCACTCATGCCGCGTTCCGTTCCTGCGCGGTGACAAAGCAGGCGGCGATGTGATCATCACTCACTTTTTCCATAGTCGGAACGCCAGAACTGCACCGTGGCTCAGCCAGCCCACATCTTGTGTGAAAAACACAGCCGGACGGGCGTTCCAGAGGGCTTGGAATATCGCCGGGAACAGGTGTGAGTTCAGCATCCAGATCATCCAATTTCGGTATGGCGTTCAACAATCCGCGCGTATAGGGATGGGCCGGCGTGCGGATCACATCGCGCACCGGTCCCTGTTCGACAATTTTGCCAAGATACATCACCGCTACACGGTCTGCGGTCTGTGCAATCACGCCAAGATCATGGGTAATGAAGATGATCCCCATGTTGAATTCGGCCACCAGATCCTTCATCAGATCAATTACCTGAGCCTGAATGGTCACGTCTAGAGCAGTTGTCGGTTCATCGGCAATCAGTAATTTCGGATTGGTCGACAGGGCCATGGCAATCATGGCGCGCTGGCGCATACCCCCTGAAAGTTCAAACGCATATTGCCCAAATCGTTTGGACGCATCCGAGATGCCGACCCTTTCGAGCATGCTGATCGAGATGGCCTTGGCTTCCTTGTCGGTGATTTTCTTATGCAGAACAAGTTGCTCCACCATCTGATCACCGATCGTGATGGCGGGAGCGAAACTGGCCATAGGCTCCTGGAAAATCATCGATACAGCACCGCCGCGCACCACTTGCAGCGCCTTGTTGCCTTTCAGCTTCAAAACATCCACCGGCCCATCTTCAAGGGTCAGCGTGATGCGGCTTTGTGAACTGTAACTGCCATTTCCCGGATTAAGTTGCATCAGCGATTTCGCGGTTACCGATTTGCCTGAGCCGGACTCTCCAACCAGACCCAGGACCTCACCTGCATTGACTGCAAAGGAGACATCATCAACGGCCGTGATGCGCCCCTCATCCGTATCAAACTCCAGGGTCAGATTGTCGACGGTAAGGAGCGTCATTTCTTGACCCCCGAATAGGGGTCTGCCGCATCGCGAAGCCCGTCACCGACAAATACGAATGCCAGTACCAGCGCGATAAAGAACAGCACGGGTATGAAATACCACTGGTAGTTAAGTAGCACATCTGCCTTCGACACATTCTGCATCATGGATCCAAGCGAATTCACCGGATCTTTCAAGCCCAGCCCAATAAAGGACAGGGCGGTTTCCGAGCGCACCATATAAGGGAAGGAGATCATCAGATCGACAATTATATAGCTGGTGAAACTGGGCAATAAGTGCCGTCTGATCACATGGCCGGAGGATGCGCCACACAGTTCCGCTGCAAGCACATATTCCTGGCTCCGTTCGGAAAGCAAATGGGTGCGTATGCGCCGGGCGAGCGTGGGCCAGCCGATCAGGCCCAGAATAATTGAAATAAAGAAAAAGCGGGTTTCAGAACTCCATGAATCCGGCATGAAAGCTGCCAGCGCCATGAACAGAGGAATGGGTGGGACGGTCCTGATGGCATCAGTCACCATCTGCAATACGGAATCTATCCAGCCCCCAAAATAACCGGCCACGCCCCCAATCACGAGGGCCAATACAAATGAGATCAACACGCCAAGGGTCCCCACCGCCAACGATGTCCAGATGGCATGCAGGGTTCGTGAAAATATGTCTTTGCCGCTGGCATCTGTGCCAAACAGGTGAATGCCACCCTTGTCCATTCCAAACAGATGGGTATCAAACGTGAGGGTCTTGACCTTGACGTCAAGCATCGTGCCAGGCAAGTCCCACTCGATATCGATCAGACTGTATTCCCACCCTTTTACGAAAAAGTACACATAGCGCCGTTCGGTGCGATCTAACGTGATCACCCAGCGGAAATTGGTCTTGATCGACCGTTCACGCTTGGTCGAATACAGGAAGGGGCGGGCCGAAAATCCGTTTTCGTCCCAGAATTTAGGGATCTGCGGAGCCCCGTTTTCATATTCCTTGTCGCGGCCAGCAATCGTTGGATCATAGGGGGAAAGGAACGGGGCAAACAGACCCATCAGGATCATGATTGTCAGTGCCCACAGCGCCACCATGGCTGACCGGTTTCCCTTGAACCGCGACCAGATGAGCTGACCTTGGGAGGCGGTATAGTAAGCCTCCTTGCGCTTTTGCGCTTTCAGGTCCTGGTCGCCGCCGACGCCAGCAGGCGAGGATTGCAATTCATCAGTTTTAATGGTCGCTGCGCTCATGGTCTTACCCCAACAATCCACGCCGGACCCGCGGATCCATCAGCGCCAACAGAATGTCAGTTACGAAATTCAGGGCAACAATGGTTGCCGTCAGAAGAAATATAATTGCGCCCGCAAGCTGCTGATCGTTGGAACGGGCCAGAGCTTCGATGAGTAAGGCTCCAGCTTCCGTAAGTGTCAGGATCAACGCCACGACCGGTAATTCATTAAAAATTCTGTTGAGGTCAAACCCAAGCGAATTAATTACCGGGCCAAGGGCATGACGGGCCGGGTAGCGCCACAAAAGTTTACGCCCGGATATGCCGCGCGCCGAAGCGGCAGTCACATAGAGTTTGCCAATTTCATCCAGCATGAGTGCCCGCACGGTTTGCAGGGCAAAGGCGGTCGCTGACCACCCAAGAATGAATATGGGCAACCAGGCACGGGACAGGAAATCCCAGAATTTGGCCATTGACCACGCAGCATCACGATATTCCTTGGAAAAGAGTCCCGTCAGTGAATCGTTAAACAGCACTGTCGATACCAGCATGATGATGAGCGCCAGCAGGAAGTTAGGCAGAGCCAGACCCAGATAGGAAACGAAACGCAGCGTATTGTTGGCCACCGCGTTGTTGGAGGAAGCCGATAGGATGCCCACCGGTATGGCTATCAAATAGGCTGCAAACAGCGCGGCAAGACAAATGGCAAGACTGATCCAGAATTTATCGCTGAGCAATTGGTTGATATTCAACCGTAAAATGCAGCTATCGCCAAATTCACCGCGCAGCATCACATCACCGACCCAACTGACCCATCGCACCACGAATGGCCGATCAAGCCCAAGGCGCTTTTCCTCCGCCTTGATGTCGTCAATTGTGATTTGAGAACCCTGGGTGTTTTTGAATGCCAGATAGCGTTCTGCACAACTGCCCGGCACAAGTTCCATCAAGGTGAATACGATAAGGGATACGGTGAGCAGCGTGAACATCGCCATCACTGCGCGCATAAATGTAAACTGCAGGAAGCGCCCCATACTTACCCTTGCCTAAAATTCAAAACTTGGATCCCCTTGCTGAGTGAAAGTCTACGCGCACAACGGGTGGCGTCAACCGGTCACATGCAGAATGTACAACCGGGCAGCTCACACTGCCCGGTTGCATGTCGTTAATTCAGATTTGGACCTATTCCTGAAGGAACCATTGCGCACCGCGATACGGGTATGTGCGATAATACTCGTAAGAGGCCGTCTTGAATTCAGGAACGTTTTTCAGCTTGTTGTTGACGTAAATCGGATCTGGTGTCAGCGCTGTGCCGATAAAGATCAGATTTCCAGTCAGATTTTCAACAAGACGTGCACCAAGCATTTTGGACTTGTCTGTTCCCACAGGCTCAGACTGAAATGCATTGATGTCCGCAATCAGCTGTTTAACATAGTCCGGTGGTTCTACGCCCTTTGAGCCATTCGTATCGACCCATTCAGCCCACAGCATGCCTGTGCGATGGCCGAAATAGTTTTCAAACGGTGGAACCCACAGCTCGTTATTGCCAAGGATGATACCCAAAGGCTGGCCTTTTTCCCAAAGACCCACGTCCAGCTGGTTGGAAGATTGAGCCGAGCGATACTCGTCCGGCGTCACTTCCTTAACCGTGGTCTTGATGCCGACATTGGACCAGTACTGGCCAACGAGTTCGACGACCTGTCCAGCAATACCCTGGGTTGCAAACTGCAAGTTGAGAACCAGCGGCTTGCCACT
Source organism: Rhizobiaceae bacterium (assembly GCA_051009515.1). Classification (GTDB taxonomy): domain Bacteria; phylum Pseudomonadota; class Alphaproteobacteria; order Rhizobiales; family Rhizobiaceae; genus Pseudahrensia. The sequence goes on along the minus strand of JBPCWM010000163.1, from coordinate 11,759 downwards.
TGGAAGCTCGCGGAACCCGTCGCCATCCTTGTCTGCAAGCCCCAGATCGTCGAGCATCTTCTTGGCCCCATCGGCATCGAACGCCGTGCCGAAGGATTTCCATTTTTCGTCGACAAATTCAGGCAATGGAGAGAAGCCGGTATATTGCTGTGGCGTTCCCTGACCGAAATAGGCGACCTCGTTCAATTCGGAACGATTTATTGCCTGTGACATGGCCATGCGGAAATTGAAATCTCCGAAAACCTTGCGCTTTTCCTCATCCGCTGACGTCACGTTGAACGAGAATGCATGCATGGCAATCTTCGGCTTCAACTGGATGGAATAGCCACCCTTTTCCTGATTTTCCAGCAACAGCGGAGCATCTGACAATTGCAAGGATTGGGTCTTGTAGTCGACCTCGCCATTGACCAACTTCAACAGGCGCACCTGGTTGTCATTCGCGTAAACTTCATCCTGTTCGTTGATATAGGGCAGCTGATTGCCGGCAGTATCTACCATGTGGAAATAGGGGTTGGCCACATAGTGGCGCCCTTCCGTAGTGTCTGAAACCGTAAGGAAAGCTTCCAGCGTTGGTACAACCGCCTTTGGCATGTTGGCGACCTTGTCCGGGCTGTTAAGCAACGGAGAAGGCGTATCCGTCCAGTCGGAATTTCCAAAATAGGCCTTGATGACGGCATATCCATTTTCAAAACCAAGCTCCTTGGCCTTCTTATCGGCATCAGGGTTGATGTCGGGATGGAACTGGCCAAGGAAATGTTTGGGCTGGAACCCTTGCGCAAAGGATGTTGCAAAATGTGCAATCAGGCCCGGCTTGGGAGCAGGCAGCTTGAATTTGACTGTTTGCGCGTCCACAACCTCGACGTCCATGCGCTTGCCACCAACCAGAACATAGTCTTTCGGCTTCTCGATGACCTTGGGGTCAAGGGCCAGGTTGTCGTACCAGAACTTGACATCCTCGGCGGTGAAGGGAGCACCGTCCGACCACTTATGCCCTTTGCGCAGATTGAATGTCAGTTCGGTATAGTCGTCGTTCCAGGTCCAGCTTTTTGCAATATTGGGAACGATGGTTTGCAGATCATCTGAATAGCGCACCAAATTAACATGGCGGATCGAGAGGAAGTCCGAAGTACCAGCTTCAGTGGCATTGGACAAAGCATCAAGCGTACCGCCATAGGTGCCGATCATCTTATAGGGAACGATAACCAGAGGCTCCTCAGGAATTCGCTCAGCCAATGGTGGCAAATCGGGATTGCCCTGGATCTGGGCATTCAGTTCCTTCATTGCAGGATTTTCCTGAAATGTAAGAGTGCAATTGCCTGCCGCCTGAAATTCGGCCAGCTCAAACTGCTGCGGAAATGCGCCGGCTGCGACACCCTTCATGTCTGCCACTGTAGCTTCCGGACATCCGGCAGCATAGGCAGTACCCGTCAGCGCAAATGCGGCAACGCTTGTCAAAAATATTTTCTTCATGAGCAACCTCTCCCTGAGATTTTTATCGGTCTTTCGCAACTAGTCACCTTGTGTGAACCTTTTGCGACTGCATTTTTATGAAAGCCCTAAATAAGTGTTTCGTCAAAGGGTAATTCTTTATGCTGTTGTTTTGACTCAACTTCTTGCAAGCCAAATTAGCTTGATTGCCCCCGCAAACCCCTGAAATACAGTGCGGTTGGGCAGCACGGAACCTCGGAGCGATCGGTGCTTGTCAGCAGACTGAATCTTCGCCAATCATGGAGACTTGCAGGAATTGATCGCGCAGGTGGAATGGTGCGGCAAGTTTGGACGGAGACCCAGGCATGACGGGCAAGAAAGTATTGTGTGTAGTCATTGACCAGTTTCGAGCAGATTGCCTGCAAGGAGCGCTGGAGTCAGAGCTTGCTTTGCCCAATCTTCGTGCCCTGGCACAGGACAGTGTGAGTTTTAATCAGCACTACACTGTGGTTACGCCCTGTGGTCCATCTCGAGCCAGCTTGCTGACCGGCTTGTATGCGATGAACCACCGGTCGGTGCGCAATGGTACGCCACTCCAGTCCCATTACGCTACTTTGGGGAGCGAATTACGAAAATGTGGTTATGAGCCACTGCTTTTTGGCTATACCGATGCGAGCGCTGACCCCTTTGGCAAACATCCAAATGACCCGGACCTAAAGACCTATGAAGGGGTGGCACCCGGCTTTTCAGAAATTGTACAAATGCGCCTGGAGACGAGTTCTTCCTGGGTTGGTTATTTGAAAGGCAAGGGATACGATCTGCCGGACAACTATTGGAACCTCTATGCGGCGATTGGTGAGGATGGCACGAGGGAAAGCGCTCAGATTTGCGACCCTGTGCTCTATGCCGCCGAAGACAGCGATACTGCCTTTTTGACCAATCGGACCATTGAAGAACTCTCGGCCCGCGAAAATCAGGACTGGTTTGCACTGGTCACATATATTCGCCCCCATCCGCCGCTGGCTGCACCACACCCCTATAACAAAATGTATGATCCAAAAGGTCTGTCTTTGCCTGTGCGCCAGAACCATCTCAACGACCATATGGACTGCCACCCCTATTTTGCAGCTAATTATGCAGAACCCGGGAATTTCCACCTTTATGTCGGGTTTGACGGCAACCAAAAGGCCATCTGCGACGAAGATGTTGCTGCCTTGCGTGCAGTTTATTTCGGTCTGGCCACCGAAGTTGATCACCATATAGGGCGCCTGATCGACTATCTGCATAAGTCCGGACAGTTTGACGATACGATGATTATTGTGACGGCTGACCATGGCGAGCATCTGGGGGATCACTACATGTGGGGCAAGCACGGGCCGTTTGACAGCGCCCTGCACATTCCGCTCATCATACGAGACCCGCGCGGGCGCAGTCACGCTGCCAAATCCATCGATCATTTCACCGAATCAATCGATGTTGCACCAACCGTGCTGGACTGGTTGGGTGGTGAAGCTCCTCTGGCATTTAATGGCCGTTCCTTGCTGCCCTTTGTCAGTGCCGAGCCTCCGGCCAACTGGCGTAATCACATATTTGCAGAAGTGGATTTTAGCGATCCCATACATCCTTCTGCTGCACAGAAATTTCTTCAATTGGATCAGTTCCAGGCCAATTATGCTGTTCTGCGGGATGAGCGCTTCAAATACGTGCACTTCAATGGCGGGCTCCCGCCCCTGCTTTACGACATAAAAAACGACCCACAGGAATTGAACAATCTGGCTGGACTTGATGAGTACGCTGCTGATGTCTCGCGGCTAAGCCGACTAATGCTGGACCACCGCATGACTCATGCCGATCATGCAACCAGTCGTATGAAACTCATGTCCACCGGTGTTCAAAGTACTTGATTGCGTGCTGCATCGCGTGCCACGTCCATAAAGGCTCGAACCAACATGCTATCGCGGCGCTCCCGCAAGCAGATCAGAGCCTCATCCATGGTCAGACTTGCGTTGGAAATTTCAATTGGAATCAACCGCGCATCGCGTCCAAACTCTGCCTGAGAGACAAGGCCGAGACCTTCTCCACAAGCCACGATTTCGCGCACGGCTTCCCGCCCTTCCGCCTCAATCTTGATATCAAGTTCCAATTGTCTTGACCTGGCCAGTTCCTCAACCTTGGCACGTGTTCTCGACCCTTTCTCGCGCATGACAAGAGGCAATTGGGCAAGGTCGTCGAACTCAATGCTTTTCCTTTCGGCAAACGGACCATTCGCCGAAGCAAAGGCAATGATCGGAGTGGAACTGAGTTCAATGACATCATAGGCATCTCCCTCAGGCACTTGTCCCAAAACACCAATATCCGCAGCGTAGGAAGCGAGGTCGCTCAGCACGGTCTGGCTGTTGCCCACTGCGATGGAAACAAACACACCGGGATGTTTTTCGCGAAAGGGCCCAATCACATTTGTCACATGGTGGGCTGAATCCGCAATGATAGCCAACTTTCCCGATTTGACCATGCGTGATTGCGACAAGAGCTCTTGCGCCTGCCCTTCCACTTCGAAAAGCCTGCGGGTGATTTCCAGCAGCTTTGAGCCTTCCCGCGTCAATGTCACTTGCTTCTTCTCCCGGTTGAAAAGGCGCACATCGTACTCGGCTTCAAGCTTGCGCACCTGATCAGAGATTGCAGGCTGGGTGAGGTGCAGAACCTCTGCCGCCCGCGAAAATCCGCCAGCAACAGCAACGTGGTGGAATGCCCGCAATTGTACATATCGCATTGGGAAATGCCCCTGCACCATCTATCGATTGATCTTATGGTATAATATGATTTATCGATTTTCATAATGAAAGAATAGATGTCACGCAGATAATATTGGTCCTAATCAAAAACAGGCGCTGATCATGTCGAACCATCACCAACCAGACCGGGTGCAGCCGGTCTCACCGCTCGAGACACCCAGACTGGGTGAGCCCTATCTGCTTACACCCGGCCCGTTGACAACGTCATTTGCAGTGAAAGAAAAAATGCTAAGGGACTGGGGGTCATGGGATGGTGACTTTCGAGCCATGACACGTCAGGTGCGCAGTGATTTGCTGGCCCTGATTGGCGATGATGACGGCGTTTTTGACTGTGTCCCCATGCAGGGCAGCGGAACCTTCGCAGTTGAGGCAATGCTCGGTTCGCTGCTTGGCCCGGACAGCAAAACTCTCGTACTCAGCAACGGAGCTTATGGCAAGCGCACGGTGCAAACCCTGCAGCGCATCGCACGACAGCATGTGGTCATTGACAAGGGCGATTACCTGCCACCCCGTGGTGAAGAAGTGAGCCTGGCGCTTCAACAGGATCCGTCCATTACTCATGTCATCGTGGTTCACTGCGAAACTTCCTCCGGCATACTCAACCCGGTGGAAGAAATTTCGCATGCCACCGCTGCAGCAGGGCGGAAATTGCTGATCGATTCTATGAGTGCCTTTGGTGCCCTGCCGCTGGACATACGCCAGATTCAGTGTGAGGCCTTCGTGTCATCTGCAAACAAGTGCATTGAAGGTGTCCCGGGATTCGGATTTGTCATTGCCAAAAAAACTGCCCTTGAAGCTTGCAAAGGCAATTGCCATTCCCTTTCGCTTGACCTTCATGACCAGTGGTCGGTGATGGAAAATACCGGCCAGTGGCGGTTTACACCGCCGACCCATGTGGTTGCGGCCTTTCTGGAAGCCTTGCATCAACACAGGCTGGAAGGTGGAGTTGAGGGACGCGGTGCCCGATACACTGCCAATCGCAATATTGTTGTACATGGAATGCGGGCGCTGGGTTTTGAAACCCTGCTGACCGACCAATGGCTCTCCCCTATTATTGTAACCTTCTTTAGTCCGGCCCATCCGGACTTCGAATTTGACCGGTTTTACGATCTCATGAAACAGTCCGGATATATCATATATCCCGGCAAACTGACCGTAGTGGACAGTTTCCGAATTGGCTGTATCGGACAGATGGATGGCCCGGTCATGGAAGGTGTGGTCAAGGCCGCGGCATCCGCACTTGAACAGATGGGGGTCGACAGCGCGGCCCCGCCAGATTCTGCTCTGTCCGAACGCGCGAAGCTGGCTGCCTGAACAGAATGAAGCTCCTCACCGATCAACAAATTCCAGCATATTAAAAGACCGGAACCTCTGATGAATGATATGTCCCACAATACTTCCGATGTGACCGTGAATGGTCGCGACTACGCAATGCCCCATACCTGCGCCATTGCCATATGTCTGGATGGCTGCGAGCCCGCCTATCTTGATGAAGCCATCAAGGCGGGATTGATGCCGACCCTAAAAAGGATCCGGGAAGAAGGCACGGTGCGCTTCGCACATAGTGTGATTCCCAGCTTCACCAATCCCAACAATCTGTCAATTGCAACTGGCCGTCCACCGAGCGTGCATGGCATTTGCGGCAACTTTCTATACGACCCCGAAACAGGCACGGAAGTCATGATGAATGACGTCAAGTTCCTTCGTGCACCAACGATTTTTTCCAAATTTTACGAAGCAGGCAAATCGATTGCGGTTGTGACTGCCAAGGACAAATTGCGGGCTTTGCTTGGACATGGACTAAAATTTGATGAAAATCGTGCCTGGTGTTTTTCAGCTGAGCGTTCTGACACAACGACTGTCGACCAAAACGGAATTGATGATGCGTCCCAATGGCTGAACACACCAGTACCGGAGGTCTATTCCGCTGACCTTTCAGAGTTCGTGTTCATAGCGGGCGTTAAACTGCTCAAGGAAAAGAAACCAGACATCATGTATCTGACGACAACGGATTATATTCAGCACAAACATGCACCGGGTGACGAAGAAGCTAACTCCTTCTATGCCATGGTAGACAGGCATCTGACCGAACTGGACGCCATGGGTGCAGCTATAGTTATTACCGGTGATCATGGCATGAAGCCCAAACATCTGGCTGACGGATCACCTGCTGCAATCTATCTGCAAGACCTGTTTGATGAATGGCTGGGGCTGGAGAAGGCCCGCGTTATACTGCCAATCACAGACCCCTATGTTGTCCACCACGGTGCACTTGGGTCATTCGCAACCGTCTATCTTCCCGAAAGTGCTGATCAACAGCACCTGATCGCCAAACTGGCGGCCATGAATGACATCATTTGTGTCTTGGGGCGAGAGGAGGCTTGTGACCAGTTTGGCCTGCCGCAGGACAGAATGGGCGATCTGGTGATCATCTCCGGCGAGAACATGACTTTGGGGACAAGCGAGAAGCGCCATGATCTTGCGGCGTTGAACGAGCCATTGCGCTCCCACGGAGGGCTCACCGAGCAGGAAGTGCCCTTCATCGTCAATCGCCCACTGCCAAACATGCCTGATGCGCCGGAATTGAGAAACTTCGACGCTTTTTTTTACGCCACCCGGGCCGCTGCTACGCAGCCGGCATCGTGAACAGGAGCATTGATCAATGAGTCGAACCCAAAACAACGTGCGTCATGACACAATGCGTATCGGCGGTGAAAAAGTAACCACTAAAGAAGTGGTTGAAGTGCTTTATCCCTATACCGATAAAGTAATCGGCACGGTGCCTGCAGGGCAGGCAGAACACGCAGCACGCGCATTTGAAATTGCTGCAAATTATAAGCCCAAACTGACACGGTACGAGCGCCAGCAAATCCTGTTCCGTGCGGCCGAGTTGATCCGAGAAAGACGTGAAGAACTTGCCCATTGGCTAACATTGGAGCTGGGCATCTGCAAACAGCATTCGCTTTATGAAACCGGACGGTCCTATGACGTGTTCACACTGGCGGGGCAACTGGCCATTCTTGATGATGGTCAGATCTTTTCCTGTGATCTGACCCCTCAGGGGAAAGATCGCAAGATCTACACAAAGCGCGAGCCGGTTGGCGCGATCTCCGCGATTACTCCATTCAATCACCCGTTGAACATGGTCGCGCACAAGATTGCTCCGGCAATCGCCACAAACAATTGTGTGGTGTGCAAACCAACCGAGCTAACACCACTGACGGCGCTCAGCCTCGCCGATATTCTTTATGATGCCGGTCTGCCTAGTGAGATGTTTCAGGTAGTTACCGGCATGCCGGCTGACATCGGTGAGGAGATGATCGTCAATGACAATATTGACATCATCACGTTCACCGGAGGTGTACCCGTTGGCAAAATGATTGCTGAAAAGTCGGGTTACACGCGCACTGCGCTGGAGTTAGGGGGCAATGATCCGCTGATCATTCTCAACGACCTTGATGACGCCGACCTTGAAAAAGCGGCGACAATCGCTGTTGCCGGTGCCACAGGCAATTCGGGGCAGCGGTGCACTGCGGTGAAACGTATTCTGGCGCAGGAATCGATTGCCGACAGATTGGTTCCAATGCTTGAAGAAAAGGCGCGCAAGATCCGCTTCGGAGACCCCATGGACCCGGACACACAGTTAGGTTGTGTCATTCATTCCAAGGCCGCGGAAACCTTTGAGCGCCGGGTCTATGATGCCGAAAAACGCGGTGCCAAAGTGCTCTATGACCCGGGTCGCAATGGTGCATTGTTGCCACCAATCACGGTTGACCATGTGCCTCATGACAGCGAACTTGTGATGGAAGAGACCTTTGGGCCCATCATTCCGGTGGTACGGGTTCCCGACGATGATGATAAGGTCATGGAGATCTCCAATGGCACCGAGTTCGGCCTCTCATCGGGCGTATGCACAAATGATCTGAACCGGGCGATCAACTATATAAACGGGTTGGACGTGGGCACGGTCAACATATGGGAGCAACCGGGATATCGCATCGAAATGTCGCCATTTGGCGGCATCAAGGATTCCGGCAACGCAGTAAAGGAAGGTGTGCTGGAAGCAATGAAATTCTTCACAAATGTGAAAACCTATTCACTGCCCTGGCCACGTTGATAACGACATCTGATCAACCGTTCCCCACATCGCTGCAAAGAAACACTCCTTGCAGGCATGGTGGGTGAGCCGGTGATCTGAGACGTTAAGTTGTCGATGGAAAACACATATCATCTGGCCATCATATTGGTTCTGGTGGCAGCCTTTCTCCATGCTTTCTGGAATGCCCTCATCAAGGGAGCAAGCGACCGCGCGCTGACCATGGGCCTGATCAATTTTGGCCATGGCGTACTGGGCCTTGTCATGGTGTTTGTCTATTTGCCACCCGCACCAGAAAGCTGGCCTTTCATCGCCGGGTCCACCTTTATCCATTTTTTTTATTACGGGCTTCTCGTGGTGGCTTACCGCTTCGGCGATTTAAGCCAGGTTTACCCGATTGCAAGAGGTGTGGCTCCGGTCATGGTTGCTCTGGGTGCGCAGGTCTTTGCCGATGAATACCTGTCTCCGGTCGCGTGGTGTGGTCTGTTGCTCGTATCCTTCGGTATCAGCACTTTGTTTCTGGACCGTCGCAGCGGGAAACTGCATACCGGTACAGTGATCGTTGCGGTGCTGACTGGTATTACGATTGCTTCCTACTCAATTGTTGACGGCATGGGGGTTCGTGTGTCCGCTAGCCCGATGGGCTATATCGGCTGGTTGTTTCTGCTGGAAGCAATTGCGGGATTTGGTTTCCTCTTCTATCGGCGACACGTGTTGCAAACAGTTGCACTGCGCACCTATGCCATCGGACTGTTGGGAGGCATGGTTTCAGCGCTGGCCTATGGTCTGGCAATCTATGCCAAAAATCTGACAACACTCGGCACAGTGAGTGCCATTCGCGAATCCAGCGTCATCATCGCCGCTCTCATAGGGGTGATCTGGTTTGGTGAGCGTCCCTGGCAGTTGCGCCTTATCGCCGCGACAATCGTTGCCAGTGGTGTGATTTTGCTGGCCAGCAACGGTTAAACCAAATCTCAACACGTTGAGAACAAACTTACACCAGCGATCGGCAGACTTCACTTGTTCGCTGTCCCACCCGCAAACCGGGCAATGCAGGAAAAGAGATGAAGACATATAGTGAATCCGGAATTCTCTTGTTGGCGAGCCGGTCAGATCTATGACCAAAGGGCTGCAATCCCGCCAAAATTCGACAGTGATCAAGCGTCGCTGGATAAAGCCAAGAGATTTCTTCGTTCTGATTGCCCTTGTTCCAGGCACGATTTTGGCCTGCCTCCTGCCAAGACGAATGCTGATTCCGACATGCGGCCTGCTTTCACGATTCCTGCCAGTCGGATTGTTCGATTTTTCCTCTCCAAAGCAAATCGCCAGGGCACTTGAGATCACCGTCAAGCAAGCAAGAGGCATTATGAGAAACAGCATCACGGCGCGGTTGACCGCTCTTCTTGCCTTCCTGCGAGCCAAGTTTCGTGCTCCTCCTTTTGATATCACCATTGAGGGAACTGAGCACATTGATGCAGCGCTCGCGCAGGGGCACGGCGTCGTTCTTTGGTTGGCCGATCTGGTCTATACCAATTACGTGCAGTACATTGCGTTGCGGGAAAATGGATATACACCTTCCCATTTAAGCCGCCCCGAACACGGGTTTTCCGATACCAAATTCGGGCTCACATTTCTAAATCCGATCCGACAGAATTTCGAACTGAAATATCTGCGTGAACGAATTGTCTATCGGCGCGAAAGCCCCAATGAAGCCGGTGCCCTGATACGACAAAGACTCAGCGGAAACGGTGTGGTGTCCATCTATGCCAGCGGTTACGAGGGTCGCAAATTCGTGGAGTTGGACTTTCTATCAGGTCGACTGAAGGTTGCCGCAGGTGCCCCCGGAATTGCCTACAAGCAAGGGTGCCCAATTCTTCCTGTCTTCGCTGTTCCAAATCCTGATCCGCTCGATTTCAAGGTCACAATCGGCAAGCCGCTCAAGCTGGATAATGAAGACAAGGACAAGGCCATATCCGAAGCTACAGAAGATTTTTTTGGCCGACTGGCCCCGATGGTCAAGCAACGTCCGGAGCTGTTTCGCGCGTGGTCTGCAATGTCAACAAACTAACGGCAGGCAAAAGCGCAGGAACTGATCGGATTGCCTTCAAGAGGTCTTTTTTTGCCATATGTTCAAGTGGCAACTTAACATTATATTTTTGCAGTGTTATGTCGAAGGATATCAGAACAATCATGGATTCGAACCGATGTTTCAAAATCTGCTGAAAACGACTGTTGCCACCCTTTTTCTGGGAGCTTTGCCCGGTGTTGCCCTGGCCCAGTCCAAAGTTCCACACGACGCTGAGTATTATATTTCCGAGGCTCAGAACGCGGAGAAATGGGCTGCCGAGGACCAAAAACTTGATGCTACGTTGACTGAATTCCGCGAGAAGAACGGTGGGAAGCCACCCAATATTCTCTACATTCTCATCGACGATGTCGGGTATGGCGATTTGGGGAGCGCGGCTCTGAATGCAGTTCGGGGCTATGAGACCCCGTCGATCAACAAGTTCGCGCGGCAAGGCATGCGGTTGGGCCGCATGTATACTGAACCTTCTTGTACTCCGACCCGCGTTGCTTTCATGACGGGCCGTCAGCCGCATCGCGTTGGTATGGGCAATACCTCTGTTGATATTTCCGGTTTCGGCCTGGCAGCCAAGGAAGAGACACTGGCAGAAGTCCTGTCCGGTGTGGGCTATGCCACCACCCATATCGGAAAATGGCACATGGGTGACATCAAGGAAGCGTGGCCCAATTTTCAGGGATTTGACTTTGCTGCATTCCCAATTCACCAGCAGGGACAGCTGACCATCTTCAACGATGATGCAGCCAACGAAGAAGTCTCCATCGGTATCGGAGACAATAATTACGACAATCGCTTCACTATGGACAAGTGGCTAAGAACCGATGCCGCAAGCATGGTCACAGGTGTTGAAGGTATTCGCGACCAAAACGTCAAGGAAGTCCACATGAAGCCTGGAGAAAGGTGGACCGAAGCCAAATATGACGAGATGAATGTTCGGTATCAGAATCAGGCCATGGAGCATTTGCGCAAATTGGCAAAACAGGACAAGCCATTCTTCCTGCAATATTGGCCACTGTACCCGCTAACCGGCCCTCGCACCACGACCGACAAATACACCACGCCCAATGGTGGCACCTATGTTGAGAAAATGAAAATTCTCGACGGTTGGATCGGTGACTTGCTTACTGAATTGGAAACACTTGGCTTAGCCGACAACACCATCGTCGCCATCATGGCTGACAATGGTCACTTTACAAAATACTCCCCGCAGTCCGGTTTCACTCCGATGATCTTCAGAGGCGGCAAAGGCAGCACGCTTGAAGGGGGAATTCGTGTCGACGCATTTGTGCGCTGGCCGGGAATGATTGAAGCTGATTCAGTCGTCAATGACATCGTCCATGTCAGCGATCTGTTCACCACA
>JBPCWM010000162.1:0-2863 GCA_051009515.1 Rhizobiaceae bacterium | reverse complement strand
ATATTGTTTGTAGTAACGACGCAAAACGGCCTGTCCCTCCGGCGTCTCAAGCAATGTGAATGCAGCAAAGTGCGGCAGATCCAGTTTGTCGTGAAAGATCAGGGTGGTTTCAATACCACCATCGAGAAGAAATCCAATGTCTGCCTGATGTGGCAGAGTTGGTGCAAATCTGTGGGATAATTCGTTCATGATGTTTTGACTCCATTTGGTTTCGATGCTGTTTTCTGTCAGAGTCAGAACGCATTTACTTGACGAAAACCTCCGGTTTTTGTCCGGAAATTCTCACCTTGAAGACCGGGAGGCGCCGCAGTTGAATTTCCGATTTGGGCCGTTTTCGCTGGATTCTCAGATCCCCGAACTGCGCCAGAACGGCGAAGTCGTGCCGGTAGAGCCGAAAGTCTTTGATATCCTCCTGTATCTGATCAACCACCGCGACAGGATCATCTCCAAGGATGAATTGATCAGCGAAGTGTGGAGCGGGCGGATTGTGTCAGACGCCGCCATCACGTCGCGGATCAATCTCGTCCGTCAGGCCGTCGGGGACAGCGGTCGTAGCCAAAACTTCATTCAAACCGTGTCAAAGCGCGGATATCGGTTTGTTGCAGAAGTCACTGATTCATCTGAACCAGTTGAAGAGCGCACGTCATCCACCGAGCCCGTTTCAACCGGGTCGGCCTTTGCGGCTTCCGTTCTTGTTCTGCCGTTTAGTGACCTGTCGCAGGTTGATTCAGGCTTTCTTGCACAGGGTTTGACCGAAGATCTGATCGTCGCCCTGTCGCGGCACAGCGATGTCGCTGTGATATCCATGCAAACGGCCCAGCGACTTGGCGAACGGCAATCTTGGCTGGAAAATCCCCTGGCGGAGATTAATGCCGATTATCTGATTTCCGGCACAGTACGATTTAGCGGCAACAAGGTTCGTGTAACCGTACAATTGGCGGAAAAATCCAGCGGCATCACCATCTATTCTGAAAAGTTTGATCGGCAGATCGATGATGTTTTCGCGCTTCAGGACGAAATCGTCCAGCAACTGGCCGGTTGCCTCCCCTGGCGCGTGATTGACGATGCCGGCCGCAAAATAGCCAGGAACAAGCCACCCAATCTATCTTCCTATCAGGCATTGTTGAAGATCAGTCACGGCAACAAACAGCAATTTGACATCATCAACTACCTCCAGGAACTTCACAAGATTTTGGAGACTGATTCCAATTATGCATTCGTACATTCTGAGATTTCGTTTTTTCTGGCCTATAAGGTTTTCTTCACCGGTCAGCAGGAAGAGGCCGAGGTGAACAAGGCGATTGATCATGCACGAAAGGCTGTCCAACTGGCCCCGGATAACGAGCGTGTTTTGGCCAAGTCAGCCATGGCGTTTCAGTTTGCGGAACAGTTTTCAGTGGCCCATCGACTGAGCGCGCAAGCGATGGAGCTTAATCCCAATTCAACCGATTGCACCCATTTCCACGCCACCATAATTGGCGCCTCCGGAGAAGCAGAGGCGGCATTGGAACTTCACAAAAAAACCCAACAACTCGACCCGCTTTTTCCGGAAGCTCATTATGAGGGCATGGTCGAGGTGCTGTATCTCCTGGGGCGCTATGAAGAAGCACTGGAAATCATTGACCGTTGGCAGGCCCCGTCACGTCACATTCTGGCCTATACCGGCGCTCTGGCAGCAATGACTGGCGATAAACATCGCGCCAAAAAAGCCATTGAGGAGTTCCATGTTGGCAATCCAGCCAGATTTTCAAACATGAAATTCGTCGCTTCCCTGTTGAGGTATCACAAACTCAAAAAGGATCGCGAACATTGGTTGACGGGTTTTGAAAACGCCGGACTTTCTGAGATGGACACGGTGCGCAAACTGGGAATGATCTAGTGCCTAACTTCAACAACCTGCATCCAAATTTTACGCAAGCGCTTGCAGATGTTCCATAAACGGCCGGCCCCGATATTGGGTAATTTCATCGATCGGCTCGGTCACTATGTCATTAAAATGCAGATCCAGAACGGTTTCCCGTTCATGCGATAGCGGGCTGGAACAAAAACACATTTCACTCCATTCAACCAGACCATCTTCGTTCATCACCGCCCGGTTGAGGGAAGCAACCAACTCAGGCCCATCCGGGCGTTGGTTCGCAATGGTGCCGTCGGTAAGTTTTGCGAGAAGCTCTGTCGCCGTTTCGTTGTCGAATCTCGCCCACACGTGATAAATCATGTCTTCACTCCTATACGAATTGTTCAATTGCAGTTTCGATAGCAGCAAGCCTAATTCCTCAAGTTAACTTGAGGTCAAGGTCAATTTTCAAATAAAATTCTGATCAAAAAACGCCGCTCCGCAATCGTTTGGCGATTCATTCGGAATGTCGAGGTTTTCCAAAATTATATTTGTTTTTCAGATAGTGCCAAATCCAAAACCCGGGCCACGTGCAGGGCTTCGGTTTGCGTTCCATCCGCGATCTGATGCCGACATGACGTACCATCTGCGACGACCAAACTTTCCCGTGGTCGGGCACGCACTGCCGGGAAAAGACTTAGCTCCCCCATTTTCATGGAAATCTGATGGGTGTCTGTCTTGTAACCAAATGAACCAGCCATTCCGCAGCAACTGGATTCCACAGAATCTACCCGCGTATCGGGAAGCAGATCGAGAACCTGCTCAACCGATGACATGACCCCAGCTGCTTTTTGATGACAGTGGCCGTGCAGCAGAATATTGCCGGCGGGAGATTTCAGTTGCTTCTGGAGAGCTTCTGTATCCAGATGTTGCGTAATATATTCTTCAAACAACAATGCATGTTTAGCGACAAGTGCCGCGTCCGGTCCGGGAACCAACCTTGGAATTTCATCCCGCAGGGTCAGC
>JBPCWM010000161.1:0-6462 GCA_051009515.1 Rhizobiaceae bacterium | reverse complement strand
GCAAAGCGCAGTACATAGGCGCTTCAGCTAACAGGCGTCTGCCTCCTCCTTCAATGCAATCAAATTGCACGGCGCAAGGGAGTTGCGGGCTGACAGGAACACTGCATCGCTGCACCTGCCCTTCGTTCTCGCAATGTGCGCCAACAGCAGCCTTGCTCCTACGCTACCTGTTTCGCTGCACCACCTACCCAAAATGTGCAAAGAGGTTGGCTACTCTGAAATTAGATAAAATTTTATACAAATTTGATTCACATTTGTATAAACGTTTATAAAAATACATTTAAAAACAGAGACTTAAACTCAATTTGACGTAAAATTTCATGTGTCAGGTTTCTCGCCATGGACGGGAGACCAAACAAATGAACACTTTTAAAAAATTGGTCGTGGCAACAACCATGACACTCGCAGGGGTAATTTCATCAGCTTCGATCGCTCAGGCGAGCAAACACATGCAAACCGCAGGCCGCACCTCGCAGCCTATTGGACATGCCTATTTTTGCCAGCAACTTCCACAGGAATGCGCTGTGCGCAGCAAACGGGCCGCGGCCCCCAAGCTGACTCGCAAACGCTGGAAGGACCTTGTTGAAGTGAACAGCTATTCCAACGAGGCAGTACAGCCTGTCACCGATCTCGATCTCTACGGTGTTGAGGAACACTGGACTTATCCGAAGAGCTACGGAGATTGCGAAGATTACGTATTGCTCAAGCGCTATATGCTGCTGCAACGCGGTTGGCCTGAATCCAGCCTGCTGATCACAGTTGTCAAACAACCAAATGGTGATGGTCATGCTGTTCTGACGGTGAGAACAGACCGAGCCGACTTTGTGCTGGACAATCTGGAAAACGAAGTCAAGCAGTGGAACCGTACCAAATACCGCTACTTGAAGCGTCAATCGACAAGACATACCGGTCGCTGGACCAAGATCAATGATCGCAGAGGTCAGGTCGCCAGCTACTGATACGAATCGACGGGCACCCGACGAAACCAATTGACCTGGTCGCGTCCCCACTTCCCCGTCCCCACCGAGGCCAGGTCAAAGGGCCAGTCTGCAAAAGCAGGCTGGCCCTCCGTTTTGAACGCTGTTAGTCCAGTCTTTTCAATTCTTTGCGAAAACGTCGACTATTTGCAACGTAATGCTCGGCGGCTCCTGACAGTCCATTTATCGTTCCTGCATCCAGAGGACGCACAACTTTTCCCGGCGCTCCCAGAACCAGCACTCCATCCGGGATAATTTTTCCTTCCGGAACGAGCGCCCCTGCTCCTACAAGACAGTTCTTGCCAATAACTGCACCGTTCATGATGGTAGCGCCCATTCCAATGAGTGTATTGTCACCAATCGTGCAGCCATGGATGATGGCTTTGTGCCCAATGGTACAATTTGTGCCAACGGTCAGCGGATACCCCATATCGGTGTGCATCATGGCCAGATCCTGGACATTGCTCCCCTCACCAATGATGATTTCTTCATTATCGCCGCGCAACACGGCACCAAACCAGACATTGGCGTCCTGGCGCAGGCTGATATTTCCAATAATCGAGGCGCAGGGTGCCACCCAGCACTTGTCATTTGGAATATTTTGACCGGCAAGGTCCGGCACAAGTCCGTCCAGCTCATAGATCGGCATGGCATTCTCCATTTCTTTTGCACGACATAGATGCACACCCCCTTGCTTGACAAGCTTTCCGGGCTTAGGCGTGGCTTCATGAACAAGAATAGCAACCAGTCTGGCAAAAAGAGAAAAGGCACTGGCAAATTTGCTCGCTACGTGCGGGTACTGGCAGTTGCGCTTGGTGTGCTTGCCCTCGCCTTAACCCTGCTTAAGGTTCAGCAGCGTATTTCTGCCCACGAGTTCACAACCGAAACCACCTCACGCCAGTTTATTTTGGGCAATGATGTGCTGGAGATACCGCTCAACCACATGCGGTTTGCGAACCAACGTGAAAGTGATGCTCTGGATCAGGCTGATCTGATCATGACCTGGCCAACGGGTGAAGGGTTTACCGATGCAAATGGTGATCTGTTTCTAAAACCCGACAGGATTGACTCTCTGGTCTTTCTGACTGTCACACGCCGTGAGATGCCTTTGTCCATGAGCGATAGATTGGAAGCTGTGTACTCAAAGCTGTTTCAGGGGCAGCCCAGGCGTGGCCCTGCGGGGCTGGCTTTGCGAAAATTGCGCGACGGTTCAGGTTATGACGGCGAAGAACTTGCCATCGCACCCACAAGTATACCGCCTTGGGTTGCACGATGTCAGATAGACAATGGAACGGGCCAAGCCGTTTGTCTGCGCGATGTGTTTGCCGGAGCCGGTTTGAGCATTCGCTATCGGTTTCACCGCACGCATCTGCCTCACTGGCAAAGGATGGAGCGATTGGTGCAGAAGGCAGTTGAGCAGATAGTAGTCACACCTCAATAGTTTGAGGGTGAAACAAATCAATCTGCCGCGAGCTTATTCGTCTGGAATCAAATCGATATCAAGAATAGCCATGTTGAAGACCTGCATGCCTTCGGCATTTGAATCGTCATCATATATTACGCCTAAAAACTCATCGCTTTTATAGACTTCTGCGGAATCAGTCTTATTGGCCCGCTTGCGCACTTCTACAGTTTGCGAGTTGAAGATAGCTTTGAAATGGGCATCCATCTCATCATGGGGCTGGTCGGGCACTTCCTTTGAAAAGCTGTAGGACAACTCGCCTTCGTCCTCATCGCGCTCGATGCGAGCGAAAAACTCCTGTCCTATAGCAACAAGGGCCTGGTCATCCGATTCAGGGTGTTGCAACACCGTGAGTTCACGGGTGGCGAACACTTTGCAAAGATAGTCGGTCAGATTGTCAATTTCCGATTGAGTCAGCATTGCATTTCCATATCGCGCATTTTGATTTTGCGGTGATTACGACGTTCCCGCCTGATCAAGCAAGAGGTATGGTCTCATGAATTGTGATTATTTGTCGTCTGCCAGAATTTGGTCCATCGTCCGCGACGGTTGAGAACATCCAGCCACTCCAACCACTTTGGCCGGAACGCCGGCAACGGTTGATTTCGGTGGCACGGGTTTGACCACCAGCGCACCCGCTGCCACGCGCGAGCACGCACCAACCTCAATATTCCCAAGCACCTTGGCCCCTGCTCCGATCAATACGCCATCTTTCACCTTGGGATGCCGGTCACCACCTTCTTTGCCCGTGCCGCCAAGGGTTACATCTTGAAGGATGGAGACGTCATTGCCGATCACCGCAGTGGCACCCACCACGATTCCGGTCGCGTGATCCATGAAGATGCCGCGACCGAAAACGGCCTGAGGATTGATGTCTGTCTGGAAAACCTGACTGGACCTGCTTTGCAGATAAAGGGCAAAATCCTTACGCCCCTTGTTCCAGGCCCAATGTGCGAGGCGGTGTGTCTGAATGGCGTGAAAGCCCTTGAAATACAAAATAGGCTCAATAAATCGCGTGCAGGCCGGGTCACGGTCGTAAACAGCGGCGATGTCCACTCTCACGATTTCCGACCATTCCGGCCAATCGGCCCGCATTTCACTAAAGACGCCGCGAATCATGTCAGCAGAGAATTCAGGCTGATGAAGGCGCTCACAAATGCGTTGAACAACAGCATCTTCCAGTGTTTTCTGGTTCAAGACGTTGGCATATACAAAGCCGCTCATAGCCGGGTCATTGTCAATGATCGTCTGGGCTTCCTTGCGCAATTCGCCCCAGACCGGGTCGAGTTGAACGACGTCGGAAACAGAGTTGTTTTCTTCGGAAACCTTCATCTCAATTCTGCCTTTCAAAATGACAGTGCAACTTGCATCACCCAACTACTTAGGTCATGCCGGGAGCGGCTTAAAGATATTAAATAGGGTTATAGTGAAATGAGTCAAACCAATGTGATTGCGCGTGTCGAGGGATTTATTGGGCACTTGACCTTTTCCAACCCAGCGAGACTGAACGCACTGCCCCAAGATGGCTGGCTGAGCGTCAAGCCGGAACTGGATAACTTGCTCGCCGAAAACGCCCGCGTCATCATTGTTTCCGGTGAAGGCGACAATTTCTGTGCAGGTGCCGATATTTCGGAATTTGACACAGTGCGCAAGGATGCAAAAACTGCCAGAACCTACGAAGCCAGCAATGTGCAGGCTTTTGACGCATTGCGGACATGTCCTGTCCCGACGATTGCGAAAATTCGCGGATTTTGCCTCGGTGGGGGCTTTGGCCTGGCTGCTGCCTGTGATTTGCGGGTGGCAACACAAGATGCCAGGTTTGCGATCCCGGCGGCAAAGCTCGGCCTTGGATACCCGATCGATGCCATAGCGGATATTGTTGATGCCGTCGGGCGACAAAACGCCAAGCACCTTCTTTTCACTGCCGAAACACTATCCGGCACCGAAATGCTGGATATGGGGTTCCTGCTCGAAGTTTTGGATGAAAGCCGTATCGATGCCTCTTGTATTCAACTGTCCAAAATGATTTCACAACTGGCACCACTTACCCACAGAGCTACCAAAGCGGCGATTGCAGCGCTGCGCACCCAGGATTGGGACAACGCAAAACAGCAAAGCGATCTGACCTTTTCGAGCCACGATTATGACGAGGGGCGGAAGGCCTTTCGAGAAAAACGGCCACCCCGGTTCACTGCCTCATGACAGCTACCGGGTTTAATGAAACCAAGCCTGACAGATCTACGATTCAGGTGCGAACGAAGCCAATTCCTGGCCTTGCATTGACGTTCAGGCCAACCCTTTGGCATTGAGAAACGCTATAACGGCTGAGGCAAACACGTCATTTTTGTCTCCTGCCACCATATGGCCAGCATCGCTGACATCTACATACTCGGCCTGAGGCACCAATGCGACGAACTCGTTTGCGGCCTCCTCGGTTACGAGTTCAGACTTCCCGCCGCGTACCAGCAATGTGGGGACCGAAATTTGTCTGGCAGCATCAACCAAGCTTTCAGCACTACCATAGATTCCACTGGCAATATTGTGTTTCCCATCGATAAAGGCCGGATCCCAGTGCCAATACCATCGCCCATCATCCTGCTGACGCAGGTTTTTCGACAGACCGCCCAGAGATTTTGGACGTTGGCGATTTGGCAGATAGCTGGCGATCGCCTCTGCTGCATCCTCGATTTCAGCAAAACCGTCGCGCATATTTTTGGACATGAAGCCCATAATTTTGTTAACCCCCGACGCCTGCATGCGTGGCGTGATGTCCACCAACACGATGGCGGAGAACAACGGGTTGGCCTTGTCTTCCCTGGATTGCGCAATCATGGCAGATATTCCGCCCATGGACGCGCCAACCACAACGGGAGCTAGCGCGTCTTTTCCAAATCGAGACTTCACTTGTAGAACTAATGTTGTGAGGTCTTCGGCATAATTGCGAAAGCTGTAGTTCTCGTTGGCCAGCCAGTCACTGTCACCATGGCCGCGTGCATCGACGGTGATTGCAATATTACCGCGTGCAGCCAACATACGGGCGGCACCATCCCATGAATGTCTGGTTTGGCCTCCTCCATGCATCAGGAGAATGGGCGGATGAGATATGTGGTTCTGTTGTGGTCGGTAAACCGTTGCGGCCAATCTGTTGTTTTCCGCGCCTTCAAAATCAGTTACTTCATCCTGAATATTAAACTGCACCATTAAGCTGAGCCTCGATCAAAGAAGTCCAGCGCGCCTTGTTTAAACCCTGCTGCACCGGTTGATTTCATGTGATCCAGGCCGTCCAACACCAGTGATTCGGCATTTTGCATCATGCTGGCAAGGCCGACCGCCGAGCCTCCAACATCATCCTCACTACCCACAACAACGAGGGTGGGTGTGATGATGGACTTGATAATTTCCGGTGTAATTTTGCGTTTTGCCGGCCGAATGCAAGCAGCAAGGGCACGCCGGTCGCTTCCCGTCGCATCTGCAAATCTGCGAAATGCCAATGCGCTACGATCTTCAATTTCTTCCGGATTATCTGTCTCCAACGCTTGCGCTATGCCCTCATAGTCACGTCCCTGCCCAAAGATTTTGTCACCCATTCCACCAAATACAGCCTGATTAACCCGACCAGGAGCTGCATGACAAATCCAACTGGCAATCCGAGCACCCATGGAATAGCCAATTATATGGCAGCTTTCGATCTGGAGTTGGTCGAGCAAGCCAAGAGCATCTGCAGCAAAAATATCTGGCCCATAATCGTCCGGACTATAAAATTTACTGCTGTTACCATGCCCCCGATTGTCAAAGGCAATTACCCGATAGCCCGCTTCGGAGAGAAGTTTGAACCAACCTGTACCAAGCCAGTTGACCTGAGCAGTCGACGCAAAACCATGGATCAACAGAACGACTTCTGCCGCAGAGGGCGCGTCGTTTTCATAATAGGCAATTTCAACCTGGTCCAATTGCGCGATTGCGGTGTTAAGGGGCACGATGCAGGATCTCCGAATGACAGATATTCAATATGTATTTCAAAAT